>JBDUAJ010000095.1:0-10325 GCA_040004695.1 Nitrospirales bacterium | reverse complement strand
GATCGAACTCGACCCCCAGCGTGGTGGCCAGCATCTGGGCCGCCAGGTCCTCCGTGTATTCTCCGGCTTCTTCATCGGTCTCGCCATAGGCATGATGCTCTGAGAGATAGCCGTACGTTCGGCGGTCAGTCGGAATGGCGAGGCCAACGGACGCAGAAATCAAGCGATTGCGTTCATTGGTTTCCGAGCGGGCCATCACACAGAAGGTAATTTCCCCTGGATTCAGTAACTTTTCACCCATTTTTTTCGGCAGAATTTTACACGACGGAGGGAAAATGGAGGACACACTCACCAGATTACAGTAGGCGATCCCAGCACTTCGTAGCGCCTGCTCGAACGACGCCAACTTCTCCTTATGAACCCCGACTCCTCGGGTGAGAAACATATGCGTTGGAACCATCTTGCCTCCCTTAGGCCGCTTCTGCGCGTGAACGCCATTCAGTCCGCTGTGTGGTGCGAGGTGCCTGGTGGTTTGTCCTACCCGTCGGCCGTCGCCTCTTCTACATAGGGCCGCTGTTGTATCAAGTTAGCGCCGATTCCGCAATATGATCACAGGTTTTTTTGACCTGGCCAGGATCATTCATGAAAGCGGTCGCGAAGCGGCTGAGACCGAGCCTCCATTTCACCCGGCCCACCCCAGGCGCAAGATGCGCCCCTTCCCGTTTCACCCGCCCACCCCGGGCATTCTCTCACCCGCCAACCCTGCGCCTGCCAAGACAGGCGCTTGACCCAGTGGACGCGGCCCTTCCCGTGGGCTTCTCGCAGGGCGCACGGCGCGATGAATAACCGCACGTGTGGACGCGCCCGCGACTGGTGAGCGTGCCGTGTCTTCGTGAGCCGGCCTGTTCTTGATACGGTGATCCCCGGTCCGTCGAGGAGACCGAACGAGATCTCGCAGGATGATCAAAAAGGTCAAAAATTACACCCGCCCACCCCAAGCGCACCAAGATGCGCTCCTTCCCGGCGGGGTACATTGAGGATGTTGGCGAGACGAGAACGAAGCCGGCGGCCTTTTTCATCATCCTGCCAAAAGCCCGCCGGGCGAGAGGAACGGCCGCTGTAGTAGGAGTTCATGAATGATCTGGGCCCAGAGCAAGGTCATGGCACAAAGAGGCTAGAAAGACGGAATGTCCTTCAGATTGAGCACCAACAATTTGAGCTCGGTCATGTCCTCAATCGCGTACCGCACGCCTTCACGCCCTAATCCTGACTCTTTGACGCCCCCATAGGGCATATGATCGGCGCGGAACGTGGGGATCTCATTGGCCAGCACCGCACCGACCTCCAGCTCCCGATACGCCCGAAAGATCTTGTTCACATCCTGCGTGAACACGCCGGCCTGTAGGCCATACTCGGAATCGTTCAGAGCGGCCAGCGCGTCATCAAAACTGGTATAGGGAGTCACGGTCAACAACGGCCCGAAGAGTTCCTGACAGGATACTTTCATGGATGGCGTGACATCGGTGAGCACGGTCGGCTCAAGGAGCGCCCCCGAGCGCGCACCACCCACGTTGACCCGTGCGCCCTGAGCGACCGCTTCACGCATCCACTCTTCAATTCGGCGTGCTGCCCCCTGATCGATGACGGGACCCACAACCGTGCCGTCATCCGACGGATCGCCCGATTTCAGCGTACGTACGTTGGTAATGAGCTTTTGAAGAAACGTCTCGTAGACGTCGGCGTGAACATAAACGCGTTGCACGGAAATGCATGTCTGGCCTGAATAGGTATAGCCTCCCGCCACACACCGCTGCGCCGCGAGATCGAGATCCGCGTCCGGTTCCACGATCACACCGGCATTGCCGCCCAGTTCCAGCACTACCTTTTTCTTTCCGCATGTCGCCTTCAGCATCCATCCGACGGCCGCGCTCCCGGTAAAACTCAGAAGTTTAAAACGCGAATCTGTCACCATCTGTCCGGCCACGGTATTCGCGCAGGGCACAATGCTGACCGCCCCGGCTGGAAGATCGGTCTGGAGGATCAATTCACCGAGCAGCAGCGCCGTCAGCGGAGTCTGAGGCGCCGGCTTGATAACGATCGAATTGCCGGCTGCGAGCGCAGGCGCGAGCTTATGGACGACGAGGTTCAGCGGAAAATTAAACGGGGTAATGCCGAGGATGGGTCCAATGGGAACACGACGCGTCAGACCGAGATAGGACTCCATGCCTGGGGTCCAATCCAGCGGGAGAACCTCGCCTGGAATACGCTTCGCTTCTTCAGCGGCGATCACACATGTCTGAATGGCGCGATTCACCTCGCGCCTGGCATCAGTGATGGGCTTGCCGGATTCCGCCGTGATCGTTTTGGCGAACTCGTCCTGGCGGGTGGTTAGCTGTGACGCGAGCGTTGCGAGCGCATGTGACCGGGCATGCGAGGAGAGCCGGCGCATCGCGTGGAATGCCGATGCCGCCGCAGCGGTCGCCGCCTCGGCTTCGGCTTGATCCGCCTGGCAGACGTCCGCGACTCGCTCCCCGGTGAAGGGATTGAGTACAGGCACGGTCGTGACCGTCCGTTTCCACTCATGAGCAATGAACAAGGGTCCGGCGGGTGCCATAGAAAACGTGGGCTACGGCTCTTGTTCGGCAAGACTGGGCGCGACCGGCGGCTCTTCGTATTTGGAGGCGGCCTCGGCTTTGGCGATCAGTTCTTCTGTGCCCCAATCGCGAACCGACTCCAGCGTAAACGCCTCATACGTTGATACCCCGTGACAGGCCGGGCAATCCGGCATGGGGACCTTGCGCCGAAAGACTTCGTTTAAGCACGACATGCAGACTAAAAACTGAGGGTCCTCGTCTCCGCACTCGACCGACCAAAATGTTTGTTCTTGTGACATGGTTCCCTTCTTTTCGTTTCGATCTAATGAGGCTGACCTTCCAGCTTCAGCAGACGATCGATTTCTTCTTCAAACACATCGAATGGAAACGCCCCGGGGATCAGTAACGGCGACTCATGCGACGAGCGTCGTGTCAGCATCAGCACAAATCCCGGCGTTCCACGAAATCCTAAAGACGTGCCCTCTTCCTTATCTTTAAAGATGGCGTCGGTGTACCGACCTTCATCAAAGCATTTCGTGAAGGCGGGCAGATTTAGTCCAAGAGCTGTAGCATGACGTTGAAACTCGGACAGGTCAAGCCGTCCGCCGTAGAGCCGGTCGTGCATCGGCCAATATTTGCCCTGATCGCCCGCACATCGAGCCGCACTCGCCGCATTAATTCCAGGCCCCTGGGAGGCCCGCGGAAAGTCTCGATAGAGGAACCGGACCTTGCCGGTCTCCACATATTTGGCGTGAAGACGTGGCCAGGTCTCCCGGAAAAACTTTTGACAATACCCGCAGGTAAAATCGGAATACTCGATGAGCGTGATGGGGGCGCCCGGATTGCCGCGGAGCCGGACATCCGCCGTCGATCGACTGTCCGCCTCCTTCGCATCGGCATACACCGGGGAAAGGAGGAGCACGCTCCACAGCAACACACGAAGAGCGCCGCCGGGCCATGTCCGACCGTTGTCTCGCATCATAATGGAGCACTTACTGATCTTCATCGACCGATCCCCGTCGCCGCTTCACTTTTTGTTGCTGCTTTTTCTCATGGATCCGTCGTTCGACGGAAGATTTCGTCGCTCTGGTCGGTACGCGCGGTTTGCGAACACGGTTCAGTTCGCGCAGTCGTTCGATCAAACGTGCGAATGCAATGTCTTTATTTCTGGTCTGTGAACGAGAGTCCGCGGCGGTGACCCGCACCCCTGAAGGGACATGCCGTAACCGCACCGCGCTATCCGTCACATTTCGGTGCTGTCCCCCAGGCCCGCCGCTTCGAAACGCCTCGACCATTACCTCACGCTCCAAGACCTCACGCGCTAGACTGTAGGGTCGGTGACGAGGCCGCGGCGCCGGTATCATCGTCAAATTCTCTCGGCAAATGATCGGATAACGCGGCTCCTACGAAGACCCCTTCTTGGCCTGAAGCCGTTCCAGGAGGCCCATCATTAAGAGCGGCCAGACGACGGTCGCGTCGCTGAGCACTTCCGCAAAACGTCCGCCCTCCGCTGGAGGGACAAACTTCCCCCAGGAAATGCCTTCAGTATAGGTGCACCCGCTGAGCCCACCCCAATAATCCGGCTCCGGGCAAATGCGGACACCATAGTGAAACCGCGGGGGCGTGACATTGAGTCCCATGCGAACGTTCCCGATCTCCACATACGGCGCGGCCTGCTGCGCCCAATTCCTGGGAACGCCGCCGCCGATAGTAAAAATGCCTAAGCGCTTGGCCTCCAACACTCGATCGGTATAGCTGTTCAAATCATGATAGGGATTGAAGCGAGGGAATGTCTGATGAAGTTGTCTCAACGCAGCGAGGTCATTATCCGGGGTCGGCACTTTACTTCTCACCTTGTCGATCTGTTGCCCCATCGACCACGTCGCGACATCCAATCCCATTTCCGAGTCGGTAAAGGCCGGGATATAGACGGGCACTCCTTTGAGATACGCACTTTTCAAAATTCCTGTCCCATGATGTTCTTCAACGAGGGTGCGCCCCAATTCGCGGGTAAGCAATTCAGACGACAGGGCTTGGTCAGCATCAAGACGCTTCAGCGTACTGGCCATGACATGTTCGACATAGTTCAGATTCGATTCCATCTCCAACGTATCGTAGACGCGATTGTATCCCTTGTGGAACAGCTCCTCATCGCTCATGGCGGGATCGTATCGATAATGCGTTTTACCGACGGACTCACTCAAACCATGTGCGATCAGGGCTCCCGTCGACACGATGGCCTGGATCATCCCATGATCGATCATGGTACTGATGATTTTGCCCATCTTGGCAATCGTCATGGCGCCGGACAATGTCAGCACCACGAAACACTCGCGATCCTCGATCATGGCCGCCAGGACTTCAAACGCCTCCCCCAATCGACGACCGCCGAACGCCGTCTTTTTCATGGCGACTAAGAGATCTGAAAATGACTTCACCTTTTCCGGGTCGAATGGCTCCAGCGCCTCGAGCCCGTCTTGCGCTCCGTCACGAAACTCACGTCCCTGCATCGATCACTCCCTCAGCACGTCATTACTGCGGCTTTTCCTCACTTATTACATAACCAACCTTCAGGCGTCAATTCATGAAGCGCGCGCTCCACATGGTTGCGATCACAACACAGTCGAAGCAATTCCAGGTTATACCCGCTTGCCTTTTCAGATAGAGGCGAGCGGGCTAGGCCTAGCAAGGCATGCGGTCCCAATGGGGATTCAAACCGGTTGAGCCTTGACGCTCGGAAGTGCAAGGGAACACGGCGGCGTGGGAATCGGCACGTCGACAGCAGGTCAAGCGATCGTATCCCAGATGGATACGATCAAAGGCGAGAGTAATTCGTCCTCCCCTTGCAGGACACCCTGAAGGAGAAGACGAATCACTGACTATCTTATATAGTCTGTTTGCGGCGAATCCAACCCAGTGCAGCCAACCCGGAACCGATTAGAAGAAGGGTCGTCGGTTCAGGAACCGCTGAGAAGCTGACGTTCCCGGAGCCGTCGATACGACCGGATGTAAAGTTTCCAGCGCTGAACCCTTGGAGACTGGTATTCACACCGTTGAAGTCAGCGAACTGGATGGCAAGGGGACTACTCAAGAAACCACCGACGGCATTGAAATTCACCTGCACATTGAAATCACCGTTGGCTAATCCGGGAAAGGCATGCGCTTGTCCAGAAATTAAACCAGTGGACTGACCGACAAGCACATCATCCGATGTCGTTCCACTAATGGACACCGTGCCACCAGGCGTGCCCACCGGAGATGTCGTGATGGTGGTGTTCATGCCAGGATCCAGGAACAACCGCAGATTGAAGTTCGTGAACGTGGCGGTGGTGCCCCCTGGGATCCCCGTAGTCGGTGCCACGGTTCCATCGCCGGTATAGACCGCATAGAGTTTATAGGTATTATTTAAGCCGGAACCGGGTACCACATCGGCCAACGTGGGACCCCGATATGAGCCGAAGAAGCCGGCTCCCTGCTCATTGAACGTGCCCGTGCCGGCGATCGCCGTCTGATTGACGAGTGCCACATAACTAAAGTCGATAAAGCTGGCGGTCAGCGGAGAGCCCACCGGTTGATTGATGGTGACAGGATCGGCAAAAGCAGGCAGTGCACTCAACATGAGCGTTCCTGCAAAAGCAGCCAATTTTGTTACCGTACGTTGCATTGTGATTCCTCCTGGTTTTATGAACTAGAGAAGAGATATGCATGGAGGATGCCTCTTATCACTCGCTTGAAAATGAAAGACAAATAAGCGACGACTTCTTACAAGAAATGAAGTGTCAACTTTTCCGGATACATCAATACAATTCAGTAACTGGTGCGCCGCCTTTACTTCTTACTAACAAATCGAATTGATTTACATTTTTAATGATGCTCGCTTGCCTTGATGGCGGACTGCCTCGTCAACATACGTTAACAGTGCCATTGAGCCCTGGTTGCACTACGCACAATCGTTCTGTTCTGCGGAGCGCACTCCACGCTCATGACGAGCGATTCACGTCACAAGAAATCGTGTAGGTCGATACAAAAGCCGATTGCATCCGTTAGAACGATGCGGGCGATCTCTTTCGCGAAGTCGCCGAAGGCCCGCCCGGGATGCCCTGGCGAATCGGCTGCAGAGCCGCCCAGCGATCGCCCCGCCTCGCCGCATGCCACGCTACATCAAATCGCCCCACTTCAGAACTACGAGGTGAGGAGATGGTGCCGGGTTAAGCCCTAAGAGTCGCTGCCAATATCCCCACAACCCTATTTAGATGAACAACCAAGCTTCGCCACAGATCGATGATGAGCGCGGCTTGCTCGGCATACTTTTATCCGTCAAGGCGCACACTCCTTAGGACCACAAGCGCAGGGACCTATCCTACTCACACTTACTAAAACTGGCCTCGGTGGCTCTGCTGCCGGTGGCCGTGTTGATCCGCGCCAAAACCTCGTGTCACTAAGGTCGGGCGCTCAAGGGACAGCCGTGCTGGGGACGGCGTTTGACCATCGGACGAAGATTTGACATGATGCGGACGCTCACCCGTTCCCTGTCCACTTCGATCAAGCCAGAGCCATCACTTCCTCTCGTCAGCCATCCTCGGTTCGTGCAACAGGATATCGATCGACGTTCGGTCTGGGGCCGCCTTAGTTTTTTGGTGAAGTATGCATCTTGAGCGTATGGCCGACACTGTAAGGTTCTGCCAAAGCACTCAGGCCCGAACCCCCGTTCGACACGATGGAGCACTTTCCGCAAGCGCAATTCTTTACCGGCATACGGATCATGCCCGGAGGCGGGCGGTACTGGAGAGAACTTCCTAGATGGATGAAGATTCGTCTCCACCCGACGTTCTCCTTGTTGTTGACGACGTGGAGTCCGCTGTTCACCGAAGAGGACTTCACGGTGAAGGTCGATGGGATCAAGAACGGACGCGTGCGTGCCGTCCGGCGCGTCTGCCAATCACTGAACCTGGGCACCTTCTTCCCCGATGTGCCGAGCGGCACGGGCGCAAGCCGACAATCGACTATCTCGACTACGACTGGTCGCTCCATGAGAAGGAGAAGCAGCGATGATATCCTTACCTCAAGGTCGAACTGATTTATGACGCCGATTGCCCGAATGTGAACGATGTGTGGGAACTGCTGCGAGGCGTCTTGATCGGGCTTGGGCTTTCACCTAGTGATCGGCAAGAGTCCTTTGAGTCCGACGTACGTGGTCCGATACGGTTCGACAACCAGATTCCCTCAATTACGAACCGTCGCGTAATTGCAGGAGTTGAAGATTGGAGCAGAAAACTATGAAACCAAACGATGCGAACGGCTCTCTCTCACTGAAGGCCAGGCCTTTTCGGGTTTTGATCATCGCCGGGTCAAATCGCCGGCAATACAACTGCCCTGGCGTTGATTCGAAAGCGAGGGCGCTGATGTTGCGGGTTGCAGCGAGGCTGCCCCAGGAGTGGGAGATCGACTACGAAGACTTAGGCAACGTGTACGGCCGAGCGCGCATTCAGTCGTGTAACGCGTGCGTCTCAACTTCCATGGCACTGTGCGTCTGGCCCTGCAACTGCTACGAGAAAAGCAGCAAAAAGGAGCCGGACCTGATGTGGGACCTGGATCTATATGCTCGACTGGACCTTGCGGATGCGTGGGCGATCATCGGCCCGGTGAACTGGTATGGTCCGACCAGCAACATCAAGCTGATGTTCGACCGTTTGGTCTGCATGAACGGCGGCAACCCGCGGGAAGAATTGATGGAGCATAAGAATCCTGAACTGGCGATGAAGCTCGAACATGCGGAACGTTGGGAAGAGCTCAGCCAGAACCATCTCGAAGGTCGCACGGCCGGATTTTTCTGTTACGGGGACGGCGGTGGGGATGAACTAGATCAGGCTGGGCGCCCGGTCATCCTTCGGCATCCCGAGTATTTCAACCCCGCTCAAGAGCCTTTCAAGGAGATGCGCCAAGCTTATGCCCCGGTGGTGTGGCAATGCCGCTACGGAGGTATTGAAGTTCCCGACCGGTTATGGACATACACCGAATTCGGGAGGAACAAGAAATACAGCGATAACCAATCTGAACACATGGCCAACGAAGGCCATGTGTTCCAAGACATTGACGCATGGACCGACCGCTTTGCTGCGTTCGTGGCCACAAAAGGCAAGGTGCCTCCCGGAAAATACCGTGCTTATGGATATGAACCGCCAGGCAAGCTCTGGGAGGAAGCAAAACTCCAGTGGCGCAGCGTCCAAATGCGCACAGGACACGCCCCCGAGGGTTCATCACCTGCCGTGCAGCAGGACCTGGGACTGAACCAGGATGCGACGCTTCGCCCACAAAAGAGCGAAGGCGAGAAACTCCGTGAATGAATGACTGAAAGGACACTGATGCCCACCGAACATGAAACGCCATCCACGCAGATCTCCGATATCCCGGCTCTGTTGCCGCTGGATGACTACAACCGCCAGCTCCAGCGCAACGCTCATCCGACGGATTGGGTGCCCCCCCACCCAACGGGCGCTACAACCTCGTGGTTATCGGTGCAGGGACCGCCGGACCGGCAGTGGCGTGGGAACGTCCGTCTGTGCCAACAAAGTGACCGGCATACGAGCTGCGCTGATCCACGATCACTTCTCGGCCCGCCAGGGCGTCGAAGACGATCACACGAACGTTCTCTGCGTGGGCGGAAGGACGGCAGGACCTGCAGTGGCTTGGGACTTGCTCCAAACGTTTCTCACCGAGGAGTTCAGCCAAGCCGAACGGCACCTCTGTCGCCTGAGCAAAGTGGCCACGGTTGAAACAAATCGAACGCCCTATGAAGACGGCGGGGTTCGGTCGTGAGCCAACCGTACACGGTGATTCTGGTCGGGGCCGGCCACGCCCATCTGTATATCGCCGCTCATGCCGAAACGCTCGTCGAGCGCGGGGCGCGCGTGGTGTTGGTCGATTCGGACGAGTTCTGGTACTCGGGTTTGGCCACCGGAATGCTGGGGGGCATGTACGAGCCCGCCGAGGATCAGGTGGACCCGCGGGCGTTGATGGAAGCCCATGGTGCCGAGTTCATCCAGGACCGGGTCGAGACCGTGGAGACCGGCGCGCGGCGGCTACGCCTGGCCAGCGGCTGTTATCTGGCCTACGACTATTTGTCGATCAATGTCGGCAGTCGGGTGAATGTGGACGCCATCCCCGGCGCGGCGCACGATCCGAGCGTCTGGTCGGTCAAACCAATAAGTAATCTGTGGAAGCTGCGCGAGCATTTGGAAGCACGGTTTCGTGCGGGCAAGACGCCGCGTGTGGCGGTGGTCGGCGGCGGGCTCACGGGTTCCGAGGTGGCGGCCAATCTGACTGCACTGGCCACGCGTCATGACATCGATATGCGAGTGACCCTGGCCACCCAGAGCGATCGGCTGATCAAGCAGGCCCCGGCCGGCGCTGCACGGGTGCTGCAGCGAAAACTGACACGACGCGGCCTGGCAATCCGCACTCACACCCGTATCGTCCGTCGCGAGGGGAAGTCATTGATCGCTGAAGACGGTAGCCACATCCACGCCGATGTCGTCGTCCTGGCGATCGGACTCGAAGCAAATCCGCTCGTGCATGAAACGGGCCTGCCGACCCATTCCAAGGAAGGTCTGCGTATCAACGGCAAGGTGCATTCGATCGCCGACGCACGAGTGTTCGCGGGCGGTGATTGCGCCGCCATGGAAGGCTTGGATTTGCCCAAGCTGGGCGTGTTCGGTGTGCGCCAGGCCGCCTACATCCACGCCAACCTGCTGGCCAGCTTGGAAGGAAAACCACTGGCCGAATACGAACCCC
>JBDUAJ010000094.1:0-10345 GCA_040004695.1 Nitrospirales bacterium | reverse complement strand
CCATAAACTTTTCTTGATTCTAAGGACCTTGTATGCCTTTTCAAAGGATCATCGTCTACCTATGTAGCCCCTAATAATTTTTCAGCTAGATCCTTTCCACAACTGTGTGCAGCTCGTGCAATGATTTGCTTCATCATTGCACCACCATTCCGAAGGAGGCCATCGAACTTATAAGGTCCTTCGTCTCGCTCATTCGACCGGTAGAAGCATACGTCGGTCCACAAACTTTGATTGCTCTGTATGCGCGTGAGGCTTCCCCGGACCGCGAACCAAAATTGCATTGGCGTATCAGTCAATACCTTTGTGGGCTTATCGGCAATCCAGAATTTCCATTCAGTAACTGCGAGACTGATGAGTAGGGAGCCTGGAATTTCTTTCGTCTGAATACCTTCAATTTCTCTTTGTAACTTTCTAAAATCACCGGTGTCTATCTGAGGGGTGAGATATTCAATAAAACTTTGATGCGACAAACGGACAGGGTCTGGCACCTCAAACTCCAAAACTAAACTGTTTCCATATTTGGATGCTTTAGAAGTTGAACATTCGGCAGCCGAGAACCCTTTCCAGTATCCAGATTGACATCCTGGATCTTGAACCTGCAGCCCCGTAGTGTGATGCCAACCTATTACAACGCTGGATGATTCTTTACGGATCTCAGTTATTGCACTTTGTGATTGATGGGTACAGCTCAGTCCATTGAGCAACAGAACAAGTGGCATGAATGTTCGATAACTCCCCCTACACATCTTAGATACAGGCCTATTCATAGTCATGGGAGAACAGTGGTAGGTAGTCTTTCAATCGTCGATAGAGTTTATCCGAATAAACCTCTTGAATAAAACTTACGGTCGCATCAGAGAGAAGGTCAGTCCCTGGCAAATTTCCCGATGAAAATGAAGGAGGCCCCAATGTCGGAGTGCCTTGGACGTCATTCATATAATACGGTGCTTGGTCAAATGTAAAAAGCTCTTGACCAAATACACCAGCTCCTTAGAAGAAGCACTGTTAAGCGGACCTGTGATTAAACCATCGCCGTCATAGACAATGGTCCCGCCGCTTCCGGCTCCTCGCTTTGAAATGGCAGACTTCAGCGGCCCAAGCGTGGTTTGTACATGACCATGATGTCGGCAGCATGTCGAAGCATGTCAACCATGAGGGTTAAATTTGCAATCGTCGTCATGAGAGGGGGTATCAGGACGATGACGTTGCCGATAGGCCTCAGTAACAGGCCGCGCTTTCTGGCATCCATCGCGACGCGATGGCCTGCCCGTTCTTTGAGCGGGTACGGCTCACGCTTGGCCTTATCGTTGACGAGCTCGATACCCACCATGAAGCCGCATTGACGAATCTCTCCAACATGCGGATGATCGGTCAGTGGCGTGAGCAATCGACTCAACGCGTTGATCTTCGGTTGTAAGTGCTTCAGCGTGTGCTCCTGGCGGAACACTTCGAGATTGGCCAATGCCACCGCACAGCTGAGCGGATTCCCTGTATAGCTGTGACCATGGAAGAACGTCTTCCACTCTCGATACTCGCCTAAAAATGCCTGATAAATTTCTTCCGTTGCCAATGTCGCGGCCAGGGGCATGTAGCCGCCGGTGAGGCCTTTGCTGATGGCCATGAGATCCGGCGTGACCCCCTCATGCTGGCACGCAAACATTTTTCCGGTTCGACCGAAACCTGTCGCGACTTCATCGGCGATGAGCAGCACGTTGTATTTGGTGCACAACTCCCGGATGCGGGTCAGATAGCCGGGTGGTGCGGTGATCATGCCGGCGGCGGCTTGGACGAGCGGTTCGATGATGAACCCGGCAATGTCTTTGTGTCGTGTTTTCAACAAGCGTTCGATTGGTTCGATGCAGGCGAGTCGGCACGAGGGGTAGGTCAGTTTGAGCGGACAGCGATAGCAATATGGAGCGTCGACCTTCAACGTCGGAAACAAGAGCGGATGAAAGCGCTCATGAAAGAGCTGGATGTTGCCGACGCTCATGGCCCCGGCCGTATCGCCATGATAGGCAAGCTTGAGGTTGACGAACATCCGCTTTGAACCTAATCGAGGCTTCCGTTGTTGCCAGTATTGCACGGCCATCTTGAGGGCGACTTCCACGGCCGTCGAACCATCATCGGAATAAAAGACCCTCGTGAGGCCCTTCGGCGCGATCCGAACGAGTGCACGCGCCAATTTAATCGCCGGTGGATTGGACAGACCCAGGAGCGTGCTGTGCGCGACCTTCTCAATCTGCTGTCGCAGGGCTTGGTCAAGCGTTGAATGCCGATGTCCATGCAGATTGACCCAGATTGAGGAGGTGCCGTCCAGATAGCGTCGGCCTTCGGTGTCAATCAGGTAGCACCCCTTGCCACGCTCGATAATGATCGGGTCTTCCTGTTCCCACTCCTTCATTTGCGTGAAGGGATGCCACAGATAGTCATGGTCCCATTGGGCGAGTTGCCGGGTGCCACGAAGTTTCGTAAGTTTCTTCATAAAACAGCGGAGAAAAATAGCAGCGCGGAATTATACCAGTTTACGAAAAACAATTTGCAGGCTATTTCAGCAGCCTGCGCGGGAGAATTCTTTGACTTCGTCCAAGCCACTCCATATAATGAATCGATTTTTCACATGAGCCACGATTTGCAGAGCCACGTCCGTAATTTCTCTATTATCGCCCACATCGATCACGGGAAATCCACCCTCGCTGACCGCATCCTCGATCTCACGGGAGCCGTCACAGCCCGGGAGTCCCGAGAACAGATTTTGGACGCAATGGATCTGGAGCGTGAGCGGGGGATCACGATTAAGGCCCATGCGGTCGCCATCCGGTATAAGGCCGATGATGGTGAGACGTATGCGCTTCACCTCATCGATACTCCAGGGCATGTCGACTTCACCTATGAAGTCTCGCGAAGCTTGGCGGCCTGCGAGGGTGCGCTGCTGCTCGTCGATGCGACGCAGGGCGTGGAGGCCCAAACCATCGCCAATGTCTATTTGGCCATGGCCAACAATCTGCTGGTTATCCCCGTCATCAATAAAATCGATCTTCCGAGTGCCGATATCGAAGGCGTCAAGCGTCAAATCCATGACGTGTTGGGATTGGATGTGTCCGACACGTTACTCGTCAGCGCCAAGGAAGGTAAAGGCGTGCGAGAGGTATTGGAGGCGGTCATCCAGCGCGTGCCTGCGCCGTCCGGTCATACTGGCAAGCCTCTGAAAGCCCTCGTCTTTGATTCCTGGTTTGACAATTATCAGGGCGTGATCGTGCTGACGCGCGTGGTGGACGGCGTGATCCGGCCGGGCATGAAGATCCGTGTCATGTCGAATAGTAAGATGTTTGAGATCACCGAGGTAGGGCAGTTCACGCCGAAGCGAACCAAAACGGACGTGTTGAATACCGGCGAGGTCGGCTATGTCTGCGCCAATATGCGTGAGGTGGCGGACGTGAAAATCGGAGACACGCTGACCGATGCCGTGCAGCAGACTGACTCACCGTTCCCCGGCTATAAAGAGGTGAAGCCGCTCGTGTTCTGCGGCCTGTATTCCACCGATACGGCCAAGTATGAAGACCTGCGGGATGCGCTGCAGAAATTGCGACTGAACGATTCTTCATTCGTGTACGAGCCCGAGACGTCGTTAGCGCTGGGGTTCGGATTCCGCTGTGGCTTTCTGGGTCTCTTGCACATGGAAATCATTCAGGAGCGTCTCGAGCGGGAATATGAGCTCACGCTCATTACCACCGCCCCAACCGTGGTGTACCGGGTGCACACGACGAAAGGGGACATGCTTTCAATCGACAATCCCGCGAAACTGCCTACGCCCACGGAAATTGAGCGCTTCGAGGAGCCGTTTATCAAAGCGACCATCATTACGCCTGAGCGCTATGTCGGCAGCATTCTTCAGCTCTGCCAGGACCGGCGCGGGACTCAGCTCGGGCTGCACTATCTTGACCCCACCCGCGTCATGCTCACGTACGAACTGCCGCTCAACGAGGTCATCCTGGACTTTTATGACAAGCTGAAGTCCAAGACACAAGGGTATGCGTCCTTGGATTATGAGTTGATCGGGTATCGGGATTCCGATCTCATCAAGCTCGACATCATGCTCAATGGGGAAACGGTCGATGCGCTTTCGCTGATCACCCATCGAGACAAGTCCATCACACGCGGTCGTCAGCTTGCCGAAAAAATGAAAGAGTTTATTCCCAAGCAAATGTTCGAAATCGCCATTCAAGCGGCGATCGGCAATAAGGTGATTGCCAGAGAGACGGTGGGCGCGCTTAAGAAAAATGTGACGGCCAAGTGTTATGGGGGCGACATCAGTCGAAAGCGCAAGCTATGGGACAAGCAGAAAGAGGGTAAAAAACGCATGAAGCAGGTGGGACGTGTCGAAGTGCCTCAAGAAGCGTTTCTTGCCTTGCTCAAAGTGACGGGGGAATGATGGATCAGCAACGACCAGGTCTTGAAGACGTCAGCCCCGCGTCAGCGGATACCGTGCGTGTCTCCGTAGCAGACACATCCCCTCCTCGTAGAAAGTCGTTGGTTCGGGAATATGCCGAGGCCATCGTGCTGGCGATGTTGTTGGCCTTTGCGATTCGGGTGTTCATGGTCCAGGCTTTTAAGATCCCCTCTGGCTCTATGATTCCGACGCTGCAGATTGGCGACCATATCCTGGTGAGCAAGCTGTCCTATGGAATCCAGTGGCCGGGAGACTGCAAATTCCGACTCAGTTTTCCGCCCGTGACCTGTTATACCTCGCACGCGTTGATTTCCTTTGGCGACCCTGAACGGGGCGATGTGATTGTGTTCCGGTTCCCGGAAGATGAGGAGAAGGACTTTATCAAACGGATCGTCGGCCTGCCGGGCGACGTGATTGAGATTCGAAATAAGGTCGTGTCGGTCAATGGCAAGGTGCTGGACGATAAAGCCTTCACGCAGCGTGTAGATCCCGGCATAATCCATGGCACGATCAACCCCCGGGATAACTTTGGCCCGGTGACGGTTCCTGAACATTCCTATTTCGTGATGGGCGACAATCGCGATCAAAGCCTGGATAGCCGCTTCTGGGGTTATGTGCGCGCTGAAAAAATTCGGGGCAAGGCCTTTCGTATCTATTGGTCGTGGAGCGGCCATGGAGATTGGACGCAGTGGGTGCGATGGGAACGGATCGGCCAGGCCATTCAGTAGCAGGATGTTGAAAATGACCGCCAGCTGCGTTCTCGGTTCGTCAGCATCCTCAACGTACCCCACCATGGGAAAAAGAGCCGGTCTCGGCCGGCTCCGGGCTGGGCGGGTGAGATGCGTACGCTTCCCGTGCTTTCTTCACTGCGGCCTTGCTGGACGGTCATTTTGAACATCCTGCGTCAATTGGATGGGCGGATAATTTCTTGAACTCAAAATTTAAATCTCACAAGTCAAAACTGGCCGGGCATATTCAGCGGTTTCCTCAGGCTGGGGTGCTGGTTGTAGGTGATCTCATTCTGGATCATTATATTTGGGGAAAGGTGAGCCGCATTTCTCCGGAGGCCCCTGTTCCTGTGGTTCATGTTGAGTCGGAGTCACTCAAGCTCGGCGGAGCGGCCAATGTCTACAATAATATTCTGGCCCTGGGCGGGAAAGCTGACTTATGCGGAATTGTAGGTTCGGATGAAGGTGGGCGCCGCCTTTTGCAACAACTAGGGACACGCCGTGGCGGTCGGGGAGGCGTCATCATCGATCCCGATCGTCCCACCACACGCAAGACTCGGGTGATTGCGCATAATCAACAAATGGTGCGATTCGATGTGGAGCGCCGAACAGAGATGAAGGCTGGACTGCAGCGGCGCATCGTTCGCTACGTTGAGTCCCGGCTGCGTGAAGTCTCGTGCGTGGTCGTGTCGGATTATGCCAAAGGCGTCGTGACGGCGCCGTTGATGACGGAACTCGTTCGTCTGACAACGCTCCGGCGTATTCCGTTGGTCGTCGACCCGAAGGTGGAACACTTTTCGTATTATAAGGGTGTGACAGTGGTGACGCCGAATCATTTGGAAGCCACACAAGCCGCCGGCATACACGGTGATGATGACCTGTCGATCAGCCAAGCCGGCGAGACTATTCGACAACGATTGGGGTGTCACTCCATTCTCATTACGCGAGGCGAAAGAGGCATGAGCCTCTTTGAGACCGATGGAACCAGCTTTCATATCCCGACTATGGCGCGGCAAGTCTATGATGTTACCGGCGCGGGCGACACCGTCATTGCGACGCTCGCCTTGGCGTTAGCCACCGGCGCATCCATGCGAGATGGCGCCGTGCTGGCCAACCACGCCGCCGGCATCGTTGTCGGCATGGTGGGAACGGCCACGATAAGCGGGCCCCAATTGACCGAAGCCGTCATGCATGCCTGACCGGACCGCCGACATAATTCTGCAGGGCTCGGATTCATTTGCTTCCTTGGCCTTTATGCTTATGTTCGTGTGGTCATATGACGCTTCCGAGCCATGCTGGAGGCCGGTTTGAGCAGTCCGGGCAAGACACATTCAGAGGGCCGATCCGTCACGGTCGTGATCCCTGCTCGCTTTGCTTCCTCGCGCTTTCCTGGAAAGCCACTGGTTGACCTAGCCGGCAAACCGTTAATCCAGCACGTCTATGAACGCGTAAAGACTGTCCCGGGGCTCGATCATATACTGGTGGCCACGGACGACGCGAGAATCCTCAAGACGGTGCAAGAGTTTGGCGGGTCTGCACTCTTCATCGAAGGGGCCTTTCGAACCGGCACCGATCGGGTTGCCGCCGTCGCGGCGCAGATCCCCGGCGAAATCTTTCTGAACCTTCAAGGTGATGAAATTCTGATGCACCCCGGGTTGATCACCGATCTCGTTGTACCATTTCTTGATAGCGGAGCAGGAATGGGCACCCTCAAACGACGCCTCACAACGGCGGATGAAGTGCGTAATCCAGGGGTCGTCAAAGTTGTGACTGATGCGAATGGCAAAGCCCTGTATTTTTCTCGCGCACCGATTCCGCATAACCGTGACGGACCACCAGGTGACATTTCTTCCGGTCTGTACTACATTCACCTCGGCATCTACATCTATACGCGCGAGACGTTGATGCGATTTAGCGCACTTCCAACCGGGCAGCTTGAAGAGACAGAAAAACTCGAGCAGTTGCGGGCGCTGGAACAGGGGATCTCCATCAAGGTGTGGGAAACGAGCCACCCCTCATTGCGTATCGATACGCCCGAGGATGTGACTCACGCAGTGGCGACATTACAGGCGAGCGCGAAATCTCAACCTCAAGAGAAGGTTGTGTCATGAGCAAATTTATTTTTGTGACCGGCGGCGTGGTCTCCTCACTCGGAAAAGGACTGGCTTCGGCCTCCATCGGCAATTTGATCGAGAGCCGGGGGCTGAAGATTACATTTCTCAAGCTCGACCCGTATATCAATGTCGATCCAGGGACCATGAATCCGTACCAGCACGGGGAAGTCTACGTGACCGATGACGGCGCAGAGACGGACCTCGACCTGGGACACTACGAACGGTACACCTCGCTCACGCTCACGAAGGAGAATAATTACACCACAGGCAGGATCTACAATTCCGTGATTCAGAAGGAGCGCCGTGGCGACTACCTCGGTGGGACGGTTCAAGTAGTGCCCCACATCACAGACGAGATTAAGCAATCCATTCTAAATGTCGCCAAGGGCACCGATGTGGCCATTGTGGAAATCGGCGGGACGGTGGGCGACATCGAAAGTTTGCCGTTTCTTGAAGCAATACGACAGATTCCGTACGACGTCGGACGTGAGAACGTACTGTATGTCCATTTGACACTTGTGCCGTACATCGGCGCGGCGGGGGAGCTGAAAACCAAGCCGACGCAGCATTCAGTCAATAAGCTGCGGGAGATCGGTATCCAGCCGAACATCCTCTTGTGCCGCACGGATCGCTATCTACCGCCGGACTTGAAGGAAAAAATTGCGTTGTTTTGTAATGTCGAAAAAGGCGCGGTCATCACCGCGAAGGATGTCGAAACGGTGTATGAAGTGCCGATCGTCTTTCGAAAGGAAGGCCTGGATGAGTTGATCGTCCGTCTTTTGCATTTGGATACGGGTCCACCGAACCTGCGTGAATGGGATGCCATGGTCCAAAAAATCAAGCATCCCAAACATGAAATTTCGGTGGCCTTGGTTGGTAAATACATCGGATTGAAAGAATCTTATAAGAGCCTCGCCGAAGCACTGGTGCATGGCGGCATCGATCATGAAACGCGCGTCAACATTCACTGGCTTGAGTCCGAAGAGATTGAGCGACAGGGAACCGAACGGGTGCTCCGCGAGGCGGACGGCATTCTCATTCCCGGCGGGTTTGGGGTACGCGGGATTGAAGGAAAGATCGAGACGATTCGCTTTGCGCGGGAGCACGACATTCCATTTCTTGGACTGTGCCTCGGCATGCAATGCGCGGTCATTGAATTTGCTCGGAACGCCTCCGGGCTAAAGGAGGCCAATAGTTCGGAGTTCGATGCGAAGACCCCGCATCCCGTCATCGATCTCATGGCGGATCAGCGCTCCGTGAGTGATAAAGGTGGAACGATGCGGCTCGGTTCCTATATGTGCCGAATCGCAGAGGGCAGCCTCTCACATAAAGCATATGGCGTGGCGGAAGTGAGAGAACGCCATCGCCACCGATATGAATTCAACAATGCGTACCGCGACGTGTTGACGAGCCAAGGGCTCGTCTTAAGTGGTCTGTCGCCGGACGGACGCTTGGTGGAGATCGTCGAACTTCGGGATCATCCCTGGTTTGTTGCGACGCAATTTCATCCCGAATTTACCTCTCGTCCGCATCGTCCGCACCCATTGTTCAGTGGGTTTGTGGGGGCGGCGCTCAAGAGAAAGTGCGGAAGATAGGGATGATGCTGAAAAAGATCCCCAACTGCGTTCTCGGCTCAACAAACGTCCTCAACGTACCCCAGAGGGTACGCCTCCGGCGTTTGCCGAGCCTGCGGCCTTGTTGGCTGATTTTTTTGAGCATCATCAAGAGAGACCGTACTTATGCAGCATGAAGTCGACTTAGGCACATTTAAAGTCGGTGGATCGCATCCGCATATGCTGATTGCCGGTCCATGCGTGATCGAGAGTGAGCAGCTTGTCCTTGAAACGGCGCATCAGATTGCTGAGATTGCCCGTGCAGTCGGTATGCCCTATGTCTTCAAGTCGTCCTACGATAAAGCGAACCGGAGTTCGATCCATTCCTTTCGTGGCCCCGGTCTCCATGAGGGAATGGCTATTCTCCGCAAGGTTAAAGAGCAGGTCAAGGTGCCCGTTCTGACAGACGTGCATGGCATCGATGAAGCAACTCAAGCTGCTGAAGTCGCGGACATTCTGCAAATCCCCGCCTTCCTCTGTCGCCAAACCGATCTGCTTGTCGCAGCGGCCAAGACGGGACGGATTGTCAACGTCAAGAAGGGCCAATTTCTCTCGCCCTGGGAGATGAGTAATGTGGTGAAGAAATTGGAAGAGTGCGGGACATCGAAAATTCTGCTGACTGAACGTGGGTCCTCCTTTGGCTATAACAATCTCGTCGTAGATATGCGGGCGCTTCCGGTGATGCGCGGTTTCGGCTATCCAGTCATTTTCGACGCGACCCACAGCGTGCAACTTCCGGGCGGGGGGGGGACCCGCTCGTCCGGCCAACGGGAATTTATCACCCCCCTGGCTAGTGCCGCAGCAGCAGCAGGGTGTGACGGATTTTTTATGGAGGTGCATCCTCATCCCGATACGGCCTTGTCCGACGGCCCTAACATGGTACCGCTTCATCAGTTGAAGCCATTGTTGGAGCGGCTGATTCAAATCTGTCGTGTGGCCGGCAAGGGAGGGGAGTCGGTTCGATGAGTCTGGAACACGGGAAACGGGTGCTGGAAATTGAAGCCCGCGCGATCGCGAGTTTGGTCGACCGGCTGGATGATCGGTTCACGCAGGCCGTGGAGTTGTTGTTTGTCTGCAGCGGGAAGGTCGTGGTGTCGGGAATGGGAAAATCCGGGCTGATTGGTCAGAAAATCGCGGCGACGCTCGCCAGCACCGGCACACCGGCTTTCTTTCTCCATCCCGCGGAAGGCATCCATGGAGATCTGGGCATGCTGGCTCGGCATGACACGGTCATCGCCTTATCGAACAGTGGCGAGACGGACGAGGTGCTCAAGTTATTGCCTTTCGTCAAGCGGCTGAACATCCCGGTCATCGCCTTGACCGGAAGAACACAATCAAGCCTTGCGAAAAATAGCGATGTCACCCTCGATGTGTCTGTCAGCGAAGAGGCATGCCCAATGGGACTAGCGCCCACCGCCAGCACGACGGCCATGCTCGCAATGG
>JBDUAJ010000220.1:0-3078 GCA_040004695.1 Nitrospirales bacterium | reverse complement strand
ATCTCGGGGGGAACGGAAATCCCGGGAATGTTCGCATTCATGAACTCTGCCATTTTGGCTGAGCGCAACAGGAGAACTCCGGGCAGCACTTTCACCTTGAACTGGCGAACGGCCTGCATGAACGATCCGAACTGCTCGGGATGATAAATCGCCTGGGTCTGAAAAAATTGCGCGCCGGCTTTGACCTTCGTTTCGAACTTCGCCAGCATCGGTCCGAGTGGATCGGCCTCCGGGGTGACCGCCGCCCCGATCATATAGTCCGTCGGGCCATCTAGCTTATTGCCCGCCAGATCGCGGCCATTATTCAAGCCCTGTACGACTTGCATGATTTGCACGGAGTCTAAATCGTAGACCGGCTTGGCGTCCTTGTGGTCACCGACGGTGGGATAGTCGCCGGTCAGGCATAGCATGTTTCGAATGCCGAGCAGGTGGGCCCCCAGCAAATCGGATTGGATGCCGAGGCGGTTGCGGTCGCGACAGGTCATCTGCATGACCGGGTCGTGCCCCATCTCATACAGGATGCGCGAGATGGACAACGAACTGGCACGCATGACCGCCGCCGTGTTATCCGTCACATTGACGCCGCTCACCCGTCCGACCAGGCTTTTTGCGCTTTCCACGATCGAAGAAATATTCGTGCCCTTGGGCGGATTGTATTCGATGGTGACGGCAAACTCGCCGCGATCCAAAATCTCTTTGAGACGTCGTGGTCCCCTGCTCATGGATGTGGCCCTTCTTCTTTAGACTCGGCCGGCTGTTCGCTTCGCCGACTCCAGTGTGTTATCCAGCAACATCGCAATGGTCATCGGCCCCACGCCACCGGGAACGGGAGAGATCCAGTCGGCCTTCTGGCCGACCGGTCCGAAATCCACATCGCCGACGAAAGTGCCATCCTCAAGGCGATTCACCCCGACGTCGATAACGACCGAGCCGTCACGTACCATATCTGCTGTGACGAATTTGGCCTTCCCGATCGCGACCACCAGAATATCAGCCTCCCGGCACACCGCCGGCAAATCTTTCGTTTTCGAGTGACACACGGTCACGGTGGCATTCCGATGCATCAGTAACAGCGCGGCGGGCTTCCCGACGATATTGCTCCGCCCCACGACAACGGCACGCTTGCCCTCGATAGCCATGCCGGTCGATTCGATCATCTTGATCACACCTTTCGGCGTGCATGGGGTGAACATGGCCATGCCCTCGACTAATCGTCCCATGTTGTAGGGGTGAAAGCCATCGGCATCTTTCAAGGGAGAGACGGCATCCAGAATGACTTTACTGTCGATCTGCTTCGGTAGCGGCAATTGGACGAGGATGCCATGCACTTTCGGATCGGCATTGACCTTTTCGATCAACGCCAACAGCTCTACCTGTGTGGTGTCCGAGGAGAGTTTGTGTTCATCGACATAGATACCGGCCGCATCACAGGCCTTCTGCTTGTTCTTCACGTACAGTTTCGACGCAGGGTCTACCCCCACGAGAATGGCTGCCAGACCAGGACGAATCCCCGTTTGGGCGTGTAGGTCTGCCACATCTTTTGCAATCCGTTCCCGAATCGTTTGCGCCAGTGCTTTGCCATCGATGATCTTTGCCGCCACCGTCCCCTCTCTTTCTTGAATGCCCGACCTTAAATGCCCGACGAAACAGATTGGTCAAAACGTCAATTACACCCACCCGCCCCAGGCTCGCCTTGACTCGCCCCTTCCCAAGCAATAAGGCCGCAGGCGAGACAAAACCCGAGGCGTAGCCTTGATTTCACCCGCCCAGCCCTGAGCCAGCCAAGACCGGCTCTTTTCCCTCGCTACGTTGAGGGCGCACGGTGCGACGAATAAGTCGCACCAAGTCTGTGCGCGCCGCCGAGATGGTGAGGCGGCCGGGACTTTGCCGAGCCGAGAACGCAGTTGGGGGCCGTTTTCAACAATCTGACCGCTGAACAATACCAGGGCGTCGGAAATCCCGTCAAGCTTCCAGCCCCTTCCTTGACAGTCTCTTAAAGGGTCCAGTACGATGCGTGACGATTCGACGTGACCACTCTCCTTCGCTATCCCGTTAACCACCGTTCACCTTGATTCCGATGTATACACGCACACAGTTTCAGTTCGTCGCGACACGAGCGGTTCTCGACGCAATGTGGTTAGGCGTGGCATTATTCTACGGGTGGGGCTTTCCCATTCCCGCTGATGCATCGCAGGTCGAGGGGCTCCAAACTCCACAAAGTTTTCTTGCCGATCCATCAGGCGAATTCTATTTCATCTCGAATATCAACGGTGAAGCCGACGCGAAGGACAACAATGGCTTCATTACTAGACTCGATAAAGCCGGGAAGATCACAGATCTGCATTTTATTCAAGGCGGACAGAACGGGACGACGTTAAACGGACCGAAAGGCATGGCGATCGTCGACCGTCTTCTCTATGTCGTCGACGTCGATACGCTGCGTGGGTTTGACAAGGAAACGGGAAGGACCGCCGTGATCGTCTCCTTAGAGGAACGTCTCTCACGCGAGACCAAGCGACCCATCGCGTTAATCGATGTGGCTTACGACGGCAAAGGTACGCTGTATCTCTCGGACACCGAAGCCGATACGATCTATCGCGTCGAGATCGCCAGACAACACGCCGTATCCATTTTAACGAAAAACTCAGCCTTGGCCGGCCCAGCCGGTCTTGCGTGGAATGCCAAGACCGACAAGCTGGTGGCCGTCAGTTGGAACAAGGGAAAGATTCTTGAGATTACACCGGACGGCACCGTCAGCGAATTGGTGTCCAATTCCTTTTTTTCCTCACGGTTCAATAACCTGAGCGGTGTAGATTTCGATGACTGGGGCAGCATGTACGTATCGGACTTCTCAGCCGGCAAAGTGTGGCGCATCCGACCTGATATGAAATTTGAGGTGATTGCCGAATATCTCTCGACGCCGGCTGACATCGGGATCGATCGAAAGGGCCATCTGATTCTCGTGCCTTACTATTACGGAAATGCGGCGGAGATGAATGGGCTCGAACGCCCGTCGACTGGCGGAGGCTCCAGGAAGCGGAGCCTGGCTGATTATGGATTTGACGGGATGAAGAAAGG
>JBDUAJ010000093.1:0-10400 GCA_040004695.1 Nitrospirales bacterium | reverse complement strand
CCGTTGATCGTATTCATCAGCACCGCGTTCTTTTCATCGGATTTGTCAACGGCTGACTCGACGAATGTCATAAACAGCGTGACGAATTCTCGCTGAACATCCTTCGGGGAACCGTCCTTCCGTGCTTTCCCTTGCGCCGTCACGACAATTGGACCAAGCAATCCTGCATTGACGTCTTCCGGCTCATCGACGTGTGAGTGATACCACCAGACGGTCGAGCTGGACTCTCGGGGGCCCGGCCCGCTCCGCTCGTCAGCGATCCAGGTGTAGCTATAGCTCTCTCCGGGCTTCACGCGTGCGCCGCGTCCACCTGGATGATAATCCGCTCCTTCGTCGTCCTTCGTGTAGCGGAGGCCATGCGGATGCATGCTATAGGGACTATTCCCTTTGTTTCTAAAATGCACAATGACGCTATCGCCGACCTCTGCACGGATGATCGGACCCAGGATACCTAACCATGTCGGTTGCGCCTTGCGAGTTTGAAATTCTGCATCGGTATATTCGATGAACCGCGTCTTGTGCCACTTCGTATGACCGTCCACTTCTGACGGTAAAGGGGCATGATGTGTGAGATCTTTACCGGCGGGCGCATAGTCCCAAGGCACGTCCTCTGCCGCGATGAAATATTCTCGGGTTGCGGCCTCCGAGGCGGCGGCGGTGAGTACCAGACACCCAAGTGCCAACACCGTTAGATAATTGTTCCGAAGCATCATCCCGTTCCCTCACCGATCTGGTTCCGGCTCTTTAGAGCGTATTCAGTCGCCGCGGCGATGACTGGTCCCCACCATCGCAACCGTCATAGCAGCGGTCCCGATACCGGTCAGAAGAGTGTTCCTCATGAACTCCCGCCGCGATTCTCCGTTTTCCCTCTTGCGTTCATTCTCGTCGGACAGCAATGCTGAACAAATTTCGTCTCTCAAGTAACCATACGTGGACATACATTGCCTTGGCAGTCGGCGTGATGCGTGATGGGTGTAGGGCTGGAGGAGACTGCTCGATGCAGATGACCGACAATTTCCTTGCACGACACTCCTACCGCATTCAGATTTCGCCTTTCGGAGTTGTGGTTACGCGACCGGCCTACAGCAATGAAAGACATTTAGAATGATTGTATTAGATTCAATTCGACTGTGATTAGGAGAAGTAATTGCGAGGAGAGAATAGGTGGGCTGCGCGGCGTGCCCGTTGCATAGCATCAGATGTTGTCTCCATGAACACAGTCACGTTCCTGATTGTGGACAACGATGTAGGTTGTCTCCCAGCCGAACGCCAGACGGCTCAGCTGCACCTCCACGAAAGCAAGGAGCGCTTTCGCTTGCTGGTGGAGCAGGTGAAGGACTATGCAATCTTCATGGTCGACATACAAGGACGCGTCATGACATGGAAGATGGGGTCGGAAGTCATGAAGGTGTATCGGGCTACGACATCATAGGGCAGCCGATCACGGTGTTCTATACTCACGAAGACCATCAGCGGGACCAACCTCAGCGGCTGCTGTCCGTGGCAGCCACGGCCGGACGCGTTGAGGATGAAGGGTGGCGCGTACGGAAGGATGGGAGTCGGTTTTGGGCGGGCGTCATCATCACCAGGCTGCAGGATGACAGGGGCCGGGTACGCGGATTTGCGAAGATCACTCATGATTTAACCGAGCACAGGCGTATGCAACAGCGCGTCGAAGAGCGAGCTCTGGAATTGGAAGCCGCGAATCAAAATTGCGTGAGCTGGATCAGCTCAAGTCCATCTTCGTGGCAACGGTCTCTCATGAGCTGAGGACTCCCTTGACCGCCATCAAGGGCTATTCCAACAACCTGCTGGCCGGTGTGGTCGGCTCTTTGCCCGACAAGGCGATCTCATACCTCACGCGCATCGAACATAATGCCGATCGGCTGACTCTAAGCGATAGTCCGCTTCTGTCGGTGTCGTGGCCAGCGTGTGCATATCTTGGTCGCGATTTCATTCTCACGAAACAGGTTGCCGGCCCCTTCATTCAAGTCCGCTAGGAGATGTTTCCCTGTGATGGGCACCACCTGATGGCTGATGCTATCAACCTTGACGGCGACCTCTCCGGTCGAAGTGCAGGCCGTGAACACCACTGGCATGACTATAAGACCGATTGCTTGTGCGCTGAAATAAAACGATGGGCGTGGTGATGCATACTGCCTCCTCGCGAGAGGATTGCTCGGCAAAGCACATGCCAGGAAGGTCGATCCCACTATACTCAAGGACAAGGTGTCTCCGTAATTGTTTCTCCTGCCAAGCGGCAAGGGCAGAAAACTCCATGCTGTGTCACAAATAAAACACTGTTTGACAGATCGGACACAAAAAAAGATCACCAGCATTATTGATGATAAGGCAGAATGACGACGGCAAGACCGGCGGTTTACAGGCGGTTCTATATGGCGGTTGGGGGCAGGGCTTGCATGTAAAAAGAGAGTTTCACATCGGCCACGTCTATGATATCGCCGTCCTTTAACACCACTGAGGTATCGACGGAGTGACCATTGACTCGCAATCCTTTCTGCGCAGGTCCGGGGTGAATCGTATAGCCGGCCGGGTGTCTTATGAGTTGCGCCGCCATACGCGGAGCAAACCAGCCCCGCAGTTTGATGGTGGCATGGGCAGCGCTCCCGACGACGACGCTCGGTCCCGTCAGTTCGTACTGGATCCGATCCGTGCGTCCCTCGACAACGAGGAGCGTGGCTTTCCGGGTGGTGGTCTGGCGTGGCGAAAGCATGACCGTTTCATCCAGCATCTCGGCGAGGAGAGCGGCTGCGTCGGCCTCAGTGTGTTCGAAGATTAAGACTTGATCGCCGATGCGGATCTGATCGCTCTGGATTAGTTGCTGTTCGTCCGTGCGCATATCGTTCACAAAGGTACTGTTGGTGCTCCCCAGGTCTTCGATGTAGAAGGCGGCCTGCACTTTCGCGATGCGCGCGTGGTGCAGCGACACGGCGGCATCGTTCAAAATGAGATCATTATCCAGGGCTCGTCCAATCGTAAGTTCCCGATTGAGGAGCAGTTCTTCATCGCCGGTACCCGCCAGGCGAAGGCGGAGCTTTGCAACGCTCATGGCCACCTCAGAAATGCCTGTTAGTATACCTGATGGCGGGAGAACCACTGAGCAGCAATGGATGCTAATGGCCGACGGCACGTACGGATGGTATACATCCCCGACGTCGAGTCTGGGGGTAGACGGGGATGGAGGCCGCTCATGCGTTAAGTCGACTTTTGAAACTGTCTGATGCAGCGCCCGATTGCTTGGTGCGCAATAATGAGTTCTTTTTTGCCGCCGGGGAATAGCTTCTCAAAGGTCTGATTCGACTCGGCGATATTGACTAAGTGCGTCAAGCGAGTATGAATTGCCTTTAAGGTAGGAAGGTTCACACAGGTCATCGGCTGCCTCCTCCTAAAACCGCGGACATCTCGATTCGTCCGGATCCCTGATCCATTGTAATGCGTCGACGCGATCAGGGCAGTACTCCTAAGGAAGTCTCCATATCATGCATAGTCCGCCGGAGCCTTCGACAAATCAGCTTCCATGGGCCTAGATCTCGTCAGGCTCATGTCAGGTCAGGCTGTTCGTGAGAATGGATGTCTTGACGGGTTTGGAGCATGTGCCGTTCGAAGGCTGCCGCACGTCACTTAAGATTTCGAAGCGTGCGGCTTCACTTCAGTGACGAGCATAAATTTGAGGACCTCTGCCGGTGTAATACGATTCACGTAGGCGGGCGCGAGTTCACTCATTTGAACCATGCGGAGAATGCTGAGGTCTGCCTGGTTGCCTAAATCCACGATGCGCGTGCCCAGCTCTTGTTCGGCCTGTTCGTAGACCAGGACGATGGGGCGTAGCCGGTCCCCTGAATTGACGCTCGCAACCACTCCGATTGAGCCATCGGAGAGTTCTACCAGCGTGCCGGGGGGATAGACACTGAGGACCCTGACCAGGGCCGTGATCACTTTGATCGACAGGGATGCCTCTCGCTTCACATAGAGCTCAGACAGCGCTTGATTCGGCTACAAGCGGTCCTGCATGAAGGGAGGATTGATGAGATCCTGGTATTCATCCACGACTGCCACGATCTGCGCGAGCGGATGAATCTGCGAGGCGGATATCCCTTGCGGATAACCGGTCCCGTCAAGACGTTCATGATGCTGCTCTATAATGCCGGCGATTTCCGGGGGAATGCTTGGCAGCCCAAGAATGAGGTCCTTACTGTAGATAGAATGATACTGATACAGCTTGCATTCCGCTCTCGTGAGGGGCTCTCGTTTAAATCGAATGGATGACGGGAGACGATGTTCACCTACGTCATGCATAAGTCCGGCGAGCCCAAGCAGGGTTAAGTCGTTCGTCGACAATTCCAGGTCTCGTCCGACGAGGAGTGCCAGCAGGCAGGTATTCACGCCATGGACGGCCTGTGCCTGATCCATCCCGCTCAAATGCATCACGTCGGCCATGCCAAGGGAGGCCTCAGACTGCACGAGTTGCTGGGTAAACTGAGACACGATGGCCCTGGCTCCTGCCGCTCCAACAGTTTGTCCGTCTGCAATTTGTTTGAGCGCCTCTCGACTGCGCCGCAAGGTTTGGCCGTACAGCGTGTTGGCCTGCTGTAACGCAAGACGTGGCGTCGCCGGTGTCTTGGATTCAGCGGGCTGTGAGGGTACCTCAGGGTCTTCGATTAAAGCGTGGAGGCCTGAGAGCCGTGGCAATGACGGGAGATCCAGCGCAATAGTCGATTCAGGATCAGACAAAGCCGGGTGGTAAAACAAGCAATCTAACTTGAGGCTGCGAATGGTTTGCAGCTGTTTCGGGGTCGCAATCTTAAACCGATTCTTAGGAAACGGATGTTTATACCAGGGCAGATCGATCCAAATCTGCATCCCCAGCCGTAGAGAGCCGAACGCAATGGAGGTGTATCCCAGCTTCGCAGGGGTGTCGAAGAATTGAGCAAACATGTATCTGTATCGGCCGGATCGGGAAAGGTCTTGAGCAGCGGTGGGTGACCGGCCCGGCGTGATTCCAATGTCCGGGCGGTCCAGATTGAACGTGTAGCACGGTCAGATCAGTGTTCTTCGGGGCTCTGCCGGTAATGAAATCTGCTCTAACGCTTGCGCCATCGTCTTCACTTCATTGGTTTTCACAGCCAGATCACCCAGCGAGACGATACCCACTAATTGATTGTCTCGATCGATGATTGGTAGGCGGCGGATCTGACGATCCTGCATCACCTGCGCTGCCTCTTCCACGTCTTGATCCTCATAGCAATAATCTACTTGTGTGGTCATGACGTCCTGGATCTGCTGCGTCTCAGGATTGTGTCGTTCAGCGATAACCCGCACGACGATGTCCCGGTCCGTGAGCATGCCTACTAACTGATTGCGCTCGCAAATGGGAATCGATCCGACGTTCAATGTTTTCATCTGTTGTGCCGCCTCTTGCACGGTGGCAGACGGTAAAAGAGTCGTGACCTCCGTCGTCATGACCTCTCGTAATAACCGACGCGTGTCCGAGTCTACCTTGGCCATGGTCAACCTCCTTAGGTGCCGGGTTAAGTATCACCATATCCTTACTGCTGCGAAGCTGCGCGACAATGGGCCATCGGCCAGAATAGGCATCGAATCTGTCTGACGGCACGTAAGGCATAGTCCCACGCCGCTGTGAACTTGTTGCAAGATGGAAACGTATCACTGCAATAAAAACCATCAAATCTTTGGACAGCACCAGAGATACACAAGCCATCCGGTCACCCGAAGAGGTGAAATGAATTCATCCAGCCGGGGAATGGGCTTCCTGCAGGAGTCGGGTTACATTGCACCCTCTCGTGAGTCTGTATGCCACAGAACAGGAGGCATGTATGACTCTCACACACAATAAGCCCTGGCTGATTGGCATCGTGGCGTTCGTGACGCTCTGGATCATGCTGAGCGGGCGAGCCCTTGGCGGACAACTCTGGCTCGATGAGTTGCGCGAGACTCTGGTGATGTACCAAGCCTTCTATCCTGAAGGTGACTGGAGCCCGTACCTCGAGAAACTCAATGTGGTGAAAGAGGGCATCGACCATGCGGATTCGCGTATGATCACTACTGCGATGGAAGAATTTTTTACGATGCTGCGGTCGCAGGCGCATGGTATCAGCGGTATTGCCGCGCATGCGCTCTATTGGATTGCTCTTGGCTTGCAACCACACGATCCAGCGTTTGCGACGGGAGCCCTACCTGTAGGTGACTCGGCTGACATCGTTCTTCACGCCTGATCCGTCTGAGCTGAGGCCATGACGATTTGTTTTTCAAGGAGATGATCATGAAACGGTATGCTGCCATGCTCATAGTGATCGTGGGTGTCGGATACCTCGGTTCGCTTGTTTTCGCCAATCCCGCCATGCTTCCGAAGCATCCAGGGTACCCGGCGTCGAGCGATACGTCTCCAGTGACGAATCAAGCGCTGGCGAATGACCCGGGGCAACTCAGTCTCACTGTGGAACAGTCTTCTCTTGAAGCGGCCTCTTCGGAAGATGCGCATGTGGCCCAGCGTCTGCGGGGTTCGCAAGATAACCGCATGATGGAGGGACCTGCTGACAGCGGCATCGAGACCAATCCCTCCATGCCAGAAAGGAAACGCATGCCAAAATCAAGCGAGGGCAAGTAGCAAGACCATCAAGATGGTTTATCTCCGAAATGCCCCGCGCCCGTCGTACCTGCCGTACCGGTATCGGTATGGCAGGTACGGCCTGACAGAGCGAGGTGAATAGTAAAAGGGCTTGGAGTAAAACGACGGCCTGAAGGGCGCAGGATATCCATAACGATATACGGGCGGGAAGGCCGGTGGACTCCACAAGGGATCGGGTCCGTACCAGCCATGAGACGAACCATACCCGGTCTGCATCCCTGAAAAGCCGCCGCAGCCTGCAGTCACTGCCAAACAAAAGAGAATCCCTCCCAAAACTAGTCGAGTGCTTCCCATCTCATGATCGTACCCCGTCATAGTATGGTTCAGGTATTCGCAATTGTACGGACACACAGTCGGAAGTCGACACTTCTTCCGATATCTGTTCAGCGTCGTCGTGTGCATGCGTCTCCTCCTCGTGCAGTATTATGTCCCTAGGTTGTTGTAGCTGCTATGATTTTATGCCATCTGGTTTGCACGCCCATGGCATGTCAACGATTCGCTCAGCGATATGTTAGTCTGACTGGATGGAGCGATGTTACTTCTCATGCTCCAGGGGCATTGTTTCGCACTATTTTGAAGAGGCGACGCTATTATGATGACGATGAGCGAAAAGGAAGTCCGGATAGAGGCGTTCCACCGGGCCGCCAAGTCCATTTTAGGGTTATTTCAGGCTGGAGAAATCTTAACGGGCCGGCAGGAAAACACCCTGATTGATACGATCCATGATTTGCAGATGGGGTACAACGAGTGGCTCATGCGCCAGCCTCTTAAAGAGCAGACCTTTCCGCCCGATGGCGAGACCTGACTCAATCTTCCCTCAGAAACCTGCTGACATGCCTGTACGACAATCGGAGGAGCCTGCGATCTATATCGGCTGGACTGTTCCTTTCAGCCCGCACCCCTTCTCTCCGTTCTCCCCTTGTGACAAGGGCTCTTCGATTTTGACTGACGCATGCCGATCCTCATAAGATGCTGCAGTGAAGTCGGACAACCACACTATCAAGACAGCAAGGGGCGGATGACAGATGACTATGAATAACGGCGGAATTTGGACTCCACGCGGCGTGTTGGGCAAGCTAGGAAAGGTTTGTGTGATGGCAATCCTGATTCAGGTTGCGGCCATGATGCCGGCGCTTGCCGGGGAGGTGGGGCAAGACGAATGGATTCAAGGTAATCGCGTCAAGCTCCGCCCGGGTGGATTTGACGGACAGACGTTGATCACGATGGAGATAGGGCAAGGCGGCGACGTCCTGATTCGGCAAGAGGCGAAGGAGAAGAACGAAGTCACGGCTCTGACACTGTTGCTCGTTGGCGGGAAAGCCGTGGCCGTGTCTGGTGGCGAGTTGCTTAATGGCGGTGAGCTGGAGGTCTTGGATCGCGCCGGGCTTCAACTGCAATTGGTGGAGTACATCTTAGGGCGAGCCTATCCGGACGGGCCGGATTCTGTGCAAGGCCACGAGAAGATGGCCATTCAGGAAAAGAGGGATCCGATACGCATTGGGACGACAGGATCGAAAGGGTATTTTTCGCCACCGTGGAGCGTGGTCGGCCAGGCCACACCGCTTGCGTCGGGGAAAGTCGGCTTTGACTTTACCTTCTCATTTGCGGCCGAGAAGTCGAAAGAAAAGAAGAAATCCAACAAGCTGAAGTTTGCCGGTATTTGGCAACGCGACGCGCGGGCACCGACTTTCGACGATCGTCTGGCGCTTACCGGCTTGAAAGTCTATATGCTCGGGACGCGCACAGGGGAACAAGCCGCATCATACGGAGCGGTTCCGACCGAGAACTACAACACCTTGGGCGACCTCCGCCATGCTCTTCAAAAGTAGCCGCAGTGATGGGGTTGCTGCCGGACATGCTCAACAAGGCTCCAATCGTAGCTGATACCCGGCCTTTGCTTCCATGGTTAGTGAGGGTCAGTGTATCGTCAGTAAGTCACGGGCCGACGCTGCACGGCCGCTCCTGTCTACAGTAATTTGACCGTCACATCATTATGCTTTTGTCCTTAGGCTGTTTACCAAGGAGGACACCATGGTTCTCATGCGTCGCCTGCCGATTTTAATGACCATTCCATTTATGACCGTGATTGTCTCGCCGTTCTTTGGCTGGGCCGCTCTAGACGAGAATCGCCAAGGGCACGTATTAACGGTCCAAGGCCAGGCGTTTGTCGGTCGAGTGGGGGATGCACGGCCGCAGTTGGCTAGTTTCCGCGGGCAGGTCCACCCGCACGACGTGATTGAAACGCAGCTCGCCTCGCGTGTGAAAGTCCTCCTGCCGCACGATATCCTTGTGACTATAGGAGAAAATAGTCGCGTTGAGCTGGATCAATTTGCAGATGGACAATCGCAACATGCGCTACTGAACTGTGAGCGAGGTATCATTCGGCTGAATGTCGGTCCCCCGGCGGGGGAGACAGCCAACCGTATCACCGTGCAGACCCCCACGGGTCGCATTGTCTCCCAGGGCGCGTATTTTATTGTCTGGGTGGGGGAACGGGTGGCTCAGATCGGGTCAGGAGTTGGCGTTCTGCCCGCATCGTCCGGAGTGTTCAATCTTGGGCCGGAAGGCACCATTTTGCTGACCGTAGAGGGCGCATCGGTCACGGTGAAGCCTGGTCAGGTGGCGATTGTGGATCCGAAGCAGCATCCTCGCCTCGTGTCGCAGTCGCGTCTTCCATCCCTGACGACTGTGGTGGAGGCCACTGAGCTCAAAGATGTGCCGACCGAGAAACCCGCCAAGGAAGTGCTGGCCAGCATCCTTCCATCTGTCCCCATGTTGTTTACGCCACCGGCGGTGATCTCCGGCGCTGCGGCACTGGCTTCAAGTGTTGTGCAGGGTGCACTACCTCCCGCAGCGACAGCAGCGCCCGTTGCGAGCGTGAGCCCGGTTCACGCTCCGGGAGTCTCGCCATCTGCAAGCCCTTCACCGGTCGTCTCTCCAGCGCCCAGCGTCGCGCCGTCGACCGTCGCAACAGTCCCGGCCGCCATTTCCAGCGCAGGCCAACTGTTGAATTCCCTGCTGGGAAACGGTCAAGGCAACGGCAACGGGAATGGAGGAGGCCGTCGGCGCTAAAGGAGGATGGACATCTGAACTTGCTTTGACTGAATGATTGATGTATGCCTGCACGACCCGTGTCGAGCGCTCGTACGTTCGCGTGAGGGCATCATCACATCATTGCCTATAACCGTAGGGCCGCCGAAGGCGATTACGTGATCGCACGTAGCGCGCCGCGTTTCGCCGTCTCATTGCTCGTCGCGTTTTCTGGAGATCAGGACGGCGTCGGCGTAATTCGGAACCTTTCGATCAATGGCTGTTGCATCTCAAGCGGGACCGTGGTAAAGGCCGGCGAATCACTGGACCTGGAATTCCATCCGGGTGATGACGGTCCGGTGATCCTCATCGACCTTGCTGAAGTGCGTTGGGCAACGGCATGGGAATTCGGAGTCGTGTTTCAATCCTTGCTGCCTGATGAACAACACCGCCTTCTACATTTCATCACCACGCTGCCTTCCGCCTAGCCCGGAATATTCATGAACACCTACTACAGATCCTCTCGCCCGGTGCGGCTGTTCTCGTTCGGTCTCCTCGACTGACCTACCATGGTTCACGGTATCAAGAACCGGCTAGCTCACGAAGACACGGCCCGCTCACCATCTCGCGGGCGTCCACACACGTGACGCGCCTTATTCGGCGCGTCGTGGACCTCGCCGGCGCGCACAGACGTGGCGCTCTT
>JBDUAJ010000092.1:0-10494 GCA_040004695.1 Nitrospirales bacterium | reverse complement strand
ATGGAAACCGTCCTTGCAGAAGGACAATCCGGACGCGAGAAAGGCCTCGTAAGAGGCCTGCGTCAAGCGTTCCCGAGTGCATTGAATAAGCTAAGGAAGTTGGTGGCCGTCCTGCCCCTTAGCAGAACGAAAGGAGAGGAAGATGCTGCACTATGCGTTGGTGTTCCTGGTCGTGGGTCTGATTGCCGCAGCCCTTGGCTTGTCCGGGGTGGCTGGAGTCGCCACGCAGATCTCTTGGATTCTGTTCGTCATCGCGATTGTGCTGTTCATTGTCCATTTCGTCAGCGGACGCCGCACGCCACCTGTAGGGTGACGATGATTCTCAAAATAAATCATGCTCAAGCCCGCGGGGTGAGCATTCTCTCTCAAACAATCAGGCTGACTTGCAGAAACGCTCATAGAGTCGAATCACATCCACCATAACGCGGAGTCCATAGCTCGGGCCCGAATCGGTTTTACCCAGCACGTCGTTCCAAGACTCAAGCACCCCGTACGGAAAACGCAACGCAATGGAACCGAACCGCCGCTCGATTCCATTCCCGCTCGGTGTCACAAAGAGACCGGAATCGATCGTGGCCGCGAATTCGATTTCCCACCTTGGAGGGTCGACATCGTTGTCCTCATAGTCGGCGATGGTGACTGATCCCTGGGCCAAATAAGATTGGTTGGCCACGACTGAATCAGGGAATGCGTTTCCGCCGTACAGCCGACTGTAGCGCCCCATCGCTGAAAATCGAATGAATCGAGACACGACATCCAGCACTGTAGGTGACCATCCGGTCCACGATTCCACCATGTCCGCCAGCGACAGCCGCCGGAGGCCGATCTGTCCATTGACCTCATGGTAGAGCGACCCAGATGAAAAGCCGAGGCCGGCAAACCCAATCTCACGGTCTCCAAACATTCTGACCCACCGTGTCATTGACCCACCGAACATGAAATCCGTGCCGCCTCGAACTTCACTGGCGGGAACAGGATTGATGTTCAGCACCCGATGAAGAAAGTTATTTTGTAAATACAAGGTGGGGTCCGAACGCGTGGGCCCTGCGCCTAGGGTGAGGTTGGTGTTCCATCCTGGGAGAGTCTTTAATCGCTCGGTCCAGCTCACCGAAACAAAGTTAAACCCGGCCGAGTGATGAATGTTGTTAAATCGGGCGCCGCTGCCGTTGAATTCCGTAAATCGATTAAACGTCGTTCCGGCCATGAGCGTGCGATCGCGATCCGGATAGGAGATGGCGCCCCAATGCACGCTGGGTGCCGGCGTTTCTGCCGTAGCGGTGGCGGTCACAAGCAGCAACGCCAACAGAAATAGGCGCCCCCAGCCGCCCAGGATCTTATAACCGAAAGAAAATGTTCTCACGACGGTCTCCCTCGTTCTTATGGAATGCATTTCAGCAATCACTCACCCTACGTACTTTAACATGAGAGTCGAAGGCAGTGGGAAACACGGCCTCCGTAGCCACAGGAAAAGACTACCGCAAACGTTGGGCGGGTGATTTTCGCCTTGCCCCACGCGAAAACGGAGCATTGCCTCCAACTCTTCTTGAAGTCACAGATCCATCGCAATAGAATGCCTCCGACGCCGAATCCCGATAGGTTCTGCGAGTCGAAGGAGACGCCATGCAGGATTTCGAGAAGCTAGGAGTGTTTTATCTAGGCCGGCCGTACGACCTCGCGAAGAAAAAGCCGAAAGACGGCTGGCTGCTCTACGACTCGAAGGACCTTGTGACGCATGCGGTGTGCGTCGGCATGACCGGCAGCGGCAAGACCGGTCTGTGCTTGGCCCTGCTGGAAGAAGCGGCCATCGACGGGATTCCCGCGATTATCATCGATCCCAAGGGGGACCTCAGCAATCTGCTCCTGACGTTTCCTGAGCTCCGTGGGAAGGATTTTGTCTCTTGGATCAACGAAGACGACGCCCGCAAGAAGGGTCTTTCGCCTGATGATTACGCGACGCAGCAGGCGGATATGTGGAAGAAAGGGCTGGCGTCATGGGGCCAAGACGGTGAGCGCATTAGGCGGCTAAAAGACTCCGCCGATTTCGCGATTTACACACCAGGCAGCCATGCGGGACTGCCCGTGTCGATTCTAAAATCGTTCGGCGCGCCCACCCAAGATATTCTCGAGGATGCCGAACTGCTCCAGGAACGCGTCGGCACGACGGCGACGAGTTTGCTGGGCCTGCTGGGCCTCGAGGCGGATCCCCTCAAGAGCCGTGAACACATCCTCCTCTCGACCATCTTGAATACAGTCTGGAAGCACTCGCAGGATCTAGATTTGGCCATGCTCATTCAGCAGATTCAAACGCCTCCGGTATCCAAGGTAGGCGTCCTGGATCTCGACTCCTTCTTTCCATCCAAAGAACGCTTCGCGTTTGCGATGAAGCTGAACAATTTACTGGCGGCCCCCGGTTTCGCCACCTGGCTGGAGGGAGAAGCGCTCGATATCGGGCAGATCCTGCACACGGCAGGCGGCAAACCTCGCATTGCGATCTTTTCGATTGCACATTTGAATGATGCCGAGCGGATGTTTTTTGTGACCCTGTTGCTCACCCAAATGGTCGGGTGGATGCGGAGTCAGTCCGGCACGACCAGCCTGCGGGCCCTCCTCTATATGGATGAAATCTTCGGATACTTTCCGCCCGTTTCGAATCCGCCCTCGAAACTGCCGCTGTTGACCCTGCTTAAACAAGCGAGAGCCTTCGGGGTTGGAGTGGTTCTGGCCACGCAAAACCCTGTGGACCTCGATTATAAGGGCCTCGCCAATACGGGCACATGGTTCATCGGCCGATTACAAACTGAACGGGATAAAGCCCGTGTGCTGGAAGGCCTGGAAGGTGCATCGGCCGGCGCAGGGCAGACATTCGATCGTCAGCGCATGGAACAAACCCTTGCCGGCCTCGGCACGCGAATTTTTCTCATGAATAATGTCCACGAAGATGAACCGGTCGTCTTTGAGACGCGATGGTGCCTTTCGTATCTGCGCGGTCCATTGACACGCGCACAGATTAAGACATTAATGGAACATAGAGGTAAGGGGCGAGAGGCAAGGGGCACTGAACAACCCAAGGCCGCCACGGAATCAATCTCAGCCCCATCGCCTCGCGCCTCGCGCGTCTCCCCTGGCCTCGCTCGTCCGGTCTTGCCGCCCGACATCCCGCAACACTTCATTCCCGCCCGTAGCACCCAACCGGCTGCCGGCACGCTGCTCTATCAACCCATGCTACTGGGGACAGGGCAGGTTCGCTTTACCGACGCGAAGGCCGGTGTCGATGCGACGCACGACGTGATAGCGTTGACGCCCATCACGAACGGAGCGATTGCGGTGAACTGGGACGAGATGACGGCAATCGATGTCCCCGTGGCGGATCTCGATCCCTCTCCCCAGTCTTTAGCGGAGTTCGGCAAACTGCCCCCCGCGGCGAATAAGGCGAAGAACTATGAGACGTGGCGCAAGGATTTCTCGAACTGGCTCTACCGCACTCAGAAACTGAAGGTTCTCAAGAGTTCCAGCCTGAACCAGATTGCGAACCCAGGCGAATCCGAGCGCGACTTCCGGGTTCGGCTGCAGCAAGTAGGGCGGGAGCAACGAGACCGGGAAACGGAACGATTGCGCAAGACCTATGCACCCAAGATCGCCGCGCTGCAAGAACGCATTCGCCGAGCGGAGCACGTGAAAGAACGCGAAGCCAAACAGGTGAAAGCGGCCTACGTCCAAACGGCGATCTCCGTGGGGGCCACGCTGCTGGGAGCCTTTCTCGGTCGAAAAACCATCAGCGCGAACACGATCGGGCGGGCCACGACAGCGGCGCGCGGTGTCGGGCGGTCGATTAAAGAGTCGCAGGATGCCGCCAAAGCCGGGGAAACGATCGAGGCGTTGAAAGGGCAGCTGCAGGATTTCGAAGGCGAGTTCAGAAAGGAAGCCGATGCGTTAGCCGCAAAGATGGATCCTCTCACAGAAACATTGGAAACCATCACCATCAAGCCGAATAAGTCGAACATCGCGGTGCAGCTCGTCACGCTGGCCTGGGCGCCGCACTGGCAGGATAAGACCGGGAAGCTGACTCAGGCTTGGCCATAGTCACCTTCTCTGGAAGGGGAGGAGGACCGAGGGGTGCGCCGACCTCCTCAGTGTTCACGAGCGATACCATGGAGCAAAACAAGAGCGATGAGGGAGACACACACTCTGCGCAGACGTATAAGAGCCTGATCAACCTGTGGACTGCCGGGGTACGAGACTACAACAGTTTGCTATCGGACTACCTGACTGCGAATTCGATTTTCGTGGCGGCCATCGGCTTCTTACTCGTGCGCCCGCCTGGTAGCGTGATCTTTGGGCTGCTCATCGTCATGCTCTGCTCGTTCGGCATTCTCATGGCGCTTCAAATGGCCATCGTCCTAGGGCGCTATTCTGCGCAGACTGCCTTATGGGAATGGCGGCTTCGCGGTATTGAGAGAAATGCGAATTGGACTCAGGCTCGGCTGTTCCTCGATCTCCATCAGTTGCGAGACCTGCATGAAACCATTGAAGATCGAGGGAATGATCCACCCAACCTTGAGCCCAATCGTGCGACACGTCAACATCGTCAGTGGTGGGCCCGGCGCGAGATCAGCTTTCCATTGTTTTTTGGGATCGCTTACGGCTTCTTTTTGATCTGGGGACTGACCCAGCTCTTTCAGTAGTCAGACATTACGGCGCTGATCGAACACGAGGGTGAGACCATGCACATCATGAAGGTACCCGAATCGTTAGGGGCAGCATCAGAGATCGCATGGTCCTCCATACCATGTCTCAGTGCTTGTTGCCCCGGTCCCTCTGCATGATCTTGTCGGTCCAGGCCAACAGAATAGCTGACGCTAAGAATGTCATGTGTATAAAGATCTGCCACTTGATGTGTTCGGTTGAGACGTTCGCGACATTGACGAAGGCTTTGAGTAGATGAATGCTGGAAATACCGATCAGCGACGCCGCCAGCTTGACCTTGATAGTGCCAGGGTCCACATGGCTCAACCAGTCCGGCTTATCGCGATGACCTTCCAAATCCAGTTTACTCACAAATGTCGCATAGCCGCCGATGACGACCATCGTGAGGAGATTAGCCACCATCGTGATGTCGATGAGCGACAAGATGCCGAGCATGAAGATCGTCTCGCTGCCGCTCCGCAGCTCATGCACCATGTCCCACAGCTCGGTCAAAAATTTATAGGCATAGAGACACTCCGCGATAATTAACCCTCCATACAGCGGGGCCTGAATCCACCGGCTCGCAAAGACGATTATTTCGAAGACATGCTCGACGCGGCTCACGCCATTGTTGTTCGATGCAGCCGTTCCAATGGTGGTAGAAGATGGTTCCGTCACACTCGACATGACTCCTCCTTGGCAGACTGTTGAAAAAGTCGTATTGCACCCGCCCTCCCCCCGGACGTTATCCCACCCGCCCACCTGCGCCAGCCAAGACTGGCGCTTTACCCATGAACGCGCCCCTTCCGTGGCTTCGTTCTCGCATCGTTTGGAAGCTTAACGTACCGCACCGTGAAGGAATGCGTCCATCGGGCCAAGAACCGGTCTCGGTCGGTCCGGGACGGGTGGGTGAAATAGTTCCGCCTCCTCACTCGCTGCGGCTTTGTCCGGGAAGGGGCGCGTCCCTCGGGCAAAGCGCCTGTCTTGGCAAGCGCGGGGTCGGTGGGTGCGACAATGCCTGGGGTGGGTGGGTGTGATGGACGGCCCTTGTGAACATCCTTTGACTATTTCTTAACGACCTTATCGTCACTTGATAAGGTCGCATCTGAATTTCTGGATTCGTTGTTCAATCGCTTGCCCGAAGCATTACTGTAACCAATGACGGTGTGATGTCAACCGATTTGATGAGACCCGTGGGATTTATGTTCCGCGAATAAGCTCGTCCGGCAGCTCATTGGGATTGTCACCTTCGCGCGCCGGAAAATGAGCGGCTAACAAGTCGCCGCATCGCGCCACCACGAGACAGAATGCTTCGGTGTGGCGACCGGCTTGAATGCCATGCACCAGGTCCTGCACGAGGGAATCCCACGTGCCTGGAGGCACGCGCGTATTAATGGCCTGGTCGGCCAGAATCTGCGCGCGGCGCTCCAACAGCGACACCAGGATGAGAATCCCCGTGCCTTCGCGGGTTTTATGCAATCCCTGTTCGTAGAAAGCTCGCTCCGCCCGGAGCCGCACTTTCATCGCCATCCGTTCATGAGGAGTGAGCAGTCGAATAATGGTCGAGAACCGACCCATGAAGGTTCCAAACCCGTAACCGGTGAGCGCGCCCAGCACAATCCATCCAGGATGATGGCCGGTCCATATCCACGGTCCCCAGCCGTAGTCTAAGGTCAGCAGTAACGCGAGCACCACTAGCGCCACAATGACGCCGGCCAGATGCGACGCATCACGATACCGAGCGGAGGCCGGCACCACCATGGGCACAATTTCGCCGCGCGTGCGCCGCTCGGCCGCTTCCACGGCTGTCCGGATTGTATTTAGATCTTGCTTGGAAAACATACTGTATCTTTGGATGGAGCAGAACAGTCTTTCTTTTCTTCCCCATTTAGACTTCCCCATGTCCTACCACCTTCCAGATGCTCCGCCGCCGCCGAAATCGCCACCTCCGCCGGAAAAAGAATCGAACGAAGACCATCCGCCGCCACTCCCAAGCCCGCCGCCCAACCCCGGAAAACCCCAGCCGCCGGGCCGCCTGCGACCAGATGGCCCCACCACCCCGAACAGTGACGCAATAATCAGCGCGGCGAACATTCCAAGCACGGCGGCCAGGAGCGCGAACATCCAACCGGTGGGAAGCGCGATCACGAAGGACAACAGACCGCTGATGACACTGCCCATTCCTTTGAGCTTTCCGCCGAACAAAGATCCGCCGACCAATGCCCCGATCACGATCGCGATGAACAAGCCCTCCCATGGACCATTCCGCTCTGATTTGTCCCGCGTCTCCGTGGACAGCGTGTAGGTCCCTTCGATCGTCCCCATGATGGCTTTCAGCCCCGCGGCAATCCCACCGGCAAAATCTCCGGATTTGAAACGGGGAACGATTTCTCGCCGGACGAGTTGCGAACTCTTCGCGTCGGTCAATGTGCCTTCCAAACCATATCCGACCTCGATGCGAATGCGTCTCTCTCCCGGCACAACCAGCAGCAGTACGCCATTGTCCGTGCCCTTGCGTCCGAGTTTCCACGTCGTCGAGACTCGATGAGAAAACTCCTCCAATGGCTCGACTTCCAATGAGGGGAGCGTCAATACCGCAATCTGATTCCCGGTTTTCCGTTCGTGCTCGGCCAACTCAGCTGAGAGCGATGCAGCCACATCCAAGGGCATGAGATGGGCCAAATCGACAATACGCCCAGTCAGCGGCGGCACATCAAGGGCGAAGGCAATAGTAGAAAGTGACAGAAAGAGAAACGAGAGAGTGAATGAAATGACACGTGTATACAGCATTAAACCAAAGAGGCTGCTCAAAAGGGGCACTATCACACCCGCCCGCCCCAGGCGCGCCAAGACGCGCCCCTTCCCGAGCGCGGCCGCCTAGTTCTCTTTAGGGGTGGGGCCGTTGGGCTCAATTGCGCGCATCGAGCGAGCACATTCTGATTGTGCGCGCTCTGCGAGCACGGAGCCCGGCGAACCCGCCCCGTTTCCTTTTTCAGCATCCTGATTAGAATTTCACGGAGGGTGGTTGGCTGACCGCCTTCTCATCCGCCACCGTGAAATTCGGCTTCACATCCACATGCAACACATATTTGGCCGTGAGATTGGTGGGGAAGAAGCGGATGAGTTTATTGTACTCGGCAATCTTATCGATGTACCGCTTGCGTGCGACGACGATGCGGTTTTCGGTGCCTTCCAGTTGGCTTTGCAAATCGCGGAAATTCTCATTGGCCTTTAAGTCGGGATAGGCCTCGGCAACCGCCAGCAACCGGGTCAGGGCAGACGACAACTGCGCCTGAGATTCCTGGAACTTTTTGAACGCATTCGGGTCATTCAGTAGTTCGGGCGTCGCTTTGATTCCAGCCACCTGACTCCTCGCCTGCGTGACGGAATCCAGCGTCTCCCGCTCGTGAGCCGCATAGCCTTTCACCGTTTCCACGAGATTAGGAATCAAATCGGCACGACGTTGATACTGATTGAGCACCTCACTCCAAGCGGCATTCGTCTCTTCATCTAATGACTGAATCTGATTGTACCCGCATCCGGAGTTTCCTACGACCAGCATCAGACAGATTGGCATAAACCATCGAGCTCGATACCGCATGCGCGCCTCCTCCCGAATACATTCCAGTACAAGTTTCCCAGCCATACCTTTCATAGGCCTCCTCTCCACGCGTGTCAAGCGGGCCGAGGACCCGCATCCAAATTTCTGCCTCTTCCATAGAAGACACAGTATAATTGCGCCCCAAACCGGCTCATGACGAGCGACGTCATCACCAGCGCCGGGCTGATCGTGAAGAAAGGAACGCCATGACTCCTTACACCGACCTTTGCCAGACCCTGACCCCACAACAGCACGCGCTGAAAGAGGGAGCCCATCAGTTTGCCCGAGATGTGTTGCGGCCGGCCGCCATGGCACTGGACTGCTTACAGGATCCCCAAGAGGTGATCGCACCCGGCTCTCTCCTTTGGACGACTATGAAAGCCGCGTATGGTCAGGGCTTCCATACGGCCTTGGTGCCGAATAAGGACGGTGGCTTAGGCCTGCAAGGCTTGGATTTACACCTGGCACTTGAAGAACTTGGCTGGGGCAGCGCGGACTTTGCCGCCAGCATTGCCGTCGCGGGATTCCCGTTCTCCTCAGTGGCCGCCATGGGGAACGCGGCGCTGATCGACGAACTCGTCCGTCCCTTTGTCGAGGATCGCGAGGCCCGGTTCGTCGGCTGCTGGGCGTTGACCGAGCCGAGCCATGGATCCGATCGCTTTCAGGTCGGCACGCCGGAATTTTATGATCAGAAAATTACAGGACAAGTGACAGCGCGGCGGGACGGCGACTCGTATGTGATCAATGGACAAAAAGCTGACTGGATCTCAAACGGCACGATCGCCACTCACGCCGTCACATATCTCACACTGGATCCCAGCAAAGGGCTCGCCGGAAGCGGGGTCGCATTTATTCCATTGAACCTGCCCGGCGTCACGAAAGCGGCGCCGCTCGACAAACTCGGCCAGCGCGCGCTCAATCAGGGCGGCATGACCTTCGAGAACGTCCGCATTCCCGCTCGCTACATGCTCGTAGGCCCTGAGCTCTATGAAGCGGTGCTCCTGCGAACGTTGGTACTGACGAATGGAGCGGTGGCGGCCGTGTTTACGGGCGTCGCCCGAGCGGCATACGAAGAAGCGTTAGCCTACACGCGCACGCGCGTCCAAGGAGGGAAGCCGCTATGCGAGCATCAGCTTGTGCAGAAACATCTGTTCGAGATGTTTACGAAGGTGGAAACATGCCGGTCGCTCTCGAGAGCCGCCATGGTCTATAACGATGCGGCCGAGACTCCTGCCGTGGAATATGCCATTGCCGCCAAGACCTATTGTACGCAAGCCTGCTGGGAAGTGACCGATACGGCGCTTCAGCTGTTCGGTGGGAAAGGCTTGAGCCGAGGATATGTGATCGAGAAACTCTTTCGTGATGCGCGGGCCTCGCTGATCGAAGATGGCGCGAATGAGGTCTTGATGCTGATCGGGGCGCGGCAGCTCGTCAAGAAATACGGGGACAGCGCTCATGCGCCGGCCTCAACACGATGAGGCAGATGCGGACAATGCGTCCGTGCCGAGTCGAGCGATGGCCTGGTTCCACAGATGCAGCGAGTTGCCCTTGTAAAACACATCAGTGACACCTAAGGCCCGGGCCGTGGCGAGGAGGTCGTCGCTCGAGGCGCCGGTGAGAATAATGACCGACGCGGTCGGATCAATTTGCGGAGTTCCTTTAGCACGTCGATGCCGTCCAAGTCCGGAAGGCGCAAATCCAACACCGTGGCCGTCGGGCGATACTTCTGGAACAGTTCGACGCCATGTGTGCCGCTCGTCGTCGTCAGCACCTCATGACCATGGTGCCCAGGACCTGCCGAAGAAGAATGCAAATAAGCTTGTCGTCGTCGATGACGAGGATCGTGGACATAGCCTTGTCGCTCTAAACCTCGCTTCCTCAGACCATCCGCTCAACACACATCATCAACGTCAGTGATGGTCAAACAGGCCTCTCCGAGCTCAAGACCTTGCGCACCTCTCCCACCGTTTTGGCATCCAGGCCGGCCTCGCGCAATTGATCATCCGTCGCGCCGGCAATCTTTTCGAGATTTCCGAATGTCTTCAGCAACCGATTTCTTCGAATGTCGCCGATGCCGATGATGCCATCCAACTCTGAGGCGACCAGCGCTTTCCCGCGCAACTTGCGATGATAGGTAATGGCGAAGCGATGGGCTTCATCGCGAATGCGTTGGAGCAGATGAGTGGCCGGTGAAGACGGATTGAGGAGGA
>JBDUAJ010000002.1:0-32919 GCA_040004695.1 Nitrospirales bacterium | reverse complement strand
GCGCCTTATTCGGCGCGTCGTGGACCTCGCCGGCGCGCACAGACGTGGCGCTCTTTCTTCATCGCGCCGTGCGCCCTGCGAGAAGCCCACGGGTGGGGCACGTCCCTCGGGCAAAGCACCTGTTTTGGTAAACGCCAGGTGGAGAGGCACAGTGGAAAGGGGTATCTCTTCTTGCTCTTTTGTCTGCATATTTCGGATGAGCGCGGGGTCGGGGGGTGCGACAATGCCTGGGATGGTCGGGTGAGCCGCTTCGCGACGGCATTCCTGAATAATCCGGGCTAGGCGACTTCAATCATGCCACCCTGGTTGGCCGCTTTCAGCAATTGGACGGTATTGGTGGCACGATGTGCTTCAACGGTCTTAGACTGACTTTCAAACGACCGGCCATCTCCTGGTTTTTAAGTCCCGACCAGATGAGTTGTAAAATTTCCTGTTCTCGGGGGATGAACTCCTCTGGCCGCTGCGTGCTGTGGTTGCGTTGGACGAGTTGGTGTCTCATAGGTCCTCCCCTGTCTATTGTTTATTTGTCCCGGGGTATAAATACTGTCGGTGGTCGTACGATTCGAAGGTGTATGTTGTATCAATCAACTGTATGGGCGCTGGAAAAGCGATGAAGGAGCATGATGGCGAAGACCATTTTATTAGCGGAAGATGGCAGAGAAACGCAGGCGGTAGTCAGACAGATTCTAGAAGGCGAAGGCTTTATGGTTCAGGCGGTCGCGAACGGGAAAGACGCCGTCGATGCACTGACCGACGGCACGTTCCATGCGGCCATTCTTGACTTGGGTCTACCGGAGGTGTCCGGCCTTGAAGTTCTGCGGCACCTACGAGCCGAAGCAATCAAACTTCCAGTGATTGTCATGAGCGGTCGGCATGATCAAGCCCTCAAGGCTGTCAGCGAGGGTGCACAGGGCTATCTTGTTAAACCATTTACATTTGAAGCATTGCGAGAACAGATCGGACGTTGGGTACTGTGCGACATACCCTGAATCATGAGATGCTTCACCGACCATACGCAAGGCGACGACGGAGGTATAGACGACTCCTACGGGGTGAACAAGACCTCATCGGATGCGATCTGTCTTTGGTCGTTTCCGCCTCCCAACGGGGCGAGCCGATGTGGAAGATTTCTCTGCGGGTGATTCTCGCTCCGCACGATCCCGTTCCGTTGAACTGCCTCGTCCTACTTTATTCCCTGGTGAACCAAACGGATTATATTTCTCATCTTCCATCTGCCGCAGCCTCCGTAATTAATTAGAATGACAACAAACTCCCGGCATTATAGCTATCCCTTCTGTAATGACACAGTGGGTAGAACACGTAGCAGTAAAAGCCGACTATTTGTATCAATTTTCGACACGCCGCGTTCTCTTTTGTGATACAGGGCACGGTCTTTCGGTTACGGCCGGCCTGCTTCTCCCAGCTGATGGGGGTGACGTTAGAAAGTCGGGAGGCTTTTCTCGTGGTCAGAAAATGCCCCGTGATGTCGATGAGGTGACACGTTATGAGCTTTTCGGATATATCACAGCGCTGGCGGCCGTCCTCCTTCGATGTGCGCCACGCCAGCCACATGAGGCGGATTCAATTGTAGCCTTCCTTGAAACGCTCGTATTTCTGCCTGAATGGCAGGGCGCACGCCCCTGCATATCGCGGATATGTCGATCGATTTCAGCACGCCTGTTTTCTACCTCTTCGGTCATTCTCGCCCTTCTCTTGGAACGTAAATGACAGACGTAGACCTAGATAGGGAGACTGTGAAGTCATCCTCATGCCCCGAAATGCGCATGAACGTGCCTTGGTCAGCGAGCGACTCAGATCGTTCAAATTTGACAAGGTTTGCTATACTTCCGCTTGATATGTCGCCTGACCCGGAGCCGTCCGCACGAGATCGCCGTAATCACTTTCGGATGACCATTGTGGTGCCCGTGAGTATTCAGCGGGAGACCGACACCGAAGAAAGGGTCCTCACTGAACAATCGATTAATATCAGCGGCGGGGGTATCGGGTTCGTGTCCGACATCGCTCACAATCTTGGAGATATTCTCACCATCACGTTTCTCCTACACGAACAGGTCCTATTCAAGGTACAAGCCGAGGTGTTGAGGCGAGAGCCTCTGCCGCATCGAGCACAAGCATCCCGCATACACGCTCGCTTCATTCAGATATCGGAACAGGAGCGCGAGCTACTAATTAGACATATCATGCGGTTACAACGCGAACACCTCCACGGACATTATTCTGCCTAAAGTGTGATGTCCGGCTCGCACCAACTGCATGCCGCGAGGAACTCCGCGCGGTCTTTTGACCATATTCCATGTAGTGTGGTCCGCACGAGCGACAGGGACCTCAACCCTCAGTCTGTCCCGCCAATTCTATGCACCGCGTGAACGGCATACGGCAACAGAAAATAGCCTAAGACTGAGCTCACCACTCCGAATAAGAGGCCGGGCACCCCTTTGACGAAGACACCGGCGATGGGAAAAGTGAAAATGATGAGGATCATAACAACGGCGATGGGCTTATGGGCTTCATAGAAGTCCCTGCGCGTATCGCTTGAGAGCGAACGTTTGAAGGCGCGCTCAGGACGAACTCCGTGGTCGCCTCCCGTCGGTTGATCCCCGCAGCTCGGACAAGGACCATGGTGGCGTATCTGAAGCACAGTCTTGCAATTGCGACAGACGGTTAGATGATCGCGCTTTTTACCCATCGGTTCCCTCACTACTGAGCAACCCCCAACCAGCTGATCTTCTCTGCTCGATTTTCACTGCAGCATCGCTGTCAAGTGTTTCAGACCGGACACTATGTTAGACCGACCATCGCCATCGCTCGGCTTTCGATTTTGGACGTCTTCGAACTAGATGGCGACATCTGTATGACATTGAGATATGCCGGAGTCAATTCATACTGACACCTGGTCTGCTGACCACTTCGATTGAGGAGGGAACCATTTTCAGAAGTTCTGCTATCCTTTCATAAACGCGACGCCATCTAGAATGTGGCCGGGCTGATTCTGAGTTAACGGCAGACTTACAGGAGGAATAATGTACGAAGCCTATGCCGCGATGCTGGTGGGTATTGTCTCTGCAGCTGCCGCTATTGGCGCCTTGATAGGGAGTCGGCACTTACCACCCCTCCCCTACACCACTGTCCATCTCACAGCCACCCTTTTTATGATCATGCTCGTGACATTCGGTTATGACGCTGTCCCTGCTGCGGCTCACACTGCACCGGCTTATATGTCCAGGCTGATTTATCTCGGTGTGAGTTCGGTCATGTTCGTCAGTACCATGTTCGTCCATGCCTTTCTCAATCGATCCAAAGGGAACCACTCATTCCAATCGACTGTCTTTTGAGCCATGCACGTCTGCTGCCTACACCTGTCCTCTCATCCTTTAGATGCACCCCGACACAGTACGACCGATCCTCTCGAAGGATTTTCTTGTGCACTGTTTACGAGTATTACTGTCGGGACACAAGGAAGAGGAATGCCCAATGGCTACTGAATCGAGGCAGGACGAGCGGCATGTCACACAATACTACTCTGCCCATGAGGTTATCTTCATTGACATGATCGATATGGCGAATATCGAACGCGCCGTTGCGGCGGGGGCCGGGGCCGTCGACCAATACGCTCCGACAGGATCAGAGAAGCTCGACGAAGTACAGATTCGCACCATGATCACAGAAGCCTTGGTCGCGGCGAAAGTGGATGCCGCCAAGGTCTATGCTTTTCTTACCATTGGCTGTCTGGTCACCGTGGACAATGCCTCACGCCTCACCCGTACACAAGTGGCTGAATGGAAAAAGGCGGTCCAAGATTATCGCCAACACCATTGCGGCCATGCCTAATCGCCATCGCTGGGCCTTTTCCTTTAGCGCCATAGATCTGTTGTGACTAGCTCGCCTGGCTGACACGGGGATATGTGCGAGCGACATATAGCAGAGTCCCAAATCGATCACACCCGTCCAGGGCTTGCACGACTCCTTCAGCCTCCTCAATCGTTGCCATCTGCACAAAACCGTAATTCATGGAAGCGCCGTAAGCGTCGCAGACTACACGGGCTGACTGCACACAGCCATATGGAGCGCACAGGTCTGCTACTTGAGTTGATGTCATCCAGGTCGGCAAGCCATCTAAGCACAGCGTCATTTGCATAGCGCCTCCTATAGTAAACAGCCGGTGCTCTATCCTCGTCCTTTTAGGCCACAGCCTCAATTCTTCATGAGGTTTAGGACTTGCGGCTAAGAAAGAGATCACTCATTTAAACAGCAAAAGACCACATCGCCTCACTATAGGCTACGAAGCCAGGCGTGAAAGTGCGTCTCTAGCAGAGACAAACAAAACATAACTTCATGATTTTATTACTAAAATAATCATTTCTATCATTTAAGACTTCGTGGTAAGCTATCAGCGTTTGGGTTGCGGGTTGAATCCAACGCTGCCTTCTTCTCGCTGAGGGACCCCCTCATTCGAGGAGAACAGAAGGGAGGCGATGTGGCCATCGCCTCCCTTTTTTTGGGAGCGAGGGTCTGTTCTATTTCTTCTTCTACCTTCTCAACGCCGAATGGCCTCGTAAGCTGCTGAATCCGGGACATCTCAACACGACAACCTCCCGGCCGGCGCGTTATCCTATCCACAAGCTCCGATGCGTCAATCCAAGTTCACCGAACGCAGACCGTCTCAATTCAGAAAGAATTCGATGCCGGCCGACAGACAATGAGATCTGCCGGTGAGTACGACATTCATTCTGCACCTCCTCACAACTTGAAAGCCGCCAACGGCTGATCACCTCGACATTAAGCAACGCGCTGGGGAGCCAAATGTGTCTCCCGGCAATGATTGCCACAGGCGATTCGGCTGGACCACGACCCTCATCGTGATCGATTTGTGACGTGGCGTGCGAGCCGCGATTGCACTCCACCAATTCAGCCAACCAAACCGAGAGAACGCGTTCATTGAACGCTTTGACCGGCCTATCGAATCAAAGCCTGGATGCCGATGTCTTCGAGTCGTTGATTAGCTGCGGGAGATCAGTACGCAGTGGGTGCAGAGCTACAAAAAGGAGCGGCCGTATTACCATCGTCGAGCCTCATGCCCTCCACTACGCTCTCCTTTCGTTCAGATCCGGGTATTGAGTCCCTTCTTTCATCGTGGAGTACTGAACGTGACTAATTCTGGGCATGCTCGTCAGTTGGAAGCGCTGCACGCTATCGAATGCACAGTGTCGAAGAAATGAACTGAAGAAGGGTCAGAAGGGATGAGGAGTGAGAGGGAAATCCGAGGAGGCGACGTGGCCGTCGCCTCCCGGATAAGTGGCCTACTTCTTCTTGGCCCCTTTCTTTGCGGGCTTCTTCGCTGCTTTCTTCGTCGCCATTGGAACTCCACCCCCTTTCAGTTTACGAAATGTCATTGATTGTCATGTTTGATATAGCAGAGATTGAGCGTCTAGTAAAATTTTTCTTCTCTTTTTTTGTTTTTGTCTCGACCCTGCCCGACATTTTTATCCGTCTTCGTTTCAGCCATCGCATGCCGTACGAAACAACGTAACGAGTCTGAGAAAGTTGAAGCAATCGTTCTGCGCCTCTCGGTTCGTGATTCCGAACAGAGCTCATGACCATGCTTGAATTCTTCCACGCTACGCAAAACGCTGCCGGACAATCGGCTTATTGTCGAATAAATCGTTTCTCAGAGACGGCACATACAGTGTCTCATTGTTTCACGCTGCACTGTCTCAGAAACACCAAACGATGCTGCGGGAAGTGCACTCTTTCTTAGTTTCTTGAGCCATTCCATCCGCCATACGCGTGGCCCAAAGTCTGCTATAGGCACTGAACAGTCAACTGATTGGAGGTCAGCACATGGCAATATGGATAATACTGGTCTGCGCCATCACCTATGTCATATCATGGGCCTGGCTGTTCAGCCGTGTGAGCAACATACTGCACGGGTTTCGGAGGAATGGCAGCTCGCCACCTACGAAAAAGCGGTTTAGGACTGCTCTATCGAGAACACACGCGATGACTGGTCACAATGGAGCGCCCCATCAGGCAACTCTTTTCAAGGCAGGCGAATTCAGTAATGCTATGTTTCAAAATCTTGGGGTGGGGCCAATTGTCTCTCCAGAGGCAAGGGTATCTGTTGTTGATGCACACTGAGCGACTAAATTCTTCCTCGTCCTCGTGCGAGATAATAAAAACCGCCAACTCCACAGCCGCAGCTATTTCATTTGTCTTTAGTTTGTCACCTCATCGGGAGTCGATATGAATGGTTTTCATGCCAGTCCTCGTGGTCTCTGAAATTTGTTTCAGGTGAGAGTCTTGGGAAGGTGCAGGCTGCCTTCATAATGTCCGGATAGAAAACATGCGGCGCTGAGACTTGCTGGCAGAAAAACAGGAGAGAAGTTTCGATGAAGTTGTAAACCGGGATTGGAGCCTAACGATGCCAAGCCTGAGCCCGATAACAAAGTAAAGGTGAAGTCACATTAGTGGACCTCTCGATCCGTCCTGAATGAAGATGCGCAACCTGACCCTTGCCGACTCGCACCGCCACGCACGCCATAGATCTTCTGGAAATATGATTCCCTGAAATTCTGACCACATTTGCTCGCGATGCTCAGATTGATCGAGACGACTTCCGATGCTATAGTCAGCTCGCCATGGGAATCGACAGTTCTACGAAAGCGCTGCTGATCGCGGTCACCGATAATGCCTCGGCGGCAGTCTATTCCATCAACCGGTTGAAGCCTGAATTACTGTGCTTCTTCGTGCCGGAATCGGTGAAGAGCCTGATCGAGACATCGATCCAACCACACATCGCACAAATGCCGAAACGCTGGGATTGGGTGGTGACGACGGACGCGTCGCGGTTGATGTCCTCATACCAAGCACTGGCCCGGACACTTCCCGATCTGCTGCAGACCTGGGACGTGAAAAGTGGCGAACTGGTGATGGATCTTAGTGGGGCTACCCCGGCGATGACGGGGGCCATGACCCTCGCGGCCACGCCTTATTGCTCTCGTGTCGTCGCTGTCTGCTCAAGCGAGGCGGCTTCGAGCGAGGAAGAGCGGATTACTGTTGCGGGGCAAGAACGGTTTTGGATTCAGGGCAATCCCTGGGATGAGGCGGCTGCGTCGGCTCGTCGTGATGGATGCGACCTGTTTAACCGGGGCGCATTTATCCCGTCCGCGACACTATTCCGACAACTTGAGATGCGCGTGAGCGGTGGACAGAAGCCGCTGTATCGGGCCTTGGCAGACCTTGCCGAGGGCTACGGATTGTGGGAGCGTTTTCAGCACCGTGCTGCCTGGGACAAACTGAAGACGTCGCTGAAGGCACTGGAGATGGCGTCTATCTGGGGCGGTCCGCCGGAACTGAAAAGCCTTCTGCCACCGTTGAAACTGAATATCGGCTTTCTTGAAAAAATTATTTTAGATCCCGGAGATGTGAAAGAAGCGGTGGCGTATGATCTCTTGGCCAACGCCAGACGGAGAGCGGATGTCGACCACCACATCGAAGCTGCGGTGATGACTGTGCTTCGGGCGCTGGAAGCGGTCGCCCAACATCGCCTGTGGAAACACCATCGCATCAAAAGCTGGGACGTGCAGCCGGAGCAACTGCCGCAGGCACTTCAGGAAAATTGTCGGACCTGTTGGCTGGACGATGTGGATGGAAAGTACAAATTACCGCTGCTCGGCCAGTTTCGAGCCTTGTCAGGTCTTGGCGACACGATAGGACAGGCCTACCTTGCCCAGTGGGCCAAGATGAAGCCTTTGATGGATGCGGCGAACCATGCGGTCCTGGGTCATGGGTTCGAACCGATCAAGCCCGAACGATTTCAGCAATTGTATGAGATCGTCATGAAAATTACCGCCATCAGCGAGGGCTCGCTGCCGAAGTTCCCCGTGTTAGCCCTATGATCGCCATTACCCATCAGCGCTTCAGCGTCAGGCTGCGATCAGGACGTACGACTGGACGTTGAGCTCACGTTTCACGTAATGGACATCACCATTTACTATGAAGACACTGATTGCGGCGGAGTGGTGTATTATGCCAATTACCTGAAATACTTCGATCGAGCGAGGACACACTACTTGGAGGATCGAGGGATTTTAGTCACCGATCTCTTAAAAGATGGGACACAATTCATGGTCACTCACGCCGAAGTGCACTATCGATCACCGGCGCGATATGGAAATGTGCTGATAATTGAGACCCGTGTGGCGGACCGCAGTAAGGCCACATTGACCTTCTCGCACACGATTCGTGAACGGACAAGCCGAAAGATCGTGGTTCTAGGATCGGCGACACTCGCCGCCGTCAATCTCGATGGGAAACTCAGACGGTTGCCGCAAACGTTACTGGACATGCCCGAACAACCGGGAACCTCCCCATCTGATACACCGGTACAATCGGCCGCCCATCCTGTCGCGCGTGGTCGCGGCAAACAGTCAGGATAGGACGCATGGACAAACTGGGCACATGGCTGGCGATCTCTGCAGTAGCGGTAGGATTTGTCGTCCTTGTTTGGCTGTTATTCGCCGACAATCCCAAAGACCGCAAGGAAAAGAAGACGAAAAAATAGCTTACGAATGTGTGCCGGTGTGCTCTTGTGAAAAGATGTCCGGGTAATGCTCTATGCCGCATTCCGGGCACAGTCCGTGACTGAAGTCGGCTTGTGAGTTAGCGGCAATATACACCTCAATCTGCTTCCAGTATCCCTTGTCATCCCGAATCTTTTTACAATAGGAACAGATCGGCAACAGCCCGCGCAGAGCTTTCACCTCTTCTTCTTCGCGTTTCCTTGTTAATGACAAAACGACGGTAAGCCACATCACAAAAATCGTGATGCCCCGATTGGCAAGGCCCAACCACAGTAAACCCGGGGGGGACAACAAGAAACCAGCCATAGCACATACCGTACAGAGGGCCGCCACGAGCACCACTAAGGAGGCCTCATGCCGGTTCGACCACAACGCGATCCAAGCGACCGGCGCGACATATAACAATCCATCTGCGACACCTTTAGGAATGAAGAGATCAAGGATGAACACGCCCCCCGCCACACACAGGATTGGAGCAAGCTTGAGCGCCGTCGCTATACTCCCTCGCTGGTGGCGCTTGTCTGAGCCTTCTTTCATGCCTTCTCTGAGGTCTTGCTTGAATCTCGCGATGGGGTTCAATGTATTCCTTTAGGCGAAGGACGGACAAAAGCGCGGCACGATCATGAAGAAGTATAGGCGATTCCATGTATTTGAGGTATCAGACGCAACCCTACGTGTTACTCAGTGAGTAGTCCTTGCGGCTATTGCAGCAAGTCGGCCACATTGTGACCGTCGACGAATATCTGGGCCACTTTCCGCCCGTAGATATCGGTGGCTTGCGGGATCATCGTGACCTGTCCCTGGCGTAGGAGTATCTCAAGGCGCTGAGTCGCTGCAAATCCACCGGGATCAGAGCGCTCGGCAGCGTTGAAGCCTTGGATACGAATGCGCTCAGCACCATACGCGAAGGTATCCCCGTCGATAACCTGGATGCGCGACGCATCTAATACCTGCTCCCGCTGTCCTAGAATCGCGCGCGAATTGTTGAGACGCGTAAGACCTCGCCGCATGGACTGCGGTGCGTTCGTGTGACGCAATGAATTGACCCCATGGGTCCTGCGTGTACTGACCCGTGAAAACGATTCCTTGGGGACTGCGGCGGCTGTCATGCGGGTCCCGGCTTGCACTTCGCATTTCTTAGAAGAGCTCTTGGCCGCCGTCGCGGGCGCCGCCAGACCAATAAGCAGCCCGCACAGCAACAGAACGAATCCTGTCGAAACTCCAGATCTCGTTTGGTCGCTCATAAGTTTCACATCATCCTCTCTGTCAAGACCGTCCATGGGCATGCTGGGCATGATGGTTTGCAAGACCCATGCGCGGTCTGTTGACAAAGCAAAAATGCGCGTGCTGAAATGGCCTCATCGTTTCAGGAAGGAGCATCATTTATGGATATGTTTGGAAAAGTCGGATTAGTGGAGATTCCTGTCCTCATCGCGCCGGATCAAAAATCCTGGCTGGATCGCATGATTACAGAAGGGAAAATCGCGATCCCCCCGGGAGGGACCTTAGAAAGGGGTTCTCTCTACTCCATGTTCATTCGCATGTTGCTGCATAACGCAATGGAAGAACAGAAGCGGCAAGAGGCATTGGACGCGGAGGACGAAGACGACGAGTAGTCGAGTGAAGCGTATCAGAACGGACCTCGACCGTATCCATGAGGATACGGTCAGGTTTAGAGTGCCCGGAATACGGCGTACGCGCTCGTGAGCGTCTGCGCGAGGTCGCGTGAGGTATGTGCGGTCGATAGGAAGGCGGCTTCGAACTGCGAGGGGGCAAAGTACACCCCCTTGTTGAGCATGCGATGAAAGTACTTCGCATACCGCTGGGTGTCGGACTGTTTGGCCGACGCATAATCAACCACCGGTTCTTTGGTAAAGAAGGCCCCCATCATCGACCCTACCCGCGTTTGCGTCAGCGGCACGCCGGCTTTTTTCGCGCCCTCTCCTAGCCCCTCCGCCAACGTGCAGGCTTGCTCTTCTAACCGACGATAGACGCCGGGAGACTTCAGCTGCTTCAGCGTCGCAATGCCAGCCGTCACGGCTAATGGATTCCCCGATAGCGTGCCCGCTTGATAGACCGGCCCTGCAGGGGCGACCTGCTGCATGAGTTCCCTTGCCCCGCCATACGCGCCGACCGGCAATCCGCCGCCGATAATTTTGCCGAGACAGGTCAAGTCGGGCTCGATGCCGTAGAGCGCTTGAGCGCCTCCATAGTGCACTCGGAAGCCGGTAATGACTTCATCAAAAATGAGCACGATGCCGTATTCGCGTGTGAGCGCCCGCAGCATCGGAAGAAACTCGTTATGCGGGGGAACGACCCCCATATTGCCGGCCACCGGCTCTACAATAACGCAGGCTAATTCCCCCGCATGAGCCTCGATCAATTTCCTGACGCCGTCAATATCGTTGTACGGCGCGGTCAAGGTATGCCTGGTGAAATCAGCCGGCACCCCCGGGGAATCCGGAAGGCCTAATGTCGCTACACCGGACCCGGCCTTGGCCAGTAGATAATCGGCATGCCCGTGATAACACCCTTCAAACTTGAGGACGCCATCCCGCCTGGTGTGCGCACGGGCCACGCGAATGGCGCTCATGATCGCCTCGGTGCCCGAATTGACCAATCGCACTTGTTCCATGGACGGCACGGCTTCCGTGACCATCTGCGCCAGTCGGACTTCTAACTCCGTCGGCGCACCATAGCTTGTCCCATTTGCCGCGGCTCGCGTAATGGCTTTGATGACCGTCGCGGGCGCATGGCCGAGGATCATCGGCCCCCAGGAGAGGACGTAATCGATGAAGCTGTTTCCATCCACATCATACAGGCGGGCACCCTTGGCCCGCTTAATGAAAAGAGGATGTCCACCGACCGACCGAAACGCGCGAACCGGACTATTGACCCCGCCCGGAATCACGGCTTGTGCCGCGGCAAACAGCTTTTTGGATGTCGTCGTTTTCATAAAAAGCGCGCCACCCTACCATGGGCTCCCCAAACCGGTCAAGAAAAGGCGGCACCGTGTTGCGCTCAGGGGATAAAGCCGATCAACGATACTTGGGCCTCGGCCTGGACTTCAGAGATCGGTGACGCAAAGTCAAGCCAACATCACGCGATGCATGGATGTGCACGGGTAGTGACTCTCGTGTAGACTATTGTCCCGACCAGCGTCATGGCTTGCTAAGAGGAACCTTCCCATTCTTTCGTTTCGATTTCTGCCGCTCGGCAACGGCCAACAGCACATGAAAAGGGATTTCCGGACGCACGTCCTGCTCAGAGCCCCACACTTTTCCACTCTCCTCCAGGATTTTTATGAAGGTCTCATATTCCTCGTCGTGATCCGGTAAGACCTGCTCGGCGTCGGTCATGACGAAAAAATAGCCAGGCGCCGGCAGCCATTGCAGGTCCGTCAAGCACTCTTCAAACGCATCCCAGTTTTTTCCAAAATACGACGGAAAGTCCAGGACTCGGGCAAACTCGCCCAGCAAGCCCGCCTTCGTATGGCATTTCCGACCATCAAACACTCTCAGCACAAACCCGGGCGGCGGTGTCATGCAGTCTTCATAGGTCTGCCCTTTTTTCAACACCAGGAGTTCCACATAGGGAGGTTGCGTGGATCGTAAATGGTCATTGCCCATAGACGCCTCAATTCATCGGGATAAAGGTGACGTAATGATCGCCTGTGTAATACGCCTTGCCGGTCCGCTGTTCAATCACCAGCCGTTCTGGGCCCCGATTCCGGCCAGAAATTTTGGGATTCACGTCATACTCGCGATATCGGCCGGGCGGCAGTCTGCGCTCCCGATTCTGAAATGTTCTTCCACCGACATAGCCCGGCAGAGAGTCCCCATGTCGTTTCTGAATAGCCTCCAGGATCTCTTTGGCTTTGAGCAACGGGGGTGGGAGGAGATTCGCTGATGAATCAGCACTCGACGCCACGCGCGAGGGCACCGGATCGAGGACGGGCGACGAATTCAATCCCTCGCCCACATGCACGATCTGAAAAGCGCTCTGTCCTGAATGAGCCGGATCGGGCAAAGCACCGACTGCAAGAACCATCAGGACGAGGCACGCCACGACACAGAGGACGGTTCGCATGAATCTTCTACCCTCCCGACGATGGAAGGTGCCGGTGAAACGGGGGGACCGTACCATGCAGCGTCGTTCAAGGCAACAGCGATCTCTGCTGCTCTCATCCACGCCGCGTCCATTGCGGCCATTGAGCGCCTTTGTTAGAATGCGCGCTCTGTGAGTTCACGCAGAAATGCGAAACGCAAAAATCGTCTGCACCATAGGCCCCGCGAGTGAATCGCCGGAACGTCTTGACCGTCTGATCAGCAGCGGCATGAATGCGGCCCGACTCAACTTTTCACACGGCTCCCATGAATCACATGCTCGCGCGATTCATGCCATTCGAAAGGCGGCCGAACGGCACAATACACCGGTGGCCATTATTCAGGATCTGCAGGGTCCCCGGATTCGCGTCGGGAATCTACCCGGGGACACCGTAGAGGTCAGCGACGACCAAACTGTTCGATTGGTCGTCGAGCACACGTCGAAGAGGTTAAGCCTCGATGGCCACACCATTGACATCCCCATCACCTACCCCCGTCTCGCTCAGGACGTGAAGCCGGGCGCGCGCATTCTCATCGACGACGGTCTGATCGAGCTGTCTGTGCAGCGGATCTCGGAAGAGTCCGTGGAATGTCGCGTGAACATCGGCGGCACGATTAGATCGCACAAGGGCATGAATTTGCCCGGCACCACCATTAGCGCCGCCACGCTTACCGAGAAGGATCGCGAAGATCTACGATTCGGCCTCAAGCATCAAGTGGACTATGTCGCCCTTTCCTTCGTGAGAGGACCCGACGATATTATGGAGGCACGGCAATTGATGGCGGAGTATGGGGGAGAGGTGCCGATCATTGCCAAGATTGAACGGCGTGAAGCCGTCGAACATCTGGAGTCCCTGTTGGATCAGGCCCACGGCATTATGATCGCGCGGGGTGATCTCGGGGTCGAGATGGGACCGGAAGCGGTCCCGGTGCTTCAGAAACGGATGATCACCGAGGCCAATCGTCGCCGTAAGCTCGTCATCACGGCGACTCAAATGTTGGAATCGATGACGCACAATCCTCGTCCGACCCGAGCGGAAGCCTCGGACGTGGCCAATGCCGTGTTTGATGGAACAGACGCGGTCATGCTGTCGTCCGAAACGGCCGTCGGTCGCTATCCAGACGAGACCGTCCGTGTCATGGACCGTATCGTGCGGGCTGCCGAAGAAGGGAAGGAGCCTGGCCTCATCCGGCGTGGAGAGCCCGGTCATGGGCCTGCTTCATTCCCCGAAGCGATTTGTGGCGCCGCTTCTCGAGCCGCCTTCTCGATAGGGGCACGGGCGCTCGTGGCGTTCAGTCAGTCCGGCATGACGGTCCATTTAATGTCAAAACAGCGGCCGAGGACCCCGATCATAGCCTTTACGCCTGTCGAACAGGTGCGTCAACGCATGGCCTTATGCTGGGGAGTGCTGCCTTATACCATGCCGCTCATCGAGCAAACCGACGCCCGCATTAGTGCAGTCGAGTGCCGGCTGAAAGCCGAAGGATTGGCAAAGACAGGGGATCGCATCGTCATTGTGTCGGGAGCGCTGGTCGGTTTGCGCGGGGGAACGAATCTCATGAAGCTCCACGAAGTCGGATAAGGGGGATGCTGAAAGAGCCCTCCCACTGCGTTCTAGGCGCGTCAACATCCTCAACGTACCCCAGAGGGTACGCCTGCGATATCGCCATCGCCTGCGGCCTTGTTGGACAGACTTTTTGAGCATCCTCTTCAGGTCCATGCGGAAGACTCAGGAAGGCTTCATGAGATCGGTCATTTATCTGACACTTTTTCTTGGATTGATCCTTCTCTCAAGCGACGGACAGGCTCAGACAGGAGCACTGAATAAGGATCCGGCCATCCTTCTCAAGAAATATTTGGAGCTGGATAACAAGGGCGCGCGTTTGAACTCACTCAGCGGGGAGAGCCAGAAGCCCTATGTCGGGTGGAAAGAGGAGCCGGTCTGGGGGCAGCTCGTCGTGGTGAGCCGCTATGAAATCATCGAAGATTTCAGCCAGTGGGACGTGAAGAATAACTTAGACGTCGTGATCCCGGTGGAATATAAAGTGCTGGGCTCGCTGTATCTTGAAAAAGCCGTCTTTCTGTCCGACCCGCACGTTGACCGAATCGGGTTCCGCCTTAAAGCGGTGAATGGTTTGTGGCGTGTAATCGAACCGATCATCCCGCCGCACGTCGGCCAAAAACGCGTCATGAATTTCGTGAAGCAGGCCATCGTCGAGGAAACCGATCGCTCCCGCGTCGCCGTTTTGACGGCCCTGCGAGACGAACTACGGATTATCGGCAAATAGTCGTCCCGCCATCGCGCTCCCCGACCGTCTCGCTGAGGCCTGCTCCTCCGCTGCCAGCGTTTGGGTAGCTCATGCGTCGAATGGATGAGCGCGGTCCGAAGATAATCCCGCCGGTGTTGTTCACACCAGATCGTCGCTTACGAAAAAAATGGGCACGGCTTCCCCGTCGTAATCCCATAGAGCATCCACATAGCGTCCTCCACCTCAGCAGTGCATAAATTGTCTTGATCTCCCCCTGCTATGATCCTACTCTACGCACCCATGAGGAAAAGATGAGCACAAAAGACCCTACGGAAAATAGACCGCTGCTGTTTTTTCAGGTCCTGGAAGACGAATACACCGCGCTGCATGGTCCCCTCCCGGACAGCTATCTCAACACCAAGAAGATCATTCAAGGCCAGGCGGCAACCGAGCAAGAGATGAACGAAAAGCTCGTCGCTGAGCTCTACGCCTGTCTGCGACAGCCACCACGAGCCGCGCTCTGCCTTTCGGGTGGAGGTATCCGTAGCGCGACATTCGGACTGGGGGTCCTGCAGGGCCTGGCACGCCACGACCTCCTCCACCAGTTTCATTATCTTTCGACGGTATCAGGCGGCGGGTATGTCGGAAGCTGGCTGACCTCCTGGATTCATCGGAAAGGATTGTCGCATGTACTTCAGGACCTGAAAAACGCCCCCACCTCCAAGCTTGAACCGGAGCCGAAACCCATCCGCCACCTTCGTGAATACAGCAATTTTCTGACGCCCCAGTTAGGGCTGCTCTCTGCCGATACCTGGACATTGGTAGCCACCTATCTGCGCAACCTGCTTCTGAACTGGCTCGCCATCGTCCCGTTGCTCCTCGCCGTCCTGATGATTCCACGATTCGGGATGGCGACTCCGCCGATCGAGACACGCGGACACCTCTGGATATTCCTCGCTGCCGGATTCGTCTGTACGACCATACCCATTGCCTATATCTGCCTGAACTTGCCCACGGTTCGTGAGGCGCTAAGAGGTCACCGGCACTTCTTCACCGACCGAGAGGGGCAAGGAAGTTTTTTGCGGTGGTGTCTCCTTCCATTGCTGACGTCAGGCCTTCTGTTGACGACCGCCTGGGCCTGGCTCCGGAACTCAGGAGGAGTCCTGGACGAACAGCTCTCCTTGACCATCCTGGGTCAACACATACCCACCGTCGCGCTGTTTATGGCGATCGGCATGATCGTCCACACGATCGGATGGGCGATTCCGATCGCGTTGCTACTCCAGGTCGGAAGTCGCGAGCGCTGGGACGCCGGCGTCCTGGCTGTGAAGAAGTTTCGACGCGCCTTCGATCGCTCCCAGTTTCAATTTCTTCTCCTGTCAGGCGCGCTCGGCGGACTTTCTGCATGGATCCTGGCGACCAAGTTCTTCCCCTACCCCGGACGAAATATCGAATACTATGTCTGCTTCGCCGCAACGCTGCTCATCGTGACGTTTCTTTTCGCCGGGACCCTGTACGTCGGCCTCGTCAGCCGGTCGACCAGCGACCAGGACCGTGAATGGTGGGCTCGGTCCGGTGCATGGATGTTGATCGGGACCGTGGTCTGGAGCGCTTTGAGTCTCGTCGTGATTTTTGGGCCGGTCTGGGTGTTCCATCTTCCTCGCGTGCTGCTTTCGGTCGGAGGCGTCACCGGCCTCCTCTCTCTTCTCCTCGGGTTCAGTGCGAAAACACCCGGCCAAGGTCCGGGAGAGCAAAAGAATGGGTGGCAAACGATTGCCCGGCAGTATGCTCCCGTCCTGGCCGCGCCCATCTTTATCCTCATTTTGGCAGCTTCCTTGGCGCTGCTGACGAGTTGGATGATCGAAGAAGTTGCCAGGGTCGTACCACTTCAGACGGACTGGGGACCTGATGCCCCGCTCCTGCCTTTCCCGGACCCTTCGGGGCATTTCATCATCCTGCGTCATGCCAACTGGTGGTTGCTGACGCTCGTCGGTGCCGGGTTGGTTCTGATCAGCGCGGCCACGGCGAGAGCCATCAATGCAAATAAGTTCTCGCTTCACTCGATCTACCGAAACCGGCTCATTCGCGCCTACCTGGGCGCTTCCAATGAGCGTCGGAATCCAAACGCCTTCACCGGCTTCGATCCAGAAGACAACGTTGAGATGCACCGGTTGACGCCGTGCCTCCCGTCGGACGGGTCGCCGGCCAAGCTGCTGCACATCGTCAATATCGCGCTCAACCTGGTGAAGAATGAAAAACTCGCGTGGCAGGAACGGAAAGCGGAATCGTTTACGGTGAGCCCGCTCCACGTGGGCAACTGGCAACTCGGCTATCGGCGCGCGACAGACTATGGAAAGACCCGACAGGGGCGCGCGATCACGCTCGGAACGGCCGTCACTATTTCAGGAGCGGCGGCCAGCCCCAACATGGGGTACCATTCGTCCCCTGCGGTCACCTTTTTGATGGCCTTGTTCAACATTCGTCTCGGTTGGTGGCTGGGCAACCCCGGCAAAGCCGGCTCCGACACATTTGACAGGTCGAGTCCCAAGTATGCCATCGGGCCGATGATCCAGGAGGCCTTCGGCTTCACCAATGATGTCAATCCCTATATTTATCTATCTGACGGCGGCCATTTCGAAAACTTGGGGTTGTATGAAATGGTGCTCCGGCACTGCCGGTTTATCGTGCTCATCGATGCGGGACGAGATCCGGATTGCGCCTTCGAAGATCTGGGAAACGCCATCCGCAAAGTCAGAATCGATCTAGGCGTGCAGATCAATCTGCAGAAGGTTCGAATCTACTCCAACACCAGACGGAAACCGGACGAGATCCCCAAGTACTGCGCCATCGGAAGTATCGGGTACGGCCGTCTGGACAAGAGCGAACCGGACGGGATGTTGATCTACATCAAGCCGGCGCTGTGCGAAGATGAGCCCGCCGATGTGTACAACTACGCGCAGGTCAATCCCGGATTTCCGCACGAATCCACCAACGATCAATGGTTCAGCGAATCGCAATTCGAAAGCTATCGAATGCTCGGCTCGCATATCATCGAGCAGCTGTGCGGCGAGGATTGGCATCAGCAGGCAGGAACATGGACTGGGTCCAAGCTCGATCTGTTCCACCGGCAGGTTCAGAAATACCTGGCGCTTGGAGCGAAACCCATGTCGTCTGGAGACGGCAAGGCGGTATCTGAATCCTTGCCCGTTTCCGGCCCGGGCGTACGGTGACTGATGAAGAAGCCGGAGCACTTCTAGTCTGGAAAAGAAAAACCGTGTTGAATCGCATCCCGATCGTAATCAGCCTCGTGCTCTGTTTCGGCGTTGCCGCTATGGCGCAAAGCGCAGGTACCAGTGTGTTGTCGAGCCGAGCTCAGGACAAGCAGGCGTCCGGCTTTCGTTACGGGGGAAGCGACTTGAACGAATCCGAGCGCGCTGGCGCGGAGATTTGGTTCAATGCGACTGCGGGAAACTCGCGGTTCCACACGTATGTCTTCCAACAACGATTGGGCGTGTCCATCGACTGGTACGGCGTGCTCAATGCCCATTCTCGTGAACAACGGTTCAACCGATGGGGACTCATCAACGATCCTGAGTGTTGCAAGCCTGGGGATCCGAATTGCCCGGCAAAAAATGCGGAAGATACGTACGGTTTTGATTACTGTCCCGGCGATGAGACCCTGCTCCAGTTCGTCGGCAAGACCGGGTACAAAGACCCCGCTTGTCATTTCAAAGACGCGCCGCTCGCGCCCGAGGACCCACACGGTCCCAAGGACCGCCGGCAATCCGCCTGCGATTTAGAATTCGGGACGTCCACCGGCGCGCTCGGACTGCGCAAATTTCCCAACCCCAATTTCAACAAAGAGCAGTGGCTGAAGGTCAATAAGGGCCGGCTCGGAAGCTGGGCCGGATACACTGAAAAGGTGCGCCACAGTGACGACTCGGTCGCCCCTTTCAGCCGGCTGACCGATGGTTCCATCGAGCCGCCGTTCCGAATCGGCATGGCGTGCGGCGCGTGCCATATCGCGTTCGATCCCCTCCGTCCGCCGAAGCACCCGGCCAAGCCGCAGTGGGAAAATCTCTCAGGAACGGTGGGAAACCAATACTCTCGCTTCTCGCAGATCCTGGGCTCGGGCATGGCGCCGGACACGATCGAGTATCAAGTGTTCGCCCATGCCAGACCCGGCACGGTCGACACCTCCGCAGTTCCCACCGATCAGGTCAACAATCCCGGTACGATCAACGCCATCATGAATATCACGATGCGCCCGATGTTCCAGGAAACGGTCACTAAATGGCGAAAGACCGCTCAGTGCGCGGACGGTCCAGATGAACGATCCTGCTGGTGCGAACCTGCCAAAAGCGGAAAATGTTGGAAGAAAAGCACCGCAAAAGAGCCCGTTCGTCATATCCTCAAGGGCGGCGAGGACAGCATCGGCGACCGCGAAGCTGTGCAACGCGTCTATATCAATATCGGAAGCTGCTCGGAAGAAGCCTGGGTCAACCATCTGACCGATATGCGCCAACTGGATCCGATGCAACGTAACTTCGGTCAGACACCCTTCGACATCGGCCAGGCGCGCCGTGATTGCCGGCAGTTCCGGGCGATTGAAGATCGGGTGGACGATGTCGTTCACTTCCTCCTTTCCGCCAGGCCATCCGATCTCTACAAAGCGAGAGGGCTGAAGGACAATCGCGACCTGGTTGAGCAGTTGGACAAGGAGTTCGGCGCCGGCTCCGTGGACCGCGGGAAGGCGCGCTTCGCGCAGCATTGCGCCCGCTGCCATTCCACACAGTCAGAACCATTCGGGGCGAGGGATTTCCGCGAAGTCTCGAAGGACCCCAAAGACAATAATCTGCGGATCGATTGGCTGGGCAATGACAAGCTTACGCCCGTCTCCGAGGTGGGGACACATCAAGCGCGCGCGCTCCATTCCAATCACATGGGCGGCCATGTGTGGGAAGAATACGGCTCCGAGGACCTGCGCACCAAGCCGGTGGACCCGAACATCAAAGGACCGGCCGACGGCGGGCGTGGGTACTATCGCAATATTTCCCTCCTGAGCGTCTGGGCTCATGCGCCGTTCATGCATAACAATGCTATCGGTCCCGAACTGTGCGGCGGTCCCCAGGATGACCATTACCATTCACCCTATGTCGATCGGAATGATCATCCGTTCGCCAACCCTCCGGCCTGCCGGCCGTTCGACCCCAGCGTCAACGGCCGCTATGAGCTGTATAAAGCGTCGATGAAGGACTTGTTGTACCCCAACAAACGCGTTCCGAAAATTACAATGTTCAATCGGGAGGTCCTCATCCAGCTCTTCCCCAAACTGCCTGAAGGAGAATTGGAGCGCTACATCGATGGGACGATCATCTTCCCCGCCGGGACACCCTCCTCGCGCATCGGCAACTTCCGGCACAAGGAGTTGATCAACGATCTCGTCCTATCCAAGGTCGACTTTGCGAAATTGAAGGCGAAATACGTGGCTCGGTACGGACCGGAGAAGGGCGCCAAGGTGGCCGCCACCATTCAAGAGAAGGCAACATATCTCCTCACCAACCCCAAGCGACTTGTCGAAGCCGGCGCCGAGTTAAGGGAAGTGTACAGCAACAGTTTAGCCTTGCGAGAGAACGAGGGGCATCGCTTCGGGGAAGATCTGTCGGACACCGACAAGAACGCCCTGATCGCGTTTCTCGCCACGTTGTAATGCTCACCACTGAAACTAAAGGATGCGAAACATCATGCTGCGCTGCGGAGTGCTTTTCGGGTCCCTCGCCATCGGTCTGTTCGCCGCCTGTGATCGCGACACCCCACCGGCCGTCAAATTTGCGCCGAGCGGGGAAGGCTATGCGTCTAAGATGGACTTTGCTCGACTCGAACACGAGCTTCCGCTCACCTCCGCGGATGTGATGAAGATCACGCCGGCAAACCTCGCGGCCGCCACCCAGGAACAGGTCGACCAGATTTATGCGCGGTTGACGGCGGGACCGATCCCGGATGGACCTTATGAAGGCCAGATGTTTTTCTCCAAAGGCAGTAGCCAGCGTGCGCGCGTGGCGGAAATCGTCGGCGGACTGAAGGGACGTCTCGTTCATTCCAAAACGGTCACGCTGGAACACCTTGGGGAGATCGCATGGAAAAGGAAGGTCTTCTATAAGAAAGCCCGCGTTCTGCGGAACAGAATCAATGATTTGGCCGTGCTCAACCCTCTCCTCGGGGAGGATATCGGGAGCATCCAAAAACTGGACGTAGAAGGGAAAGACACCTGGTTGCTGTTCCCCGCCAAGTTGTACTGCGGACAGAGTCTGCTGGATGGCCGCCGCGATTCCATCATCATCGACTACGCCTTCACCGACGATCTTGAGGGATATCGGGAGATGCCCGACTCGCTCGCGGGACGAGAAGGCCTGCAGATCAGGGATGAAATCCGCATGGTCAGAACCGGCTTTTATCTCGGACGGGCTTATATGAAGCGGGCGTTTGTTCTCAATTTCACACTGTACAATAAAGAGATCGCGGAGAAGGACACGGGCGTGTTTCAAGCGTCGGGACAGATCGAGGAGGACTGCTGGGTCGGCTCACAGCGCATGACGGCATCGGCGAAGTAAAGGAGCCTCTCGTGGAGCGGCGATATCCGCCTCAGAGGCACATGACGGCCATTGTGTTGCCCTACCGTATCGCTCTTGTCATCCTGATGGCGACGACGATTCTCGTCTCCTGCGGCCGCAACGATCCGCATTCCGCTGCGCCCGGATCGGACCGTCCTGAACTGGGGCCCGTCTGGGTTCTGGATCCCAAAGATCCCGGGGCCAATCTTCCGCCGGTTGGACGATCATTGTTCGATTATGTGGTCAGCGAAACGGAAGGAGGCAAAAGAATTCATCACATCCCGTTTCCCTTCACGGCGTTGGTCGAGCGCCTCACTCAACAGCTTGAATCCGAGCCAGGCCGCTCCCCCCTCAAGCGCGTCCTCATTCCGTTGAATCGATCTCTACAGAGGAACGCCGCCCGCCCGCAGTTCTTCACCTTTCCGAGAGCCGTCATGGGGATTGATACCGAACCGACGATGCATGTTGAATTCTCCGGTATGCTGCTCAAAGATCGTTTCTTTCTAGGCTATCAGGAAAAGGCCAACACGATCGAAGTCATCAGTTATAACGAAGCCGCCGGGCGATTTGAATTTCAGGTGGTCAAAGACTATAAGTCCGGCGGGACCCCCAGGGTGCTGTATGCCAACCGGGCCGTCTGCACCGTCTGTCACCAGAATCAAGGTCCTATTTTCGCCAGACCCTTGTGGGACGAAACCAATGCCAATCCCCAAATCGCCTCCCTGCTGGAGGCGCAACGGCGCGACTTCTACGGCTTCCCCCTTCACCAAGGCATCGACATCCCGAATGCGATCGATGATGCGACCGACCGCGCGAATGAATTGTCCGCGTACCAGTTACTTTGGCAGGACGGGTGCGAGCGTCCCCATTCGTCTAAGGACTCCATTGAATGCCGGGGCGATCTCGTCCGGTTTCTATTGCAGTATCTTCTCAGCGGCTCACGAGCGTTCGACAGCCATTCCGCACGCTACACCGATCGCTTGGTCCACGTGTACAAGAAAACATGGCAGGAGAAATGGCCGCAGGGGCTGCTCATTTCAAATCCTGACATCCTGAACCGTAATCCGCTCGATTTTTTCCCACAGGCGGATGGCCCCGCAGACCCGGCTCAGACGATCACTATCTCAGCCGACGATCAGCATGACCGTTCGGCCATCCGTTCCATTTTCGAACCGTCCGTCCCCCGCGCCCCTCTGGCGACTTGGTCTGCGTCGACCGACACAGGAAGTGTGCATCATGCGATCGCCGGTCTGTCACGGTTTATCGCTGGAACTGATATTCGACGAGTGGACGAGCATCTTTTTCTGCGTGGGTCGGAGGCGGGTGATCGAACACGTCGATACGAGAGCATCTGCCGGTCCAGCAGCCGGCGCGGGGGCGTATCACCTGAGCGACTCACATTTCACTGTCTGCCACCCCATAACATGGACGGAAAAGCGGACATGCAGGACGCCGGCGGCTTTTCCATGGATGCCGTAGTGTATGTGAAGGCCGGGAAAGGGGTAACCGGCACGATCGATCGCCTGTCATTTGATGACGGTGATGACCTGACCGACCTTCAGATCAGTGGTCGAAATGCCCTCAAAGGCGCAGCGACGTGGAAGGCCCGGCTCATGGTGGCACACAAACAGTCCGGCCTGCATGCGAGACGAGCCGATGGAAATGCCATCAAAGAGGTCACGATTCAAGTGGAGAGCCCCGGCGATCGATCCGGGGAAGGATCCGGTGCCGCCATTCTGACGGTGATGGATGATTTTTCACCCGTGCATGAGGCGATCGATACAATGGCGCGCGCGACGCTGGCGGGGACATCGGACGTCTTGGCCCGCAAGCCCTTTCGGCGGGCGCGTGTGATGGAAGCGCTGTACGAACACCTGGAGATGCCACGCCTCTCGTGGTGCTGTCTGGACGATCACGAGATGCCGCCCCCCCTCGCAGATGCCGACGTGACCGCTCTTGACGGGCCGTCGTCCCCCACTGACGATGACCAAGGGACCGTCCCGGCCATCAAATCGTTTCGCCGATACTGCGCGAAGTGCCATCAGGGGGAAGACCCTTCCCCTCCAAATTTTTTACGCGGCTCCGGGAAGCAGGTCCAGGACCAGATCAACCACTGTGCGGAACGGATCTACGTCCGCTTGGACATGTGGCGACTGGCCCCGTCCGATCGTCCAGAAACCCCCATGCCCCCCGGCACGGCGTTGCAGAGACTCGATCTCACTCCCGAACGCTGGGCGGCGCACGCAGATCTGGCGGTGCTGAAGGATTATGCTGCCGCGGTACTGAAAGCCCGAGACGGCACGCCCCCGCGGCTGGATCACCTCTTATCACGAGGCTACGACAATTTGAGCAACTGCTTGCCGTCTTCTGAAACTCAGCCGGCGACGGGTTTGGAAGCGGTTCGAAATTAGAGACCGGCCACGAGGGCACGTGTACGGGACGGACCTGCCGAGGGAAGAAACAAACGCCCTGATCGAGTATTTAAAAACATTAGACCACGCTCAGCTATATCTAGAGGGGAATGACCATGCGAATGAAGCCACTTCATCGAGCACTGTGCGCTATTTTCCTGCCCTTACTCTTCGTCGGATGCTTTGCTCATATACAGACGCTCCCGAAGGCGGACCGTGACTCGCCGAGTTTTCCGCCATTGCCGTCTCACACTGACACCGTAATCGGGATTGCACTCTCCGGCGGAGGCAGCCGCGCCGCCTACTTTGGTGCGGCTGGACTGGAAGCCTTAGCTCACGTTCGGATCGCTCCAGGACAACCCTCCGTACTGGAGCAGGCGTCCTATTTATCCAGCGTCTCGGGCGGGAGCGTCGCCTCCAGTTACTTTGCGACCCATAAGCCCAAGGCCGACGTGGCGGCCCTGGACGCGCATGGATCATTGACACCGGCCTATCAGCGTTTCTTTGCTCAATATCGCAACACCATGGCCGAAAATTACCAGTGGTCCATCGTGTGGCGGCAGTTCGTCAAGGTCCGTTGGCTCAATTCCAACCAACGGGCTACTTCGCTGGCCGAAGTCCTCGATGCTACCTTCCTGAATGGGCAAACGTTCGAGGAGATCTATCAGCGCGAAAAAGCGGGCGATAGTCCACGTTTGATCCTCAACGCGACCCTTTATAACAACGGCCGGCGATTCGTCATGACCACCATCCCTCGTGATGACTTCCGGTATGATTTTATTCCAAAGCTGCAGTCGGAACTGCTAGCCAAAAGCGTCGCCCCGAAGCCTCTGCCGGAATCGCTTCAGAAAGCGAAGGAAGCCTTGAACCCACTGACCTTCCAGGACCACGGGGCCGATCCACGCGGCATTCCGCTGTCGAGGGCGGTCGCCGCCTCGGCCTCGTTCCCATTTTTCATTGGCCCGATTACGGCTCAAGTGGAGGGCCAAGACACCTACGTCCATGCAGGGGACGGCGGACTCTTTGACAATCAAGGCACCGAATCCCTGGTACAGCTCTTTTTGAAACAGTTGGAGGACAAGAAAGTGAAACGCGCGCTCGTCGTGGCCTTCGACAGCTCCTTCCCCTTCTGGGCCAAAAATAACACGCTCGATCGTATGGAGAATGGGTTCGATATTTTCGTCAAGGACAGCGGACGGATCGTCGGCATCATGGAGCAGCGAGCGAATGCTTACCAAGCGATGATCTGGCACATTCTCCAAAGTCAACGGATTGTCCTGCCGGATGACACGACGATCAAAATCATCGTCCTCCGGCACGCGGCCGATGTCTGGCCGGATGACGTGGCCTCAGCGCTGCCCGCGGCCTGCCAAGGTGAGAAGAACAAGCTTCAGACCAAGCAGGACATCCTCGACCGTCTCGCGCTCATCCCAACGCTCTTCAAGCTCGAATCAGAGTGCGACAAGGCGCTCCTGGCAGAAGCTGCCGTCAGGCTGGTCCAAAAGAAAAAGGATGAGATCGTAGGATTCTTACGAGGCAACTGACGAAGACTCACTCACTGACCCGGATCGGCAACCAGTCAAACTGTTGCAGAATCGCAATGGCCTGGCCTTCACTGCAAACGCTTCTTCTCATCTCGTGGGACATCGGAGGTTTCTATTGTAGTTGGCAATAACACCCTGTCGCTTTGCCGTGCGCATCTTGAAGACCTCAACGTCGTGAAGGTTGGCCTACCGGATAGATTCGTCTGTTTTCGAATCAGATAAGAATGCGCTGAACTTGTTTGGTATAATCGACTGATGCATGCAGTGGACCTCCTCATCTTCGATCTCGACGGCACCCTTATCGAATCTAAATGGGATATTGCCAAAGCCGTGAATCTCACGCTCGGCGAAATGGGATTGCCGGTCCGATCGGAGGAAGAAATTTTCAGCTTTGTCGGCGACGGCGTCAAACGACTGCTCCGGTTGTCCGTCGGCGAAGAAAATTTGGACCATTATCAGGAAGCACTCAAGATATTTCGCGGGCACTATCTGGACCATTGCCTGGATTGCACGACGTTTTATCCGGGCATCGATACCGTGTTGACCCATTTCGCCGGGAAGCATAAAGCCGTCGCGACCAATAAATCGTTGGAATACACCACCAAAATCCTGGCGGGATTGGGCTCGCATCACTTCGCCTTCGTCGTGGGCGGCGACAACGGCTTCGGCTTGAAGCCGGAGCCCGGCATGATCGTCCATATCCTAGACACATTGGGGGTCAGCAAAGACCGGGCGGTGCTGATCGGCGACAGCACGAATGACATCAATGGCGGCCATCGTGCCGGGATTAAGGTCTGCGCCGTCGGCTATGGCATGGGCAACCGTGACAAAATGCAGGCCTGCCAGCCGGATTGGTTTATCGAAACACCACAAGAATTAATGGATCTTTTCAAATGAGATATCAGAAACACTCTCTCGCCATCGGTATGGTGATCATCGGCCTCTTCGTACTCATGTCCGATGTGCGGGCTGATTCCGGCGGCCAGTCCGCTCCCGGGCTGGCAGACCGGGTGATCAACCACACGTTGGCCAATGGACTGACCGTGCTGCTCGTGGAACGACATCAAAGCCCGATCGTCTCCATTAACCTCACCTTCGGCGTGGGGGGCATCAATGAACACAACGGCGCTACAGGCCTTGCGCACCTCTATGAACACATGGCCTTCAAGGGGACGCGCACGTTGGGCACCAAGAACTATGCGCAGGAGCAGCCCGTGCTCGAGGAATTGGATCGCATTCAGCGGGACATCGAGCACATTCGGGAGCGGCTCCTGGCCGAAGGGCAAGAGGAAGCGTCATCGCCGGCGTTGAAGAAACTTCGCCAGCAATTTACCGAAGCTCAGGAGCGCGCCGGGCAGTTCGTCGTCGGCAATGAGCTGGCCATGCTCTATCAGCGTCATGGCGGCGTCGGCCTCAACGCCTCGACCGGCAAAGATGTCACGCGCTACACCGTCAGCCTGCCTGCCAATCGTCTTCCACTGTGGGCGGCGGTGGAGTCGGATCGCATGGGCAGTCCGGTCTTGCGGGAGTTCTATAAGGAGCGCGACGTCGTGCTCGAAGAACGCAGGCTCAGAACCGATGACAGCCCGAACGGACTCCTTTACGAAGCGTTTGCGGCGGCGGCATTCGAGGCCCATCCCTATGGCTTTCCGACGATCGGCTGGGCTTCGGATATCCAATCACTGACCCCGGCCGTGACCGACGCGTTTTTTCAGACCTATTATGGCCCGGCAAACGCGGTGGTTGCGATTGTGGGCGATATCAACCCGCCGGACGTCATCGCGCTCATCGAGCGGACCTTTGGGAAGATTCCGGCCATGACGGCACCGCCTCGGGTCGTGACCGTCGAGCCGCCGCAACGTGGCGAGCGGCGCCTTGAGGTGGAATTCGATGCCGAGCCGATCTTGCTGCTCGGCTACCACAAGCCGGCGCTGGGGCATCCCGACGACTTCGTGTTTGACGTGATGGATTCCATCCTGTCCGAAGGCCAAACATCACGCCTCTATCAACGATTAGTCCGGGAGAAGCGACTGGCCACGGCGGTGGACACGCAAACGAGTTTTCCAGGTGCGCAAGCGCCGAATCTCTTCGTGATGAGCGCGGTGCCGCTGGCGCCGCATACGGCACGAGAGGTCGAAGAGGCGATCACAGAAGAACTGGAACGGTTGAAAACAGAACCGGTGGAGGCTGCTGAATTAGAAAAGGTCTTGAATAATCTCGATGCCGAGCTCTTGCGATCGCTACGGTCTAACAGCGGGCTCGCATCGCAGCTGGCCTATTTTCAAACGGTCGCCAAAGATTGGCGGTACGTCCTCACCGCGCGGGAGCGCATTGCGGCGGTGACGCCCGCCGATATTCAACGTGTGGCGGCTCAGTATCTGACGCGAAATAATCGGACCGTGGCGACGCTGGTGAAACCGACGGCGGCAAGCAAAACCCCGGCAACCCTGCGGCACACATCGTCTGGACCGATGAATCTGAGGACACCATGAACGCATTCTCTCTTTCGACCTCTCGCCCTGGCAGGCCAACGCTCATCATCTGCCTCTTACTGATCGCCGCTCTGATCGCCACTGTCGTAGGGGCCGGTGAGCCGCGTCCCATCGCGGCACTAGAACCGCCATCACCGATCTCGGCAGATCTGGTTGACCCGCGCCAGATGACATTCCCGCCGGTGGCACTCAATCCTCCGGAGCCGGAGCGCATCGTCATGGAGAACGGGATGGTGGTGTACCTCTTAGAGGATCATGAACTGCCGCTGGTGACGGTTGGCGCGACGATTCGAACCGGCGGCTGGATGGACCCCTCCGATAAGGTCGGACTGGCCGGACTCACCGGTCTCACCATGCGGACCGGAGGCACACAACACACGGGCGCAGCCGATCTGGACCAGGAGTTAGAGCGTTTGGCGATGGTGATGTCGGTCTCCATTGGAGTGGAATCCGGCGTGGCGATGCTCGACGTATTGAAAAAGGATCTGGACCGTGGGCTGGCCCTCTTTGCCGATGTCCTCAGGCGGCCCGCGTTTGATCCGGCTCGACTCGAATTGGCGAAGCTGCAGGTGCGTGAATCTATCCGCCGACGCAACGATCAGCCGCAATCCATCGCTTCGCGTGAATTTGCCAAACTGCTCTATGGCCCCTCTCATCCCTTTGCACGCGAGACCTCCATGGAGTCGATTGCCCGAATCACGCGAGAGGATCTCATCGGCTTCCATGCCGCCACCTTCCATCCTAATGGGGTCTTGCTCGGAATCACGGGAGACTTTGACAAGGCGACCGTCTTGAGCCGGTTGCGTAAACTATTTGGCGACTGGACACCCGGACAGGCCACGCGCATGGCGCCGCCTCCGATTGAACCCGCGGACTCTCGCCAAGTGCGTTTCGTGGGAAAGCCGATCTCGCAAACTCATCTGCGTGCCGGCCATCTCTCCTTGAAAGAAACCGATCCGGATTATCCGGCCTTGGTACTACTGAACGATATCCTTGGCGGTGGGTCCTTCCGCAGTCGGCTCTTTCAGGACGTGCGCACGAAGCAGGGGCTGGCCTATTCCATCAGCAGCGTCCTGCGAGGCGGCATTTACGAACGCGGCGTGTGGGGCATGCGGACCGAAACGAAGACGGCCTCGACGCAACAGGTCATCGCCACGCTGGTCGCGAATCTCGAACGCCTGCGCGAACAGCCGGTCACCGACGCGGAACTGGAGGAGTCGAAGGAAGCCTTTGTGAACTCCTTTATCTTCTCGTTCGCCAGTCCGGCCAGCATCGTGAGCCGCCGGCTCCAGCTGGAATACGATGGATTGCCGAAAGATTTTCTCCAGCAGCTCCGCGATCAGGTGATGAAGCTGACGAAGGAAGATTTGCTGCGCGTCGCCCGGGAGCAGCTTCATCCGGAACGGTTGAAGATTCTTGCGGTAGGACCATCCGATACGGCGCGCGTCCTGACCGGCTTCGGTGAGGTCAAGGAAATTAAGCTGGACCCGGAAGGATGAGGTGGTGGCCTCGGCTGACGAAGGGCGGGCACTCCGGTTTCGCCGCGATGCCCCTGACTTCGTACAGCCACTGGCATCGTACTTTTGGCCGCCTGCGACTATGAGGCTGCGACGGGGCGTCGCAATGCCGTCGCAGCGCGGCAGCTTCAACGGCCATTAGCATGTCACTCGTACGCGTCGAAAACCTCCGTGCCCATCCCTTCCAGCCGAGGCGATTGATTAGAGTAGATGGGAAAGAAAAAGACGGATTAATTTTGCACTTTGCATTTTACATTTTTCATTACCCTTGGCCATGAAACTCGAAGACGATTTCTGTGATATCGTGAAGAAGGCCCGCATGGGGCAGGGTCGTTCGGTGGAGGCCATTGCACAGGCGAGCGGCTTGCGAGCCGGCGATCTTTCAACGCTCGAACGCGGCAGCCGCGTACCCAGTGACGCAGAAGTGCGTGCCATTGCCGATACGTTGAGCCTGCGAGCCGATGCCTTATCCACTATTGCAGCCGGCCAGTGGGCTCCGTCACCGCCCCCCTCGCACGCGACCTCTTGCGTCGAGACCATCCTCGGGGACATCGGCGGGTATGAGGTCAAGGGGTATGTGGTGCACGATTCCGGAGAGGCGATTCTCATCGATACCGCCTACAACCCGACCGCCATGATCCAGTTTCTTCAACAGAACCATCTTCGCCTCACGGCCATTTGCCTGACGCACGGCCATTCCGATCACGCGGATGGAATCGAACAGCTCTTGAACTATCATCGAGTGCCCGTGTATCTCGGAGAAGCCGATGAATCGCTGCTCTCCTGGTCACCACCACGCGACCTGCTCGTTTCACCGAAAAACGGGGATACGATGTCTGTGGGGAAGCTCATTATCCGATTCATGGCCACCCCCGGACATACGCCAGGGGGAATGTGTTATCGGATCGAAAGGAACACGGGTCCGATGTGCTTTGTCGGCGATACGCTCTTCGCGGGATCCATTGGGCGCTCGAACCCCACTACGCTCTATCCGACGCATTTACAGTCAGTTCGCGAACAGGTGTTGAGATTGCCTGCGGACACGGCACTGTTTCCAGGTCACGGACCGGCCACCACGGTTCAGGAAGAAGTCACGCACAATCCATTTGCCCTATCGGCTTAGCATGGATCACGAACAACAACAGCCTGCGATCAACGACCCCGCCATTGAGCCGTTCCACGGCTGGGCTCCGGCAGATCCTCAGACCATCGATCAGACCACCGATGAGCATGATGTACGACGCCAATCGGGGTTTTCTGACTGGGTGTGGCCCGTTGGCCTGTTTGTCGCCACGGTCTTCACGACCTTATGGGCCGGCGCCTATGCCACAAACGCCGATGCGTTTGTGGGCGCGTGGCGCTTTCTGATCGAGAATCCGACGGCACTCTCAAAAGGCATCCCGTTCGCCGCCACACTCCTCGGCATTCTCGTCACGCATGAATTCGGCCATTACCTGCTTTCCAGAATCCACCGCGTCCCGGCCTCTCTGCCCCTGTTCATTCCAGGTCCACCACATTTTATCGGGACGTTCGGCGCCATCATCCGCATGCGTGGCCCGATCTTGAGCCGCAAAGCCTTGTTCGATATCGGCGTGGCCGGCCCCATTGCCGGCTTTGTCGTCGCGGTGGTTGCCTTGGTATTCGGACTTCGATGGTCGACGGTGGTCGTCGATCAGGGGCTCTTCGGACTACGGCTGGGTGAACCGCTGTTGCTGCAATTCTTCACATGGCTCGTCATGGGATCTATCCCGCAGGGCTATGACGTCGTGCTCCACCCGGTGGCCTTTGCCGCCTGGTTCGGCTTGTTTGTCACGTCCTTAAATCTGATTCCGATCGGCCAACTGGACGGCGGGCACGTTGCCTACGCGCTGTGGGGCAGCCGACAACGCACCATCGCGCTGGCGATCCTGCCGGTTCTGCTGGTCTTGGGGTTTATCGGATGGCCGGGCTGGTTTCTCTGGGCCGGAATGGCAGGCATTCTAGGACTGGCGCACCCACCCGTCCTGGACCCTCATACGGCGCTCGGTCGAACCAGGATGTGGGTCGGCTGGGCAGCCCTCGCGATTTTCGCATTGACCTTCGCGCCAATCCCCTTTTCGGTCCATTAGACTGAACTTCGCAAACTTTCATCTGTTCCAAACAAGACCCGTCCAGCGACGATTTCGGCCTTCCTTACGCGATGCACGTTGCGATTGGGCTGGGATAGCATGTTCAAACCCGACTGGGACAGCCGGTCGGTAGTACAACGGTCGGGCTATTCGCAGGAGCAGTTCAGACAGCCATGCTGACTACACACACCGCAAGACTGCTCCAGACCCGCTCTGAGAGCCTGACGAGCTCTGTGAAGACGGACGGTAAGATTATTGAGAGTGATGTTGAGATCGTGTGCCACGTGGGCCGGCGATTCGCCCTCCAGATCGATTCGCCGTAATAGCTCGCTGTAATTAGACCGGAGCTCCGGCATGATCCCGTGGAGACACTGGCATACCGCGGCTTTCATCTCGTCCAGCGGCGGCTCCTGATCCTCTCCAAGATGAGTCAATTCCTGCAAGAACGCCTCGTCCCGCCTCGATTCCGCTCCGTGCGAGCGGTAGTAATCAATCACGGTGTTGCGCAGCACCCGGTAGAACCAGGCGACGACAGAGTCGTCGTTGCGGAGCGCATGCTGATGCTCTACCGCCCTGACGAAACTTTGTTGCAGGAGATCCTCGACAAGCGCTTCATTGCCGATTCGGCGACGCAGAAAACTACGAAACGCAGACTCGTGATCGAGCAGACGTCGAACCATGTCGCCTTCGGGAGGGACAGCAGTCAACGGTTCAACGGGGTGGCTGTCTGTATGGGTCCCCTCTTTGTCAGGCTGATTCATAAGGATTGAGTGTACCGCTCAGGGAATTGAGGATCAAGACGCCGGTTTGTGTCATTCATGCCGCTCGTGAGTCCACTTTTAGCCGGCGTCAACAACGACTCGAGTTACTACCACACATCCATCTGATCGATCTGATTCGTTTAAGGTGACAGGCTGTTGGCCCGTCATGGCTCTATCCGACTATCTAAGTTTTTGGTTGTGAGAAATCCGGCGAGAGTCAGGAAGAGCGGGATTCCGGCGTGACCTTCACATACGACAGCTCTTCCAACGCCAGCATCAGCGCATGGGTCCCGCGTCGGCCGTGGCCGTGCGCTTGTACGGAGAGATAGAGCTGGTGAACAAGGGCGAGGCCCGGCAAGGCCACTCCCATGCGTCGCGCTTCTTCCAGCGCAAGACCCATGTCTTTCACAAAGTGATCGACGAAGAACCCTGGATCGAAATTGCGTTGCAGAATGCGAGGCGCGAGATTCTCGAGCGTCCAGCAGGCAGCCGCGCCGCCCTTGATTGAACGCAGCATGG
>JBDUAJ010000091.1:0-10554 GCA_040004695.1 Nitrospirales bacterium | reverse complement strand
ACCTTGCCGGGCATGATCGACGACCCCGGCTGCGTTTCAGGCAGGATGATCTCTCCAAGTCCGCATCGGGGGCCTGACCCCAGCCACCGCACGTCGTTCGCAATCTTCATGAGGCTGACGGCGATCGTCCGTAGCGCACCACTGGCTTCGACGAGAGAATCCTGTGTCGATTGCGCTTCAAAATGATTTATCGCTTCCTGAAAAGGACATCCGATTTCCTGTGAGACCAGTGAGAGCACACGTCCCGCGAATTCGGGATGCGCATTCAGCCCGGTACCAACCGCCGTACCACCGAGAGCGACTTCACTCAGCATTCGTTGGGCATGCCTGGCTCGTTGCAGTCCCAGTTCGATTTGCCGGGCATACCCGCTAAACTCCTGTCCTAACCGCACCGGTGTGGCGTCCTGAAGGTGGGTCCGGCCAATCTTCACGATCTTGTCGAACTCTTGCGCCTTGCTGCCCAGCGCCTGCTGAAGACGCGTCAGCGCGGGAACAAGCCGGCGCTCGATGCTGTCGACCGCCGCGACATGAATCGCGGTCGGGATGACGTCATTGCTCGATTGTCCTAAATTCACGTGATCATTGGGGTGCACCAATTTACTGCCTCGAGCGCCACCCAACAGTTCGGCCGCCCGGTTGGCAATGACCTCGTTCGCGTTCATGTTCGTCGAGGTCCCTGAGCCGGTCTGGAAAATATCGACGGGGAATTGCTCGTCCCACTGTCCGTCTATGACTTCTCGACTCGATGTCAGTATGACATCAGCCACCTTTTTTTCGAGCAGGCCGAGCGCAACATTGACGCTCGCCGCGGCCCACTTAATCAAACCCATGGCCCGGATAAAGGAACGAGGGAAGCGAAGGTCGCTAATGGGAAAATTTTCGACGGCCCGGGCGGTTTGGACCCCATAGTAGGCTGCGGCGGGAACGGCAAGCTCTCCCATGGTGTCGCGTTCCATGCGAGTCGCGCCAGATGAACCTGATGAATCGTTCTGATGGTGATCGGTTTTTGCTTTCATAGCTGACACTCCGGTTGCGAGGTTAATCGTGGCGGTTCCACGAGGGGAACATCTTAATTGATCGTATTGGATACCTACAAGAGCTCACTCGATTACTCACTCCCTGCAAACGACCGTTGCGACACGATACTGATTGACCCTCCCTTGACTCTTCGAATGGTAAGATTATTTAATTATTCAACCTGCGACCATACTACAAAGGAGTGCCTCATGAGCCTGGCGCGACATCGAAGTGGCCGGGAGCTACCTCATCATCGCTGGAAGAAAGTTTCGGCGGTGGCCTTGCTGACAGTGCTGCTTGGGACATTCCAATGCTCTCGAGACCCGCAACCGATGGAACGTTTGTCGTCTGACCCTGCCGCGCACGCTGCCAGCCCTGCGCCTCCATCTCAAACAAGCAGTTTTCCCGGCAACGAGACATTCATTTCGGTGGCAAGGTTGGCCAAAGCCTCCGTTGTCAATATCTCCTCGTCGCAAAAATCAGCTCAGAGCGGCGAGGGAACGTTGAATCCGTTTTCCAACGATCCGTTGTTTCGCCGATTCTTCGGTGAAGAAGAGCGCCGACTTCCCGCCCCGAAGGAGCGCCGTGAGCAGGGGCTGGGCTCCGGCGTCATTGTGAGCGCCGACGGCCATATCATCACCAATAATCACGTCGTCGAGAAGGCGGATGAGATTAAGGTCTTGCTGCCTGATAAACGAACGTTCAAGGCAAAGGTGATTGGGACGGATCCAAAAACCGATGTGGCGGTCATTAAGATCGAGGCGACAAACTTGCCCGTTCTGACCTGGGGTGACTCCAACCACCTGCAAGTGGGGGAGCTGGTCCTTGCAGTGGGCAATCCGTTTGGTCTGAATCAAACCGTGACAATGGGAATTATCAGCGCCGTCGGACGCGCCAATATGGGCATTGTCGATTACGAGGATTTCATTCAAACCGATGCCGCGATCAATCCTGGAAACTCAGGCGGGGCCCTGGTCAATCTCCAGGGACAACTCATTGGGATCAATTCCGCCATCTTTAGCCGTACGGGCGGGAATATGGGCATTGGATTCGCCATTCCAAGCAATATGGCGAAAACGGTCATGAACAGCCTTGTCAAATACGGCAAAGTCGTGCGGGGCTGGCTGGGCGTCTCAATTCAAGAGATCAACCAGGACCTCGCGAAGGAGTTTGGGACACCCGACACCAAGGGTGCGCTTGTGGCAGACGTCATGGAAGACAGCCCGGCGGCCAAGGGCAAGCTCCAGCGGGGGGACATTATTACGACATACAATGGGACAGAGATCAAGGATCCAGCTCATCTTCGATCCCTGGTCGCGGATACCGCTCCAGACACCACCGTCAGCATCACGATTCTCCGCGATAAACATAGTAGGGACCTGAAGCTCACCGTCGGCGAATTACCGAAAGATATGGCGAAGGCCTCACGCGGTGAACCGGGCAGCGGACAGAGAGAACACGCCCTTGCCGGGGTCACGGTTGAGCCGATTGGTGACCGGCAAGGGCGACAAGGTCGAAAAGAAACCGGTGTGTCCGTGAACGAGGTCCAACCGGATTCTCAAGCCGAGCAGGCTGGTCTCAAGCCGGGGGATATTATTCGAGAGATGAATAGGAAACCGGTTCGCAACGTCCAGGACTTCCAAGACCTTGTCAATGAGCTTGAACCACAGTCTCGCGTCCTGCTTCTCGTCACGCGGGGGAATGCAACGGTCTACCTATCCGTGAACCCGAAATAGAACGAGAACGTGGATCACGAAGGCTGCTGGAGAGGGCTCTGGCAGTAACCCGACCAGCCGCGCCGCCGGAGAGCGATCGACAGTGGCGCCACGACACGTTGGCCTGTTCCTGAGCTTTATATGCTAGGAATAATTACGCTGGACCGTTGATCCTACGGGGATTTGTCAGTCTGTTCGAATAGTAGTGCGCAGGCTAGGGATCCGTTACCGTTGTTCGATCGGGACATAGGGGCGATTATGTTCGCCGTCGTAAATTTGTTCCGGCCGGTACAGCTTGTTTTCCTTCAGCTGCTCGAACCAGTGGGCCAACCACCCTGCCACCCGGGCAATGGCAAAGATGGGCGTAAAGAATTCCAGCTCGATCCCCATCTTGTCGTAGACGATCCCTGAGTAGAAATCGACATTGGGATAGATCCCCTTCGCGCCAAAGTGCTCAGCGGCGACCCGCTCGACCTCCAAGGCCACGTCGTAGAGCGGCGACGTGCCGGTTTCCTTGAACAGCCGTTCGCAGATCTTTTGTAAAATTGTCGCGCGCGGATCTTTAACTTTATAGACACGATGACCGAAACCCATAAGCTTTTCCTTCGCCCGGACCTTCTGTTCCACATAGCTGCGTACGCGGCCTGGCGTACCGATCTCCCGAAGCATCTCCACGACTTCCTCATTCGCACCGCCATGTAAGGGGCCTTTCAAGGCGCCGATGGATGAGGCTACAACGGTGTACGGATCGGCTAAGGTCGACGCCGTCACGAGACCCGTAAAGGTGGAAGCATTCATCGTATGCTCGGCATGCACAATCAAACAGATATCGAGCGCCTCGACCCACATCTTTGGCGGGACCCGTTCCGACAACATATACAGAAAGTTCTCAGAAAAACTCAGATCGTCCCGAGGTGGGATGTAATCATTTCCCTTGCGGAGTCGCGCATGCGCCGCGACGATGGTCGGCAACTTGGCAAGCAACCGCACGGCCGACCAATAATTATTCTGGACATCCTTGACGTTGCGCCCCGGATAGAACATCCCTAGGGCCGCTACCGCCGCTTGAAGGGCATCCATGGGATGGCCCTGTTCAGGCAGACATTTGATGAGATCGACGATCCGGTATTTGACCCGCCTGTGACAGCCTACATCATCCCTAAATTTGGCCAGTTGCTCCTGCGTGGGCAAACGTCCAAACAGCAACAACCAGGTCGTTTCAAGAAAGGACGACCGCCCGCAGAGTTCTTCAATACGAATCCCGCGATATTCCAAGATCCCCGCTTGTCCGTCCACATCGCTCACCGCAGACCGGGCGGCCGGCACACCTGCTAATCCCGGCATAAAATCATGAGGCATCGTTCGCCCTCCTCAGTCGTCCCACCGCCATACTAGAATAGTATGTGGTCGCCGTTCGGCTGGTCAAGGTTGTCTCTCCGCTTGCGAAGACATGGTCGCTTCGGCATACTCTACCAGCGTTCATTGGAGAGCACCCGGCTGATGCCGTCATTTTTCCATCTCATGGTCGGACTGGGCGGAACGGCGCTGGCCGTCGGCGCCACGGTTCTCTGGCTTCATGAATCGCAGCAACCGCCGACATTACCCGATACGTTCACCTCTTCATCGAGAATGGTGGGGAAAAGTGCGTTGAGCCATGGCGGGCCTTCGCCCTCGAGCAGCCGGACGGCAGCCGGGTCTTTTTCTCCTGTGTTTCAGATTGGGCAAAAGGTCATCGTGGTATCCGAGGAATACGCCTCGCGAACGGTCAGCTTGCTGCCTTCGCCGCCTGATTCGGCGACATCGACTCCCGCATCCGGGGTGACGCGAACTCTGCCAGGCGGCACTGTGGTCAGTGTCAGCGGGATGCGTGTCACCGAGCAAGTGCCAGGTCGTACTGAACCGTATTATGAAGTGACCCTTGCAGACGGCGGCAAGGGATGGCTTTCAGAGCGTGTGTTACGCGTAGCTGCGAATGAGGATTGACTCACGTTGCAAATGAGGAGGCCATCAATCGGAATACTCGGTGTCACATCATATGCGATCGTGACGGCGATGCTCATATGGCTTATGGCGTGTCCTGTCTCTGCTCAGGAGATCATCTTCGCCGTTGTGACGAGCGTCCCTAAGGACAAACGCCAGGTCACCGCTGAAATCTCGGTGGGAGGAACCGTCTCGCAAGCAACCCTTGCGCCGACCGAAGAGGTCCTCGACAACCTGATTTGGAGAAAATTGGAGATGTGTCATGCGCTGAAAGTGGAAGGGCTTAAAATAAGGGAAGGGTATCGAGTCACATCCGTCAAAGCGTTGGATGCCGGCATGTTGCCCATGGCGCTGCAAGGCGTCGCGGGAGAATGCCTACTCAAGAAGGCCTTGGAGTTCGCACCGCTGGTCGACTGAAGACGTGAATCGTGAATCGTTATTCGTGAATCGGCAGGCGGATTGCTCTGAAAAGTCTTATTACGATTAACGTGTAACGATTAACGCGTTTTTACGACTGGCACTCAGGGCACGTGGTGGGTTCTTCCTCAGCTTGGGCTTCTTCAGATGTCAGCGGAAAAGGCTGATTGCACGCGGCACAGGGACGAATCTCGAAATAGGCCACGCCTTTGTCATCGATTTCTGTGGGAAGCAGCAATTCCGATGGATCGTAACCAAGGCTGACGTCGTCCACAAATTTTACGACGGCCAACCGTTCATTGAACAGCTGGAAGGTGGCTTCCTGGCCTTTGCGTTGGGGGACATGCCCCAGGACAAACACCGGTTGTCCCTTCCGCTTGGTCCGCAAGTGCCTGAGCGTACGTTGGGTCGCCGACGCACACGCGAATTCTCCGGTGGAACTGGTTCCCGCAGTCAGCATGGTTCAATCCTTACTCAACACGACCCTTGTGTATCACGCGAGGAAATTTTCCGTCAAGACAGACCTATTCCTATCATGAGGAGACGACATGGCGAAAATGACGATTTATCACAAGCCGACGTGCACGACATGCAGACAGGCGCTCCAAATTCTCAAAGACAGTGGTCAGCCATTCGAAGCCATCAATTATTATGAAAAGCCGTTTACCAAAACCCAACTGAAGGGCCTGCTCAAAAAGGCCGGATTAAAAGCACGAGACGTGTTGCGGACGAAGGAAGATATCTATAAGAGCCTCGGACTCGCGAAAAAGGAAGTGAGCGAAAACGAACTCCTGGATCTCATGATCATGCACCCGGATCTGGTGCAACGCCCAATTGTGGAAAAGGGAGAGACCGCCATCATAGCCAGACCAGCCGACGCGATAAAGCCTCTTCTTTAAACACCGACTCACGCGCAATTTAGTGGGACGTCAATGTCAAGGTACCAGTCCGCTGGTCGATGCTGACATGTAGCTTGCCCTGGAGGACGTCCAGCAATGTCTCCCCTGCCAGCGTTCTGCGCCACCCATGGAGGATCGGCAGATCCAATTTTTCACGGTCGTGTTTCGCATCGACGAGTTCTTGGAGATCCGACGCGCCAGCGAGCAGCGTCGGAGCAATCTCTTCTTTTAACGCAATCGCCTTGAGAACCGCCTGCAGCAAATCAACTTGACCGGCCGCTTCCGGCTCCGGCCGTTTACTCTTCGGGGCCTCGGGCCATTCTGATTCCGGAACCGCCAGACCACGTTCGATGACCGTGATCAGCGCCTCGCCATTGCGCTCGACTTCGGAGCCATGGAGACCCCGCATGCCCTTGAGCGCCGTTAGTTTCATCGGAATGTGCCGGGCCATTTCCAGCAGAACCTCGTCGCGAATGACGCGGCCTCTGGGCACATCACGGCGTTTGGCTTCTTCTTCACGCCACGCCACGAGTTCTCGAAGCACGGCGGCACAACGCGGCTTGAGGTTCTCCCAGCCACGAATCCGTTGATATCGGTGTCGCGGCTCGCGCGACCCATCCGTCAGCTTCGATCCCAATCGAACAAATTCCTCTTCTACCCACGCCGTCCGGCCCAGCGCCTCGAGACGTTCTTGCAGATGGGTATGAACCGATAACAGATAGTGCACATCGTCCAAGGCATAGGCCAGCTGCTCCTTCGTGAGCGGCCGTTGACTCCAATTGGTAAAGGTATGAGCCTTGGTTAGCTTCACGCCGACCACGCGCTGGACGAGCTGCGCGTATGCGATCTGCGGGCCGTACCCCACCATGGCGGCTGCCACCTGCGTATCGAATATCGGCGTCGGCACATGCCCGGTATGGGCGTAAAATAATTCCAAATCCTGCCGTCCCGCATGCACGATTTTTTCAATGGCAGGATCAGCCAGCAGGGATCCAAAATCATCCAATGACCCGACCGCAGGAAAATCGATCGCCGCTGAAAGATCGCCCGCTGCGACTTGAATCAGCTCAAGACGGGGCACAAAACTATCTTCTCCGACAAACTCCGTGTCGAGCGCGATGCGCTTCTGATCGCGTAAACGGTCGACAAAACTACGCAGGCTCTGACGATCGGTGATGAACGTTGGAGAGGCTGTCACGGTATCCTTATTCCGATGGTGAGTACGTCGCGCCGGCCCCGGGATTGATCGGCGGTTCCGTATTGCTTAAACTTAAATGCTCTTTCAGAAATTGGTACGCTTCGATGATGCGACGGAGTTCCGGCTCTGAGCTTCGGTCGCCCCGACGCGCGTCGGGGTGCAGCTTCTTGGCGCGATCGCGAAACGCGCGTGTCACGACCGTTAAGGAACTGCCATACTCCACCTCCAGCGCGGCATAGGCGTCGATCGGGTTATTGATGTCCCCATGCGTCCCCGGCGCCTCTCCCCCTCCGCCGCCTGCGGCTTTAAAGAAATCCCCCATGTTGATTCGGCGGCGGCGCCGACGCGGCCGCTGCCGCACTTCACTATCAAATTCTTCGAACCGATCCTCCATGAACTCCAGACGGGAGTCCAGACGTTGGGCACTCGAGAGATCGACCACGTGGGCCATCTCTTCCTCAATCAATGCCAACGAGCGATCGATCTCCGTTAAGCCTTCTTCGACCCGAAAATAGCTGTCCACGCGATCTTCCATCATGGAATCGATGGCCACATCGAGGCAGTCCTCGGTTTTAGCGCGAAGCTCCACAATTCGCTTTCGCATGCCGACTTGAAATTTTCCAAACGTTCGTGCGTTAAACGGCATGATGGGGCCGATCCGGCGGCACTACAACGAGCGGTGCCAATACAAGGCTCAATTCAGCGCGCATTGTAGCATAAAGAATTTCGGTGACGACAGCAGAGGGTTGTGTGCTCGTTGTCGGCGTAGACGGGCTATGATAGACTCTCGCCCGTTTTACCGACCCATTGATTTCACGTTATCACGAGGGGGCATCATGGTTTCTCGTACAGTGCTACTCGCAGGACTCACGTTCGCACTGGCTTCAGTCACATGTCTGGCCGCCGATCCTTCCGGGTATGGCCAAGCCGGTGGCGAATTTGACATCAAACTTTCGCGCGTGCCGTCGTCTGACCTGGCGGCCGCAAAGGCGCTCAAACCGCCCTTTGAGCCCACACCGGACGTGCTCGCCGAAGGCAAGGGGATATTTCTTGGTCGCGGCACCTGCTTTCAGTGTCACGGACCCGAAGGCAAGGGCGACGGCGGCGCAGCGAAAGTCCTGCCCATTCAACCCAGAAATTTTACGAACCCGAAGTTCAAAAAGTATCGGACGCCCGGAGAAATGATGTGGGTCCTTAAAAACGGGAGCTTGGGGCAGTCGGGCAAAGTGCCGGGCACCGGGATGCTGCCGATCGTCGGACAGTTTCTGAGCGAAGACGACGGTTGGAAAGTGTTGCTCTATGAGCTAAGCCTGGGGGAGGATGGGGCTCGTTAATCGTTATTCGTGAAGCGTTAATCGTGAAGACCGACGCTTCGTCTTAATTTTTTCTTACGAATAACGTTTAACGATTAACGTTTTATGCTTCGAGCTTCGGAGTGCGGCGCGCGACGCCGGTGTCCCGCGCGGCCTGCGCGACGGCCTTCGCAACATGAGGGACGACCTGCTTATCGAACACGCTCGGAATAATATAGTCTTCGCTCAGTGTCGCCGCGGGGATCAGATCGGCGAGGGCTTGAGCGGCCGCCAATTTCATCGGCTCGTTAATCGCACGCGCCTGTACATCGAGTGCCCCGCGGAAGATCCCTGGAAACGCCAGCGCATTGTTGATCTGGTTTGGGTAGTCCGATCGCCCGGTGGCAAAAATCCGGCAAGACGAAAGCGCGTCGATGGGAGAAATTTCCGGGTCTGGATTGGCCATCGCAAAGACGATGCGATCCGGCACCATCAGCGCGAGATCCTTCCGGGTCAGCACATTCGCCACCGAGAGCCCGATAAACACATCCGCACCTGTCAACGCGTCGCGGAGTGTGCCGGTCGGCTTCTCATTCTGAATACACGCCGCGAGATGATGCCGGGATGCACGGAGCCGCTCCGCATCCCCGGACAACACGACGCCTTGCCGATTGCAGCCCAGTAAGTGGGACGCACCTGCCGCTAAGAGAGTTTGGCAACACGTCAGGCCCGCCGCGCCAAGACCGTTGACGACGATCCGCACGTCCTCGATCCGTTTCTTGGTGACCTTCAAGGCATTGTGCAGCGCCGCCAAAATCACCACCGCCGTCCCGTGCTGATCGTCATGCATGACGGGAATGTCGAGACTGTCTTTGAGCCGTCGCTCGATCTCGAAGCACCGCGGGGCACTAATGTCTTCAAGATTGATCCCGCCAAAACCAGGCGCAATGCCCTGCACCACTCGGACGATTTCATCGGGGTCTTGCGTACTCAGGCAGATGGGCCACGCATCGATGCCGGCGAATTCCTTAAAGAGCATCGCCTTACCTTCCATGACCGGCAGGGCGGCATACGGCCCTAAATTGCCGAGCCCCAAGACCGCCGAGCCATCCGTCACAATCGCGACGCTATTACTTTTCGTCGTAAACGCATACGCTTTGGACCGATCTTGTGCAATCGCCTGAGAGACCCTCCCGACGCCGGGCGTATAGATCATAGACAGGACATTACGGGTCGTTAATGGAAGTTTACTTTCCACTCGAATTTTCCCTCCCAAATGGAGCAGAAAAATACGGTCCGAGACGGACACGACACGCACGTCGGGAATAGCATTGAGCCGTTTCACCACTCGCTCACCGTGCGTCTCATCCTGCACGTCAAAGGTCACGTCCCGAACGATGTGCTCGGGTGAAGCGGAGACGATATCCACGGCACCGAGATTGGCGCGTTCTTCCGCCAGGACGGTAGCGACCCGAGCGAACATCCCGGGGACATTGGCCAGCTCAAGCCGAGCCGTGATGCGGTAATTTGAATAGGGGCCGACGTCGACCATCCTGACCTCCAGCATCATTCCGCACTCATGAAAGCGTACCATATTTGCCTGCGGGAACCAGGCGTCATGCCGGCTGATCAGCCCATCATCATGCCCCCTTCCTAGGCTTTTTGAGGAATCCGTCTTGCCCAATTCTTCATTGACATCGGAGGGTATTTTGATTAGGGTATGCGGCCTGCGGGGAGCTTCTCCCTGCATTTTCCATCATCCTAAGGAGGGTAGGACAGATGAAGCAGCTTATGTTGGCAGCCATGGCCGTGATGTTTTTCGTCGGAATCAGCACCGTTTCTTTCGCCGATGAAAAGAGCGCCCCAAAGACCGAGACGAAGGGCGACATGAAGGGCGACAAGAAGAAGGACGAAAAGAAGGGACACTGAACAGCGCCTCGTGCACTGTACAGGTAGATTTTCCGGCCCGCCTCCCTGTGAGTCGCGGGCCGGTTCCTTATTGTAAGGAGGCACTGGTCATGAAACAGGTATTAGCG
>JBDUAJ010000219.1:0-3137 GCA_040004695.1 Nitrospirales bacterium | reverse complement strand
TTTTTATAAAATTTTTTAATGCCCCGATATAATTTCCGAGATGCAATTCGAATGGGATTCGATAATCGCCGCTCGAATGTGCCCGTATCACAGACTGATTGGCTCGATTCTGCATTTCTCCCTTCGTCATCAATTTTGGATGCAACACTTCCCACGGCAAGCCGGCCATGACCTCGCCTGCATCCGCACCGCCGACACCGATTGCCAGCATGCCCAATCCACCGCCGTTCGGAGTATGCGAGTCGGTGCCGATAATCAGCCCCCCGGGAAAGCCATAATTTTCGAGGACCACCTGGTGGATGATCCCGGCGCCTGGTTTCCAAAAGCCAATCCCGTATTTTTTCGCAGCCGAGGCGAGGAAATTGTAGACTTCCTTGTTCTCGTCCATCGCGCGCAGCAGGTCTTTTTCCGAACCGACTTCCGCGCGAATCAAATGGTCGCAGTGAATCGTGCTCGGCACAGCCACTTTGCTCTTATTCGCCTGCATGAATTGCAAGATCGCCATCTGTGCCGTCGCGTCCTGCATGGCGACGCGATCGGGACGCAGGGACAGCATGGCTTTACCACGTTCCCACACCTGCGTGTCGAAGTTATCGGCATGCGAGACAAGGATTTTTTCGGTGAGTGTCAAAGCACGACCAAACTTCTTCCGTGCCTTCGCCAGCTTATCCGGCATTGACGTATAGAGTTTTTTAACGAGTTTCAGTGACATACGTGCTCTCCATGCTTCCATTCATGAGGGGTGACTAGGGTATCGTACTCGAACCAGCTATTTCAACGGCGACAGGCCCCACAGTTAGCTTCAGGGGCGGGACCTCCCGGTTATTTCAGCGGCGGGACTTCCCGCAGTTATTTGAGCGGCGGGACTTCCCGCCTCTTGGGCGCCGCATAGTTGACGAGATAGTCAAACAGCCGAATCAGGCGGCTCTCTTGTCGCTTCTGATCCACCCAATGCCCGATTAAACCGATGGTTCGGGACAGAATAAAGAACCCGTTCAAACTATCGACGGGGAATCCGATATCGACGAGCACCGCCGCCATCGTTCCATCCACGTTCAATATCAAATTGTCTTTCTTTGCCGAGGTCACCTTTTCCACTTCGAGCGCAAAGTCGAGATGCGGCGTCTTGATGCCGATGCTCTTTACGTACCCTACGAGTTCCTTCACCCGCTTATCTGGGTTCCTTAGGCTCTTGACCCTATGACCGATACCCGGGACCGGGCCGACGTTCTTCTTCATATAGCCGAGAAAGTCATCCACCGACATCTTATTGTCGATGGCATGCTTGAACCACCGGCCCGCGTCCGTGACCGCTCCTCCGAACCGCGGTCCAATCATGATCATGCCGGCGGCGACCGATTGCGACAGGCCAATACCGGCGCAGGCCGCGAGGATCGTACCGAGCGCGCCGCTGACGCATGGACCGTGGTCCGCCGAGAGCATCATGATCCGCTTGATGATCTCCGCTTCTTGCTTCGAGATCAGTCGCTTATCCCAGAGCAAGCCGATCACGTGTGGTATTTCGTAGCCTTTATTGATCAATTCGGAGGCCGGATAACCGTCATACAAGGGCTCGTCACCCCGGTCATCGCTGATCGTCGTCCGAATCAACGGCGCGACCGTGACTTCACCGGACTTCATCGCTTCAGCGACCGTTTTCGGTAATTTCGGCAGATCGGCCGGGCTGAGATCCGGAATCGGCAGCACCTGACCGCTCTTGACGAATTCTTCATAGGTCGCCTTGATGGCGGGACCCAAGGCGCCAAAGGTGTCCGGCACTAGGGCGCCTGCTTTCTTGAACGCATCGGACTTGGACCGAGCCGATCCTTCGCCTTTCAGACCTTCTTTGGCGCCGGCATGACCGAACTTCATCCCTTTGGGGAGACTCTCCTGGCAGAACCCGGATACGACTGCGAGTAATTTAATTCGCCGCTTCTTCGCACCATACCACTCGGCGCCGCGCTCTTCCAAATCGCCGCCCATCTCGCCGACGATGACGACCGCCTTGGTCTGAGGATCCTGCTCAAACTTCTCGAGGTAGCTCACGTAGTCGGTGCCAGGAAAGGCATCGCCGCCGATCCCGATGGCCGTCGTGATCCCGTCTGCGAATTGCGAGCAGATCCAGATGATCTCATTGGACAAGCCACCGGATTTGGTAATCACACCGAACGACCCTTCCCGATAGAGCTTGCAGGACACGAGATTGTCAAAGGCGCCGCCAATGACACCCAGCCGGCACGCGCCCGCCGAAATAATCCCGATCGACGAGGGCCCATTGAACGTCTTGCCGAGCTTGACGGCATGCCGCGCCAACAGCTTGGCGTCCTTTTCAGGCACACCCTCGGTAATCATAGAGACCATCTGGATTTTAGACTCGTTGAGGGCTTCCATGCCCGCCGCGCAGGCACGATCCGCACCGATGTAGACTAACGTGGTGTTGATCTGCGGATGATGAGCCGTCGCTTCCGCGACACTTTTATACACGGGAATGGTCAAGAGTCCGCTGCCGTAGGGCACTTCATTGGTCTTCCCGGCATCAGGCGGATATACGAAGGCGTCTACGTTAAGCGGCCGCTTAATCATGTAGCAGAACTCGGCCATGCGGCGAGCGGCGTTCAGACCGGCTGCCCCGCCCTGAATCACCACGTGGGTGTCTTTGTTTGCCAAGATACTCATCGGGATCTCCCCTTCAATGAGGCTGCCGAAAAAGGCCCCCAGCTTCGTTCTCGGCTCGAAAGAATCCTCAACGTACCCCACCGCGGGTAAAGAGCCTGTCTTGGCAGCCTCGGGATGGGTGGGTAAGAATTGCTACGCCTCCGGTTCTTTCTCGCCTGCGGCCTTGCTGGATGACCTTTTGAGCACCCTCTATAAAATTAAACGCTCTAACGCCAAACTTAAAACCTCTACTCCACGTCTGCCATTCATCGTTCAGCGTTAGTTTTTCTGAAGTGCCTTGTCTACGATATCGGTCAGCGGTGTATGGCGGTCGAACACGTGGATGTCAAAGCCTTCATCGCGCAGCGCGCGCATGGCATCGAGTCCTTCCTTTTCGCGCGGGCCACCGCGACGCACCCATATCTTGACGCCCTTCAGCTTGCCTTCTGCTTTGGCTTTACGAAATCCGTTGATAATGCCGC
>JBDUAJ010000090.1:0-10671 GCA_040004695.1 Nitrospirales bacterium | reverse complement strand
CGCAACAGTCGCCGGACCGATGCTCAGTGCGTGCCACGCTGAAGGTTGTCGCGGGTCGCACGGACCGCCATGAGTATCAACTCAGCCACCAATTAACGGTAATCGGTTCAGAAGAAGGAGCGACGGTCAAGCTTCATGGCTGGTTTGCTCCTAAAGTTGCCGCGATGATTGGGCGACGTGGCGATGGATACTATATCAGCGCCGTTCAAGATGGCAAAAAGGTGGTGGTGAACGACAGCGTGGTGAAGGGCCAGACTGATCTCAAGGACGGCGATCGGGTGGAAGTCGCCGGTGTCAAAATGTATGTTTCGGTGAAATCGACCCAGGGCAATTAGAGCGAACGGCCTGCCTTTCTTGTTTGGAAGTGCTTCAGGGCTTGATAGCAGTTCTCCGACACCTCTTTGTAATTATCTTCGAGGCACTGCAACACGCTGCCGCCTCCCGGATGTACATCAGGGCACAATTGTTTGACATCCCCCGCGCACGCGGTTCTAAAGTGTTGCATGTCTTCTTTAATCCGCGCAGCCATCTGGTCCATTTGTCGTTGACAGACCGGTGAGAGCTTTGTCTCATTGTCCTTAAAGCACTTTCGTCGCGCCCCCCCGGGCTCTGTTCCCTCACACAGTTTCTCAAGTTCGACGATGCAGGCAGGTGAGACGCTCTGAAGCGCGGAGCTATCTGGTGCGGGCAGCGTAGTAAGAGGTGAGGCAGCAGGCGATGCCGCCGAGGAAACGGGAGGCCTGAATGAGCGGCCTTTCGGAGCCTCGGGAACGGGCAGCGATGGGGCTACAGCGGTCTGAGCCGCAGGCGGTGACGTCTGTAAGGGATTCGGCGGCGCCGATAGGCTCGAATCCGAATCAGTGGGGAGCGGTGTTGTTGCAGAAGCGGGAGGATGAGCCGTGGCCGGCGTATCACTGCTCAAAGGGGGTGGAGGCGAGAGCATGGCGGGGGCCGGTGAAGTGACGGCAATGGAAGGTGCCGGCGTCGGCATGTTGAAGTAGACCAGCCCCCACGCGAGGCCAAGTGCGATCGCACTAAAAATGCCGACGACAAAGGGTACAGGTAATCTTGGCCGACGAGACACATGACCTTTCATGAAGTTGAACCGAATCTGGAAAGCATACGTCAAGTATGAAAAAAAATCGACCGTCGTGTTTCGTGTTGGCTGGATTCACCACTACGTACGGACCTGATTATGGAAGCGAAAGGTTACGGACGCGCGGAGGCATCAATAGAGGCAAGTGTGCATGTCATGGCTTACATGGCCGGTGTCATTTTTCGAATGACGTGAATTTGAGACTGGGTCAAGAAAAGTCCCTGCTCCATCAGCCCTTTCACTTTCTGGAGGCGTGCACCGTCCAACGCGTACGGGGTTTGATCGATGTCACGTGACGCGATGAGGGTGAGGTTTTCCAGTTCGGTCATTTGCGTCGCGAAGTCTTTGAGCAACAGCTGCATCTCTGCATGGTGATGTCGAAGCGCATAGGTCTCCAGCGCCCGTTTCACAGCCAGAGCCACGACTTCTCCTTGAAATGGCTTATGCAGACAGTCATAGGCTCCCGCCTCAATCGCACGAGGGGTAAAAGTCACTTCGCCGTGTCCGGTCATCATCAAGACAGGCGTGAAGGGCTGGAGTCGTTGAGCTTCCCGCAGTATGGAAAATCCATCTACAGCGGGCATCTTAAAGTCGCAAATGATCGCCCCGTAGGGAGTCGCCGTCAGCCGCGCAATAGCATCTTCTGGAGATTCGCAAAGATCTATCTGCAGGGACGGCACACGAAGTTGGAGCGCAACCGGGAGCGCCTCGAGGAGGGCCGGATCGTCGTCGACAATCAAAAGCCGGCTCTCGTGATGGGTACGGTGTGAGCCATCGATGAGAAGGCCGCTCAGTGTGCGCCGCTTTGACAATGCGACAAAGCAGTTGACCTTCGCCTTAATGATGTTCGGCGCAATCGGCCGAAAGAGGAAATCCACGGCGCCGAGTGCATAGCCTTTCTGATATCCAGTTCATCCTGTTGATAGGCCATCAAAAAGATAATCGGGATGTCATGAGACTTGTCTCGGGCGCGAATGAGTCGCGCCGTTTCATAGCCGTCCATGGTGTCCATCTTGACGTCCAAGAGGATGGCGGCAACATGTTCTTTTAAAAGAATTCGGAGCGCTTCATTTCCGGAGAGGGCCGTGAACACGCTTCGGTCGGGACCGTCAAGTAGCGCTTCAAGAGCATTGAGATTGGCCTGGTTATCATCGACCACCAGGATGTTTACCTTATCGGTTCGTTCACCCGCGCGGTGCTCTGTAGCGATCATAGTGGGGCTCAGGTTTCAGAGGGGAGTATTCAAGCTAGCAAAGTGAAAGTAGTGCACAATAGGACAGGAGATTACGTAGTGTTTTATGACCGACTATCTTGGGGGTGACTTTTATAGCCATGCAGAATCCTTAGTCTGGCTGCTGCCGTATGTGAAGTGCAGAAGGCCGGGATCACATTTAAGGAATAGCTCCAGTCGCCACTCCAGTCGTCACCGGCTGATGATTCAGCCTCTTCGTCAGCGTCTCCACCATCCGTTCTGAAGACGTGGCATCGGCTCGCCTCTCGCCTTCTCCGCATGTTCTTGGTGGCTCCTTCACCTCAGCCCAAAGGCATCTCAACACGCGTCGCAAGTCCAGCGGTCTGTGCCTAGACAAGATCCTCGGCCGACTCTTCACCACAGGACCGTCCCGCCGTGCCGTCCTACATCTTTTTCGCTCCGACCGGTTCAGCGTACCCCGGCACCATCCGGTGCGTGCCGGATTATCTTGGCGGTCAGCGCTGCCGGAATTCTCCTTAAAACCGTTCGTGCGGGTTTGCCGTTAACCAATCCGTCAAGCCGGGCAGCGGGAAAGACAGTAGCTGTTGCGCTTTTGCGCAATTGAGGGACGTGTCTGGAGGGCGAGGCGGTCCAGCATAGGTCAACCGAGTCGCCGGTTCAAGTTTTGCGATGAGCTGTGGCCAACGTTGAGCAAGTAATTGGCCGATGTGCCAGCGCGACAGTCGTTCACTTCCTGCAACATGGTATAAGCCAGTATGATTCTGCTCAATCAATTCCCAGACAGCTCGAGAAGTGACGCGGGCGGCGATAGGGGATCGAAATTCGTCCGTGAACAAGTGAACCGTGCGGCCGGCTTCCCAGGCTCGGCGCAGCTCTTCATTGAATCCTCGGTCGCCGCTCGGCGAGGTGCCCCCGTTCAGTGCGGTGCGAATGACCGTGTGCTTGGGATTCTTCAACACGACACGTTCTGCCAGTACTTTCGTTTCGGCATACACGCTCATTGGGTTGACGTCAGCCGTTTCATCATAGTGCCCAGCACGTCCATCGAATACCAGGTCCGTTGAAAAGAAGACGAATCGAATCTTCTCGGCCAACTCCGCCAGTCGTAGGGTCATCTCCACATTCAGTGTCCGAGCCTGTAGGGGGTCACGCTCACAGGCTACTGTGCTTGCTAATGCCGCGCAGTGAATAATCACGTGGGGTTGAATGGTCTCAAGTGTCTTGCGAATAGTGGTTACATCCGTGAGATCGACCTGTTGCCGGGTCGTCCCGTAGACCTCCCAGCCTGGAGACGCTGATTGCAGAAGGGCGCTGCCGATCAGCCCGCCTGCGCCCGTGACCCATGCACGCAAAAGGGGGGCCTCTTTTCTTCCATTCACTGTGGTCGAGAGGGATTCGATACGCATGGGCGGACAATATACTGGAAAAACGCGAGATCCTATAGTATGTTGTTCGACAAGTATGCGCAGGCCTGCAGAGGGGCATCCCTAGAATCTGTAAAGGATCACAATATGGCTGTTCCCGTTTCTCAGATGTACACAGTTGCATCGTATGTGCTGACGCAGAAAATGAGAAGGGTGAGGCGCTATCCTCTGGTGTTGATGCTGGAGCCGCTGTTCCGCTGCAATCTGGCCTGTGCCGGGTGTGGGAAGATCCAATATCCTGACCATATTCTCGATAAGCGTCTGACTCCGGAGCAGTGCTGGGCGGCGGCCGACGAATGTGGCGCCCCCATGGTCAGCATTCCTGGAGGGGAGCCGCTCATTCATCCGGAAATGCCTGAAATTATTCGCGGATTGATTGAGCGACGAAAATATATCTATCTCTGTACGAATGCGATTCTGTTGGAACGCAAGCTCGACGAGTACGCGCCGTCGAAATACCTGACGTTTAGCGTGCACATGGATGGTCTGCAAGAGGAGCATGATCACGCCGTGTGTCGGGATGGGGTCTACGATATGGCCGTCAAGGCCATTCAAGCCGCTCTGAAGCGCGGGTTTCGCGTGACGACCAACACGACGTTGTTCGACGATGCGAATCCTGCCCGCGTGCGCACGTTTTTCGATGCGATGATGAAGCTTGGCGTCGAAGGCATGATGATCTCTCCGGGATACAGCTATCAGAAGGCTCCCGATCAAAAGAATTTCTTAAAACGCAGTCGCACGCATCAACTCTTTGCGCGCATTTTGGGGGATCGCAAGCGGACCTGGCGTTTCAATCAGTCTCCGCTATTCTTGGACTTCTTGATGGGAAAGCGTGAGTACCAGTGCACGCCATGGGGCAATCCAACCTACAACATCTTTGGCTGGCAGAAACCCTGTTACCTTCTCCAGGAAGGATATGTCCCAACATTCCAGGAACTGCTGGAAACGACGAATTGGGACGGCTACGGGACCGGGCGAAACGACAAGTGCGAAGATTGCATGGTGCATTGCGGCTACGAACCGTCGGCCGTGTCCGATACGTTCGGATCATGGTCGGGCTTCGGTCGAACGGTCAAAATGACGCTGATGCCAAACGGCCGATAACGGTCATGTGTAGACCTCCCGCTTTATTCTTTCCATGACGACGCCGCATCATTTTCCTTCGGACTCTGATTCTCTTGAGGGTCGTGTCTTTCGGCCGGCCACGCATGCCGAGTTGGTGGAAGCCGTCGAGCAGGCATTCGATTATCGAGGAGACGTGTCCCTGCAATTGACCTCCGGCCAGACGGTCGAAGGATATGTGTCAAATCGCGAGTCCCATGCAGCTCGCCCGTCTCTTCAAATATTCCCGAAAGGCGAATCGGGGTTACGATTGATTCGGTATGCTGACGTCGAGGCCATCAGTTTTACCGGGAAAGACACGGCCTCGGGGAAGTCGTGGGAAGCCTGGGTGACCAAAAAAGAGGCGCAGCGTCGAGCTGAGGCTGAAGAGGCTTCCAACGCGGCCAAGGCACGCGGGCATCTGTGATTGGTGCCGGCTCCCCCGTCATTAACACGTGTAAATACTTATATATTTATTACGTAGACTGTCGTGGAAATGTCCTTAAGAAAACAGATGTTTGCTCAGGCTGTGCAATTATTGACAAAGAAAATCATCTATGTTAGAAGGGTTCGCCCGAAAGCCATGGGTGTATGTTTGTGGGGCAACTCTGGAGGTTCTGGTGCGCATGGCAATTCGGAGGCGGGTGGTATGGCTGCCGAATTGGCTCGAGAGCCGTCCGTGCGGGCGGTGTGGTGTATTATTCTGGCGGCAATCGGCTTGGAGATGACCACCAGCATGCCTCTTTCGCAGGCGGAACACGAAGTCGATCATCGCTTTATTGTAGAAGGATATGTGTGCGGGGGGGATGGAAAGTCCATGGCGAATCAAGAAGTCATGGTGAAGGATACACGCATACCGCTCGGCAAGACGACTTACACGGATAGCGATGGGTTCTATTCCGTGACCTTGCACTTGCACAATGATAACCAAGGCGATCCCATTCTCGTGGCTGCCGGCGATCGGGAGCAACGGCTCACGGCCAAGTTCGATCCAAAGGATATGAAGGTAGAGCGGAAGATGATTGTCAATTTCGGTGCGGGGTGTGAGGGGGCACATTCCGGTTCTGGGCAGTGGGTCTACTACAGTGTCGGTCTAGGCCTAGCCGGTATTGCAGCGTTTGCCGGGGCCAGGATGATTCGGAAACAGCGTCGGCCTGTGAAACGAGGAAAAGGCCAGCGGAAGTAACTGAAATGTGTCGGATGCCGTTCCTCTGATTGCTGTTCCGAATTGAATCTGACAGGTCCATTATTAGGTACAGTCGCACGTTGTCAGGTGGCGCTTTTGCTCCAGGCCTGGCCTGAGCGAAAGCGTTTTTTTGTTGAACTATAATATCGCGCGGAAAATATTTTTCGATCATGCGGTGGAGGAGAAAGGAGCGGGTAGCCTGAATGAAGCGTTTAGCGTGGACACAGAGAGTGCTGTTGCTCAGTATCACAGGAGTCGGCTTGACGGTTGTCGGCTGTGGCGGCGAAGGGGGCGAAGGCCCCATCGTGGCTCCGCCTGCGCCTCCTGCGGAGTATGCCGATAAGCACATGCCGGCCGGGTGGTGGGCTGATGAAGCCAAGGCTGAAGAAGGGCACAAGTTGTTCATCGGCGGCACCAACCCGGATGTCAATTGTGCGAGCTGCCACGGTAAGGACGGCAAGCCGGTCAAGGCTGGGGCGCGTGATTTCCGCGTCAGTGAGCGCATGAAGCTCTATTCTGATTCCGTGTGGTTCTGGCGTATTTCGGAAGGCGTGCCCAATACAAAAATGAAACCATGGAAGAGCAAGCTCTCAGAAGAGGATCGCTGGAAGCTGGTCCTCTTTGAGCGAAATTTCGGTCTCAAGGGTATGGAATACGATCCCGCGAAAAAGGAATGGGTGTCCGTCGGCGGCGCTGCTCCAGCGGCGGCGGGTGCACCTCCGGCTGGCGAAAGCACCGCGCCGGCGGCTCCAGCAGCTCCGGCTGCTCCTTCAGCCGCAGGCAAGTAATTTTTCCATTCTCGTAGGGGACGGTAGGATATGAAGAACCGTTGGCGTCAGAGCCTCCTGATCATGTTGGGCATGTTGGGATTGCTGGTCTCGCTTGGGACTGCGGCCTATGCGCAGATCCCGAGCGCCCCGTCCATCGAGTTTCCTTATACGGGGAACCGGACGGCAGTGTGGATTGTGGCGCAGCTTCATATCCTCTTTGCCGCATTCATCCTGGGTGCCCCCATCTTCATCGTGATTTCAGAATGGCTGGGATATCGAAAGCAGGATCCACGTTATGATCGATTGGCCAAGGAGGTCACGAAAGTCACCGTGATCCTGTACAGCATGACGGCCCTGACCGGTGGGTTGTTTATTTTTGTCCTGCTGGCGACCTATCCGCAATTCACGACCTGGTTAATCAATCATTTCTTCCTCATTTTCGCCGTCATCTACCCGCTGCTCTTCATCGCCGAAACGATTGTGTTGTATCTCTATTTTTATTCGTGGGATGCACTCAAAGGAGAGAAGAAGGGGCGTCACATTGCCATTGGCGTCCTGTTGAACCTCATCGGCACTATTACGCTCTTCATCATCGATGGTCCGACGTCCTTCATGAACACGCCGTCCAAGGCCACGGAAGGGATCTCCCTCGTGGACTTTATTCAAACGGCTTCGCTATGGGACAAGATTTTCAATTACAGCTGGATCCCCATGAACCTGCACCGGCTGGTTGGAAATGTAACCTTCGGCGGATTCATCGCGGGCCTCATTGCCGCATACATGTACATGGGTGCCAAGAAGGAAGAAGACCGGGCGTACTACGACTGGATGGGTTTTGTCGGGAACCTTATCGGCGTGGGCGCTCTCTTGTTTCTTCCATTCATGGGCTATTTGTACGCCTATGAGCTCTGCGATTACGACGCCTCCATCTGTCCGTACATGATGGCCGATCAACTGTCGATGTTCTTTGAAATGCAGGGAGCCATGGTGGGGCTCATCTTCCTTGGGAGTAACTATTACATCTGGCTCAGCATGAAACGTGTCGAAGGTGTTGAACGCGTCCGTATGTCGCTGTTGACTGTGCTCGTGATGGTCGCCCTGCCCTTCGTCATGACGTATACCTGGACCCTCTTTCCGGCCCCTGACCCGAAGTCGCTGGCCGTCCTGATTCTCTTGATCCTGATCCCGGTGGTGTTTGCTCGACTTGTGCCGCTCACCGTGTCGTCCCGCACAGTGATTAAGGTCGGGTTCTTGATGGTCGTGATCGGGAACGCCATTTGGATGACGCCGCACGGCTTTGTCGCCACCCAAGCGCTGTCCACCGAGCATCTTGAGTTGCCATCGGATTGGAGCTGGCTCGCGCTCATGCCGGCAAAAAACTCGGCTGCATTCACGCTGGTCTTTGTGACAGTCGTCAACTACATCCTCTATAATCGGGCGATTCGTCAGGGTACGATCGTGTGGGGAAAGATCGATTTTACCGCTCAATTCGTGCTCGTATTTTTGGCGTTCAGCATGATCTGGACGATGGGCCTGATGGGCGCGATTCGCTCGTTATTGCGGAAGTACTTCCATGTGTATAACTTGATACCAGACTTTACGGCCGAATCGTATACGCCGACCCTATCCTATTCCGCCTGGACGGTCACCGGTATAACCTTGGCATTTTATCTCGTCGTCAGTTTTGCCATTATTGTGACGTTGCGGGCCACTGATGCCAAGGCGGTTGTGCCTGAAGGAAAGCCGGTGCCGGCCGGGGCAAAGTAATAGTGGCCTGATTTCATTCATCATTCATATTCGAGGCAGGCATGAAAAACGTCATCAAGAAAAGCGTCGCCGGTATCGTCATCGGCGTCCTCTTGGTTGTCCTCGCGAAGGTGCTTTCGTTTCCCCCCGTCTTCCAGGTCATGTTCTTTGGCTATGCCATCTTGGGCGCGGTGGTGTATATGCTCCTGGATGCCCCGTCCATGCGTCCTCTCGGCGGTTTCAAGGCGATCATCGGTTTGATTGTTTTTTATGCCATCGTGTCCACTGTCTACATCGGCGGCGCCTCCTTTCTGCCGCAATTTGATCCCGAAGACGAAAAGGGCAAGATTGAGAAACTGCTGAAGGCCAAACGTGCGGCCACCGAGCAGGGTAAGGCGGAAGAGTTGCTTCTCCGTGCCAAAGCCCTGTCCGAGAAGGCGGATGCCTTGATGGCCCGTCTGCAGGCCGTCGGCGGTGAGGCGGCCGTTGCCGGCGCCTCCGTCTCACCGAATGGCGACAAGCCGGCCGGTGGTATGCCCGCGACAGCCGGTGGGGGCGATCTCGTCGCACTCGGGAAAGAACAGTGGAACCTGCAGGAGTGCTACAACTGCCATAAGTTATTTGGTGAGGGTGGGAAAAAGCGCGGTCCCGAGCTCGATAATATCGCCAGCCTCATGACGCCGGATGAACTCCGGCAAAAAGTTCTCGATCCGCAGAGTTGGATGGCTGACGGATTTGAAAAAGAGTACGAAAAGAAAAAGATGCCGGATAAATACAAAGAGCTTATGGAAGACAAGGACGTCACGGCGCTGGTGGCGTTTCTGGCGACGCTGAAGAATCCTTCGGTCAACACTCCGAAGCCGATTAAGAAGAAGTAGTATGCAACCGAAGCTCAAATCAAAGGTTCGCAGCGCCGGTCGTGACGTAGGAGAAGTGACGCGCGTCATCGTCGATCCAATTACCCTTGACGTCAGCCACATTGTGGTCGGAGGCAACGGCGTGGGCACGCTGGAGCGCCAAATTCCGATGACCGAGGTGCAGGTCGTCTCCGAGGATTTGATCCAGTTCAGAGGGGCGCCCGCGGATCTGGACAAATTTCCTCCTCTGAAGCGCGACGAGTATGTGACGACGGATGAGGTCGAGATCGCGCATCTTGAAGATCATCTGCATGTGCAATGCGGTGAGGTGTTGGTGCCGCTTCCGGAGCTTGAAAAAAACGTCAAGCGACGGACCTTCTTCACGAACTTTACCCATGCGATCGGTGTGCTCATCTCGCTCCCGCTCATTTTCCCTGTGCTCAAATATCTGATGAAACCGATGTACGCGCCATTCGACAACCATTGGTTAAAAATCGGCAGCGTCAATAAGATCAAAACCGAGGATGTCGGCGTCCAATTCAAATTCAAGAAGAAGGTCAAAGAAGCCTTCATGCCGGAGGCTGATGTCGATAAGAATGTCTGGGTCCTCCATGCCACCCCTAAAGTGTTAGATGCCGTCTATAAGGGCAAGGACATGGAGTTTCACGACCCAAACGGCAAAGTGATCTGGACCAATAAGAAGGAGATTCCCTTCGTCGCCTTCTCTGGAAAGTGTCCTCATTTGGGATGCGGCTATAAGTGGCGGTCGCATAAGGTGCTGGGCCAGGTGTTTCTCTGCCCCTGTCACCTCAGTATCTATGATGCGTCCGGCAAAGTGCTGGATGGCCCGGCCCCGCGGCCGCTCGATCCGCTGCCCATCCGCATTGCTGCCAGTGGAGACGTTGAAATTATCGATATGGAGTTTAAGGCGGGCACAAAGGCCCAAGTTCGGATTGTCTAAAAACACACGATGAGCGATACGCCGATAAAAAAGAATCGATCCGTTCGCTCATCGTTGCTTTCGACGATTCGATCGTTCATCACTCATCGCTCATCGTTGGTTCTAGGATGGTGTCTTGATGGAAGTGGATCGTTCGATTACGGCTCAGCCGAGCGCGGTTGAGAAGGTCGTCGCGTTCGTCGATGAGCGTGTCGGCCTGAAACATCTTCAGGCCAAGATGCTGAACGAGCCCGTGCCGGGAGGCTCTCGGTGGGCCTATGTCTTTGGCTCGGTGCTGCTGTTTATCTTCATCATGCAGGCCGTGACCGGCATCCTCT
>JBDUAJ010000089.1:0-10677 GCA_040004695.1 Nitrospirales bacterium | reverse complement strand
CTCGCCTCGGGCCCCTCGCCCGGCTGAGCCGAAAGGTATTTAATGAGTCTCACCCTCTATCATGTGTCTTGGTGTCCCGAGTGTGCCGTCGTTCGCGATAAACTGACGGCCCTGAATCTCACGTATGACGATGTCATCGTCCCCGACTTCCGTCCGTCCCGGCAACAGGTGTTTGAGGTTTCCGGTCAATATTATGTCCCGGTGTTGAAGGACGGCGAGACCGTCTTGACGGAGACACGAGAGATTGTGGCACATTTGAACAAGTACTACGGCAATCAACCGGTTCGAGGTACAGAGGCGGATGTACAAGGTGACACGGATGATGAAGCTCCGTCCTGTAGCCTGTAACCACGAACCGCGCACCCCGGACCACGTGAACCTTTAGGAGAGTGCCATGGAGGAATGGAGACGGATACTTGCCGAGAGCATTGTGAAGCCACACGAGTTGGCTGAACAGCTTGGTGTCGATCCTCAGGACATTGAAGCCGTCATCGGTCCATATCCGATGCGGATCACCCCCACCGTCCTGTCCACCATCAAAGCAAAAGGGGACGCCATTTGGAAACAGGTGGTACCGGATCCGGTCGAACTCGACGATATCGACGCGGAGGACGATCCGCTCGAAGAAGACCTGATGAGCCCCGTGCCGCACCTGGTGCACCGCTATCCCGATCGTGTGCTGCTCATGGTGACGAATCAGTGCCCTATCTATTGCCGCTTTTGTACCCGCAAACGGTTGGTCGGCAAACCGGGCTTCCTTAAAAAAGGCGAACTGGACCGGGCGATCGCCTATTTGCGCGAGCATACGGAAGTGCGCGATGTCATTCTGTCCGGCGGAGACCCGTTACTGTTGCCCGATCATCTTTTGGAGCGGGTTCTCAAAGCGTTGCGGACGATCCCGCACTTGGAATTGATTCGAATCGGTTCCCGGGTGCCGGGCACACTCCCTGAGCGCATTACGCCGAAGCTCTGCGAGCTGGTCAAAAAATATCACCCTCTTTACATGAACCTTCATTTCAATCATCCTGATGAACTCACACCGGCGGTCAAAGCGGCGTGCGGAATGTTGGCGGATGCCGGTGTCCCGCTCGGCGCGCAAACAGTTCTGCTGAAGGGGGTCAACGACGATCCCGAGGTGATGAAGCGGCTGATGCACCAGCTTTTGCTGGCCCGCGTCAAGCCCTATTACCTGTACCAGGCGGATCTTACGAAGGGGACGAACCATTTTCGAACCACGGTTGAGACCGGCATGAATATCATTCGAGAATTGCAGGGCCACACCAGCGGAATGGGCGTGCCCCATTTCGTGATCGATGCGCCCGGCGGGGGCGGCAAGATCCCGATCCTTCCGCCCGATTATCTCCTGCATCTGGATGAAGACGGCGCCATGCTCAAAAACTATGAGCAGAAAACGTATCATTACCCGCAGCCACCGAAACACGACCGGCGGGAGCTGCCGATGGTCGGCGCCTCGCCGTCCTTTTCTTCATGCGCGGATGGAGCCTTGGACGATCGTTAGCCGATTCAGCCCTCGCTGTGCCGAATGGGAGCAATCATGAGTGCCCGATGACCGATCATTTTGATACGTTGTTCCCGGAGCTTGAACGGGACTTGCAAAGCCTGTCATTTACGACCGGCATCCTGCCGTCCCAACGAATCCGTGAGCTCATCGCTCATGGGCGGGTCTCGACTTCCATCCCCGTGGAAGACGATCAAATCCAGCCCTCTAGTTTGGATCTTCGACTCGGGCCGGTAGGTTATCGCATGCAAGCCAGCTTTTTACCCGGACCGAAGGCCACGGTGGACAGTCGAATCAAAGACCTGGCGATGACGAAAATCGACCTGACGCGTCCGACCGTCTTTGAAAAGGGCTGCGTCTATTTGGTTCCTCTCATGGAACAATTGAATTTGACGTCGGAGTTATCGGCCAAAGCCAATCCCAAGAGTACGACCGGACGGCTGGATATTTTTACGCGTTTGATCTGCGATGGGGGCACCGAATTCGAGCGCGTCCCCGAAGGGTATAAGGGCACGTTGTACGCGGAGGTGGTTCCCCGCACGTTTACGATCATTGTGCAGGCCGGGGTGAAGCTCAACCAATTGCGCTTCGTTCGCGGCTGCCCGCCTCCATCGGATACGACGCTCCAGGAACTCGATCAGCAAGAGACGCTCGTATACGGCGCAGGCGACCTTCCGGCGGAGGCCCAGATCAATCGGGGATTGATGGTCTCTCTTAACTTGGAGGGCGATCCGGAACACCGGCTCATCGGCTATCAGGCCAGGCAAAATACGCCCGCCATCGATCTCTTAAAAAAGGACCACTACGATCCGGAAGATTTCTGGGATCCCCTGTACGAACCGAGAAACCGTCGGATAATTTTGAACCCGGATGACTTTTATATTCTGCTCTCGAAAGAAAAAGTGCGCATCCCGCCCGCGTACGCGGCCGAGATGGTGGCCTACGATCCGTCGATGGGTGAGTTCCGGATTCACTACGCCGGGTTTTTTGATCCTGGGTTCGGCTACGGCGCGAGTGACGTGAAAGGCTCCCATGCCGTACTTGAGGTCCGGTCGCACGAGGTGCCTTTCTTGATCGAGGATGGGCAAATCGTGGGTCGCCTGATCTATGAACGGTTGCTCGCCCACTCGGATAAAATCTACGGCATGGAGATCGGCTCTTCCTATCAAGGACAAGGCCTCGCACTCAGCAAACAGTTTAAGCGCTTCCGCCACGCATCAATCTTGTAAGCGCCTATAAACGAGACCGACTATCGTGGGAACTGACGAACAGAACCGAGAGAGCCGGTCCGCATCCGACAATGGCTCGGATGACCGTCACCTGAACGTCGCGATGATGTTCGTCGGCATCGCGATGATGTTTGTCGGCTTTCTCGACGTCTTTCTCTCCATCAGCGGAGGGTTCGAACTGGCCGGCGTCACGCCCTTGCTGCTCTATTTTGCCGGAGTTGCCCTGTGGGCGCAGTCGACGATTGCCAATCTCACCGTGCGTTACCTCGTCATGGGTACGGCTATCGTTCTGGCACTGGCGATCTTTCATTTCGGTGAGGTCCTCTTCTGGCACAAACAGGCGGTGTTTTGGGGAACAATTATCATCGTGATCGTATTTATGTTCAAAACCGCGCCACCCACGAGGTAGTGCTCAGTGCTGAGCGACAAGAAATGGGAGTTTGAGCCTTGCACTACTCAGGACTCAGCACTCAGCACTTCCAAGAATGCGTATCAGCGTGATCATGCCCGTCCTTAACGAAGAGCAGATCCTGGGAAAGACGCTGTCACACGTCGTGTCACTCTCCTTCGATGAAGTGATTGTGGTGGACGGCAGCAGTCGTGACCGCACCAGAGACCTCGTCACCTCACTGATGAAGACGAATCCCGGCAACCTGTCCTTATTGATCGCTTCGCCCGGACGCGCGTGCCAAATGAATGCCGGCGCCGCGATCAGTCATGGCGACGTGCTGGTGTTTTTGCACGCCGATACGCAATTGCCGTTGAACGCTCATGGTCAGATTGAACAGGCTCTCGTGAATCCCGCCTTTGTCGGCGGACGGTTTGATGTGCGATTCGAGCCGGAGACGGGATGGGGCCGGCTCATCAGCCGTTTGATGAACTGGCGCTCCCGATGGAGCGGCATTGCCACCGGTGATCAAGCCATTTTCGTGAGACGGGAGTGCTTCGAGCAGCTTGGCGGGTTTTCTGATGTGCCGATCATGGAAGATATCGACTTCACGCGCCGCCTCAAACGAGCCGGCCGTACGGCTGCCCTGCGGTCCACAGTCGTCACATCGTACCGTCGCTGGGAGCAGCGCGGCCCTCTCAAAACCATCGCGCTGATGTGGCTGCTCCGAGCCCTTTATTGGCTCGGCATCAGCCCATATGCGCTGACGCGCATGTACGCCCACGTGAGGGAGCGATGATGCGGGGAGAGGCCATGAACAATGCACACACGCAGCGCATGAATTCTCGCCCGCGCGCAGACGATGCCTTGGTTCTCTTCGCCAAAGCCCCCGTTCCAGGTCAGGTGAAAACCCGGCTCTGCCCTCCTCTGACCGACGACGAGGCTGCCAGCCTGCATGGAAGCTTTGTGTTGGATGCGTTGGAACGCAGCGCTCAAGCGGCAATCCGAGGCGTGGCCAAGCATGCACCGAGGTTCGATCGATTTGTCGCCTGCTCACCATCCTCGGAGCATGTATTTTTTAAGATCTTGGAGGAGCGTAACGGCGTTCGCCTCATCGATCAAATGGGCGACGATCTTGGTGGGCGGATGGAACACGCTCTCGCCGAAATGTTCCGGATTGGGTATCAACGATCCGTCATCGTCGGGACCGATCTCCCGGCACTTCCTGCATCAGTCTATGACGACGCGTTCGGCCTGTTGGCTCAACATGATCTCGTGCTGGGGCCGTCGCTCGATGGGGGCTATTATTTGATTGGGCTTTCGCGCACGGCGCCTGAAATATTCCGTCAGATCCCCTGGTCGACGCCTGACGTCCTGACGCTCACACAGACGAAAGCAAATGCACTGGGTTTGAAGGTCGCATTACTTGAACCGCAACGGGACGTCGATACGGTCGATGACGTGCTCGCGCTCATCCACGATGCAGGGCTCAATAACACGCAAGGAGTTGTGAGGAAGAGCAACAAACAAAAAGCGCCTCTTCTCTCAAAACGCACCGCCGACGCCCTCCAGCTGATCGGCAGTCGACTGAAGGAAAGGGGTACGGGGTAATGGGATACGGGGTAAACCAAGACCCGTAGCCATCCCTTACCTCGTACCCCATACTCCATGAAGACTTTGACTGATCGCGTGGCGGTGATCACCGGCGGGGCTCGCGGGATTGGCCGAGGTCTTGCGCTAGAACTTGCCGAGCAAGGCTGGTCGGTCGCGTTTACCTATCGAACAAGCGAGCAGAACGCGCAAGAAACCGCCGCGGCGATTGAAGCACATGGCGGGAAAGCACAGGCCCTTCGTTGTGATGTGTCGGATGCAGTCGATGGGCGAAGCATGATCGAACAGGTCGAGCAAACCTGGGGGCGAATCGACGCGCTGATTCACTGTGCGGGCCCGTACCATCGCATCAATTTGATGGAGGAAACATCCGGCGGATGGGCCGCCATGTTTGACAATAACCTGCATCCGGTTTTTTATCTGACCCAAGCTATCGCACCCGGCATGAAAGCCAGGCGGTACGGTCGTATCATTACGTTCAGCATGGCCAATGCCGATCAGATGATTGCGCAGCCCGATGTGACCGCTCACTACATTGCGAAAGCCGGCATCCTGATTCTGACGCGCACGTGGGCGAAGATGCTGGCGCCATTTGGAATTACCGCGAATGCCATCTCTCCCGGATTCATCGATTCGGGAAGCGCGCCGGCGGAAGAATTAGCTGGGATGGTCAAACGGATCCCGGCGGGTTACGTCGGTGAGGTGCGTGATACCGTGGCCGCCGCGCGATTTTTGCTCTCAGACGAAGCGCGTTATGTGACGGGGACGAACATCCACGTCAGCGGCGGCTGGGGCATTTGAGCCAGCTGAAAACAGTCCCCAACTGCGTTCTCGGTTCGAAAAAATCCTCAACGTACCCCAGAGGGTACGCCTCCGGTTTTTCCTCTCCTGCGGCCTTGTTGGATGACCGTTTTGAGCAGCCTCTTGGCCTATTCTTTCTGAAGATTCATCATTCGGTCTTACCGAAGGCTTTCTTTAGGAGCGGTTCCATTTCGCCCTTCTTTTCCATCGGATCCAGGATATCCGTGTCGCCGTAGAACGTGCCATTGATGAAGACCTTCGGGAGCGTCGGCCAGTTGGTGATCTTCGTCAATGCATCGCGCTTTGCCGGATTCTGCAGTACATCGACCAATTCATACGGGTAGCCGTATTTATCGAAAAACTGCATCGTCTCGCGAGTAAACCCGCACATCGGCATGGTTTTCGTTCCCTTGCCGTAAATCAAAATCTTGTGTGCGCTGACTTCTTTCTGAATTTCCTCTTCAATTGGATTGCTCATGTTCACTCCTTCCGCCTTATTATCATTTTTCACGTTATATCATGCAGGATGCTCAAACGGCTCCTCTTACACCCGCCTCCCCAAGAGGCCCCCCTTCCTGAGCAAGGCCGCAGGCGACGCCGGCACCGGAGGCGTATCGTATTTCACCCAAGCGCGCCAAGAACGCGCTCCTTCCCGTGAGGGTATGTTGAGGATGGTTGCAAGCCGAGAACGAAGTGGGGGCCCTGTTTCAGCATTCTAACTCCCGTCGGATGTCTCTGCCTTTAACTCCAGCGCGTGTATTCGTCCATCCTTCATCGGCTCATCCAACGCCTGATAGATCATGCGATGGCGATCCAAAAGGTTTTTGCCTTTAAACAGCTCGGACACTACCTGGACCGACAGATGATCCATCGTACCGGTCCGGTCGGTCATGGCCACCTTCGCGTCAGGCAGCGCTCGACGAATATAGGCCGTCAACACATCAGACGTAATCATGTTCTTCAACTCCCTGTGTCATTACCATAGCGTAGATATTGCGGAAAACGCAATTCCCCGATACGCCCAGGCCATCAATATTTCAGCTGATTGCGACCCGCTTTTTTTGCGCGATAGAGGGCGCGATCTGCCGCAATGACGACATGACTCGGCTCGACTTGGCGATCGGAGGGCGCCGCAGCGCCGATACTGACCGTTACAGAGACTTCTTTTCGTGGGAGACGAATAGTTTCCTGGCAGTAGGTTTTTTGCGCGGGCGCCACCGGCCACGAAGGGTAAATCGAGCGTCTTCGATCCTCGTTCGAAGCACATCGAGATGGGGCACGGCATCAGGCATCGACTTCCCTGGGAAGACCACGGCAAATTCCTCCCCTCCATAGCGAAAGGCCTGGCCACCACCGGAAACCAGTCCGATATGGGACGCCACCATTTTCAGCACTTGATCGCCGACCTCATGGCCATAGGTGTCGTTGAATCGTTTGAAGTGATCGACATCGATCACGGCAATCACATAGTGCGATCCTAATCGCAGCAACGTCTCATTGAAGGCACGTCGCCCTGCAAGGCCTGTCAGCTCGTCGTGTAGGCCATGGCATAGGAAGTTTGAATCAATGACACCACAAGAATGAGTCCGGCGGCAAGGAAGTAGAGGAGCGAGTCGCGAATAGGACCGGCATGCAAGGCCAGGAACACGGCCACCAGCGTCCAAAGGAATCCGCTTTCTACCGGGGTGTCGGGTCATGCTGAACGAATGAGCACAAAGCAGAGGGTCGCGCCGAACGCCACCAAAGCGACCTGCGGCAGGCCCGTCCACGCAGTCAGCCGCTTATCGATGAACGTTCGGGCCAATCCTTCTCCTCCTGCTGTTGAGCCGGAATGCGCCACAATGAATACCACCACCCCTTGCAACAAAATTGCACCCAGCAGCCAGCGGCCCTTAGGCGCGAAGACCCCTCGCTCTTTGATGACCAAGAGCCCAGCGAGATTGATTGGGAGAAGGATACCAAGTAGAGGAAGGATCAAAGGGCTCATGTGCAAGGCATGACCGTCTTCGAGGTACCGCAGTGCCGCACAGCTCATGCCAACCAGCAGAACAGCAAACGTCGTACGACTACGATGGAAAAACCAGGCCAGGAGAAGGCCGGCAAGAAAAATGGCAGCCGGCATCACAGGCAGTAAAGGAACCAGCAGAGGTGGAATGAGGAAGGGACGCCACGCGAGGAGACACGCCCCCAGCACAATCAATCCTCCCGGGACAAAGAGAACGGTCAACCACTGCAGCAGCCGGCCCAGCATTCCTTCACCCCGGCTTGTACACCCTAGCGACAACTTCTCGTCTACCTCCAGAAAAGTTTAGAGTACTTTCGCCTATGCGAAGGCTTTCCCGATGAATCGGCTGGATAAACAAGCCGGGCGGCCGCTCGAGTCGGGGCATGACTTGAAGACATACCGGTATGATTACTATTCAAGGTAGTTGAAGCGGTTGCTGAGAGTCCACGCAGGATGCGAGCGAGGCTAAGGCGTGGTATTGAGGACGGTGTCGACGCTGGCGAGCAGCTCTTTTAACTCAAACGGCTTTTCTAAAGTGGACAGCGCGCCAAAACGTTTGGCAACATCGAGCGCATCGAAATGGATTTTTCGACTTCCTCCGGACAAGGCGATGACTTTGACGGTCGGGCATGCCCGCCGTAGCTCTCGGATCACCTCTAGCCCATCTTTTTCCGGCATCAAAATATCCGTGATGATCAGATCGGCAGGGTGCTCACGCCATAATCGCATGGCGACTTCACCATTGGAGGCCTCCACCACGGTGTGCTGGGCACCCTCCAACACCTGCCGAAGCATATTGAGGACCATCTTGTCGTCGTCAATAATAAGAATGCGTGCCATTTCGTTTGTCGCCGCTCGCACTTGTTTGAGTGTTCTGCTTCAATACGCTACAAGCATCCGTTCGTCAACAGTTTACCACGCATTACAGTTCTTGCTGGCCTGCTCCTCCCGTCCGTTCTTGCTGACACACCTACCGGATAGAGGCCTTAGGCGGATAGTCCGTTCCCTGGCGGACTGTGCCAGATAGTGTACAAGGCCGACGGAAAAGGAAATAGGCGTCGGCCGCATATCACGGATCTTGCTTCACATGCCGACAGTAACTGTTAGGAGGGGTCAAAGATGAATTCGATCGTGTACGCGTCTGGCCGCTGATGCGACTCTTTCTTTCGAAGAGCCTGCTGCCGTCCTCACTCAACCGTCTTGACCCTCGTCTACGATGACAGCGCACTATTGCCTCCAATCCTGAGCGATGCCAGCGACCCTCATGGCATAATGATTCATGGCATCTCTCATCTGGACACTGGGTCATTCCACCAGGCCAATAGAAGCCTTTCTTACCTTGTTGAAGGCCCATGCGATTCGGCAGGTCGTTGACGTGCGTGCATTCCCTTCTTCAGCGCGCCATCCTCAATTTCACGCTACGGCCTTGACCGCGAGCCTACAGCAAGCCGGCCTGGCATACCGCCACCTTCCCTTACTCGGCGGCCGGAGAAAAAGTCGGCCGGATTCGATCAATCAGGGCTGGCGAAATAGCAGCTTTCGGGGGTATGCGGATTACATGCAGACGGAGCCGTTCCAGGAGGGATTGTCCGAGCTCATAACCTGTGCGGAGGATCACACGACCGCCATCATGTGTGCCGAAGCCCTTCCATGGCGGTGCCATCGTTCATTGATCGCGGATACGCTCGTCAGCCGTGGATGGGAGGTTCGACACATCATGACTCCAACCACGGCCAATCTCCATCGCCTGACCCCATTCGCACATATAGAAAACGGCACGCTCGTATACCCTCGCCCTGGTGCAGAGCCCGGCCCATCCCTGTTCTAGTTTCCAGAACATGCCCTATTCAAGTGACGATAACAGCCTGAAAGAAAGATGTACTGGAGGATTACTCAGCCTAGGGACCGGCAGCCGATGTCTTAGATGTCCAAGTATGCTCTGAGCCTCGTTACGAATCGACCCCCAACGATTCCGCTGTGTGAATAGATCGAGCTCTGTGGGGTCTTCGCTCACGACGTTGAGCAGCGGGAGCTGGATGGTAAATGTCGCGCCATCCCCCGGATGACTTTCGACGGAAATCTGTCCTTGATGCTCCGTGATAATGCCATAACTGATGGACAGGCCCAGTCCGGTGCCTTCACCCACGGGCTTGGTCGTGAAGAAGGGATCGAAAATACGGCCCTGATGCTCGGCAGACATGCCCATTCCGCTGTCATGAAAGACGATCTTCACCATGTCTCCCTGCTCGACGCTGCTCAACGAGATGGATTTTCTTGAACTGGAATCGACGGCATCGCGCGCATTGGTCAGAAGATTGAGAAAGACCTGTTCCAACTGAATGCGGTTGCCGAGCACAACGGGATTCGCCGGAGACCACGAAGCGGTCAGCTCGATCATCCTGAGTCGTAATTGTTCGTGCATGAGGTCGACCGCAGAGGTGAGCACCTCGTTGACCAAGACCGGCTCCCGCTCCATCGGAGCCATGCGCCCGAATGCCCGAAGATGGTTGATGATCGTCGATGCCTTCAGGCACCTGAGCCATGGCCACTTTCAAAGGAACCAATAGGCCCTCACGCTCCACCGATTGCGCATGGACTTGATCGATCAGATTACCGACAATGAGGTTAATATTGTTTAATGGATTATTTAGTTCATGCGCCACACCCGTGGTCAATTCTCCTAAACTGGCCAAGTTCGCGCTCTGCACGAGTTGCGCCTGCTTTTGACGCAGCTCCTGTTCCCGGCGCTCCGCTTCGTGTAATAATTGCGCACGCTCTTCCTCTGCCTGATGGCGCGCCGTGATATCCATGGCGACACCCGCGGCGCGAATCGGTCGCTTCTCTTCGTCCCGGACAATCTTTCCTTTCGGGAGGAGCCAGCGCACGGTACGGTCCGGCCAGACCACGCGAAATTCCGTTTCAAAAATCGTCAACCGTGCCAGGGCGTCTGCAATTTCCGTGTGCAACCGGAGTCGATCGTCGGGGTGAACGCGCTCCCACCAGTCGTCCAAGCGACGAACCGAGGCCTTCTTCTGGACGCCGACCATTCCATTCATTCGGGGTGACGCCAACATCCGGCCGGTTTGCAGATTGATCTCCCATGTCCCCAGTTGTGCGCCGTCCA
>JBDUAJ010000088.1:0-10678 GCA_040004695.1 Nitrospirales bacterium | reverse complement strand
GGCGTGAATCCCATGGGATGCCGCGTCGCTAGCTTTAAGGCTCCTTCGCAAAAGGAACTGAGGCATGACTTCCTATGGCGCATTCACCAGGAGACCCCGGAGAAAGGGTATATTGGCTTATTCAATCGGTCTCACTATGAGGATGTGCTGAGCCCTCGCGTCCATGGCGTGATATCCAATAAGGCGGCGACGCAGCGCTTTGACCATATTATCGAATTCGAGCGATTGTTGCTGAAACAGAATGATACGACCATCCTCAAATTTTTTCTCCACATTTCACAAGACGAACAGCGGAAGCGACTCGAGGCGCGAATACGCGATCCGGAAAAGCGGTGGAAATTTAGTCCGAACGATGTCGTGGAGCGGAAGTTATGGGACAAATATATGAACGCCTACGAAGACGCCATCTCCGCGACCAGCACAGACTGCGCCCCCTGGTATATCGTGCCGGCAAATTATAAATGGTATCGGAATCTCCTCGTCGCTGAGACCTTTGTCGACGCCCTGAACTCTATGAAACTAAAATACCCACCGGTTCCGGCCGGTATCGATTTCGACACATTGAAGATCGAATAGTCAGGAGGACCATGCTTGCGACTCGTGGATATGCTGCAATGGCAGTGGGCTCCCCAATGGAGCCCTTTACCTTTTCCAGGCGAGAGGTCGGACCGCATGACGTCCTCATTCAGATCCGGTACTGCGGCATGTGCCATTCCGATCTCCATCAGGTGAGAGATGAATGGGGTGGCTCGGTGTTCCCCTTGGTCCCCGGTCATGAAATCGTGGGAACGGTGAAGCAAGTGGGGTCTGCGGTCAAAGCGTTCCATGTGGGCGACTCCGCCGGAGTCGGATGCTTTGTCGATTCCTGCCGCGAATGCCATTCTTGCCGCGGTGGACTTGAGCAATATTGTGAGACGCACTGCGTCTATACCTACAACAGCACGGAGAAGGATGGCAACACACGCACGTATGGCGGCTATTCCAATCACATCGTCGTGGATGAGCAGTATGTCTTACGGATTCCAGAGCGGCTGGCCCCCGAAAGGGCCGCACCGCTGTTATGCGCCGGCATTACGACCTATTCCCCGCTCCGGCATTGGGGCGTCGGCCAAGGGCATACACTGGGCGTGGTGGGACTCGGGGGTCTGGGACATATGGCCATCAAGTTTGGAGCGACGTTTGGAGCAGAGGTCACGGTCTTCAGCCACTCGGAGCACAAGCGCAATGATGCGAAGCGTCTCGGTGCCGCACATTTCGCCGGCACCTCCAATCCAGAGACGTTCACCAGGCTTGCCCGGCACTTTGATTTCATCATTGATACCGTGTCGGCCGAACATGATTACGGCATGTACCTCGAACTACTAAAAACGGATGGCACGATGATTCTCGTCGGCGCACCCGACTGGCCCGCCCCGCTTGGCGCGTTTCCACTGATCATGCGCAGGCGCCGGCTGGTGGGATCGCTCATCGGTGGGATTCGAGAAACGCAGGAGATGCTCGACTTCTGCGCGACGCATGATGTCGCCTCGGATGTTGAGGTCATTCCCATACAACAGGTCGATCAGGCTTATGACCGGATGCTGAAGGGGGATGTGCGCTACCGCTTCGTCATCGATCTAAGCTCACTGACGTAAACCGACTCACCCGCTGTCAGCCTGAATTCGGTGTCGGATAATCCAACTGCGCATGTCGAGCAAAGCCTACCTCTCTTGTCTTCATACACTGATAGTCTGCACTGACGTCGTCGTTTAACACTTACTGACTATGACTGACGGCCCCCGCACTGCGCACCATGTAGCCCCTCGCGATCGGACAATGCCGCTGGACCTGACGCGCTTCAATGCGGCCTTGTTTGACTTAGATGGTGTCGTGACAAAAACCGCTGCGGTGCATGCTCGCGCCTGGCAGCATCTTTTTAATGACTATTTACGAGCCGATTCCATCCGCACCGGGCGGGCTTTCCGGCCATTCGATATCGAATACGATTATCGTCAGTATGTGGACGGTAAGCCGCGGTACGAAGGGGTGAAGAGTTTTTTGGATTCACGAGAGATTGCGCTTCCTTGGGGCGCTCCCGACGACGGGCCGGAAGAGGACACGATCTACGGCCTGGGCAATAAGAAGGATGGGTACTTTCAAAAATACCTGGGAGAGACGGGAGTAGACGTCTACCCGGAAACGGTGCGATTTCTTCGAATGGTGCGAGACCATGGAATGAAAACCGCCGTCGTCTCCTCCAGTAACCATTGCGCACAAGTACTCGACGCCGCCGGCCTGACATCGTTGTTCGATACACGCATCGACGGTCACGAAACGCAGCGCCTGCATCTTCGTGGCAAGCCCGCACCGGATACATTTTTGGAAGCCGCTCGACGATTGGACGTTGCCCCTCAGCGGGCCATGGTGATTGAGGATGCGCAAGCAGGCGTCGAGGCAGGACGCAACGGTGGCTTTGGCCTCGTCATCGGATTGGACCACAGGAATCAAGCTGAGGCCTTACGGCAACATGGCGCTGATATTGTGGCGGCCGATTTAGCGGAGTTCCTGCCTCATGATAGCCAAACATAGACTCGTTCACAGATGAAGCCGTTCACGCTGCACCGCCTTCGTCCACTAATCCTGCCGGCTTATATTGAGGGCTTGAGCCTAACGCCCATAGTGATCGGCTCACCGCACACCGCTGAGCGCTCATGATTCATCGTCCTCGTTTTCAACCAGCCCCACACATCTATCCACCTGACGAATGGGATATGGTGGAGAAACAATTCGTTCCCGACCTGCTACAGCAAGGCGAAACGATGTTTGCCCTCGGCAATGGCTATCTCGGCATGCGCGGCACCTTTGAAGAAGGCGGCCCGATCGGTCAGAACGGAACGTTTATCAACGGCTTTTATGAAGCATGGGAAATTCTCTACCCGGAGAGAGCCTATGGACTGGCGACACATGGCCAAACCATCGTCAACGTCACGGATACGAAGATCATCAAGCTCTATGTCGACGATGAACCGTTCTGGCTGCCCCATGCCAACGTCCTGAGCTTCGATCGACGTCTCAATATGAAATCCGGCACGCTGGATCGGGACATCGTCTGGGAAACGCCGACCGGAAAACAGGTCTCGATCACATCACGCCGACTCGTCTCATTTGAGCACCGGCATCTGGCCGCGATCTTCTATCAAGTGACCATGTTGAATGCCTCCGCCCCTCTGGTCATCTCCTCTGAAATGATCGCGAATGAGCCGCCCGCCCACCGGGTGAATCACGATCCGAGACAGGCCAAGGTATTTACGGGCAAGGTGTTGCATCCACGCGCCGGCTATGCCAAGGAACCTCGTATCGTGCTCTGCCACAGCACCGACAAAAGCCGGCTGATCCTCTCCTGTGCCGTGGACCACAGGCTGGAGACGCAATGTCCCACAAGCTGGCAAACTCACTATACCGAAGACGCCGGGCAAGTGGTGATGAGCATCGACGCGCAACCGGGGCAGCCGATCACACTGATGAAATACATGGCCTACCACACGAGTCGCACCGCCCCGCCGGAGGAAATGTGTGCCCGAGTGGAACGCACGCTCGACCGCGCGGTGGCAGACGGATTTCCGCGATTGCTTCAGGAACAAGAGCGGTACATGCAAGACTTTTGGCAGCGCAGCGATGTGCAGATCACCGTCGACTCGACCAGCGCCAAACGATCGACTACCGAAGTGCAGCAGGCGATTCGGTTTAATCTCTTCCATGTGCTGCAGGCATCGGCTCGGGCCGACACGACCGGCGTGCCGGCTAAGGGTCTCACGGGGCAGGCCTATGAAGGCCATTATTTCTGGGACACAGAAATCTACGTGCTGCCCTTCTTGATCTATACCGCCCCGCGTATTGCGAAGAATCTGCTCCGGTTCCGGCATGGCCTCCTCGATATGGCAAGAGAGCGCGCCCGGCAGTTAAGTCAGAAGGGCGCCATGTTCCCCTGGCGCACCATCAATGGCGAAGAGGCGTCGGCCTACTATGCGGCGGGAACGGCCCAGTATCACATTAATGCGGATATCATGTACGCGTTAAAAAAATACGTGCAGGCCACTGGAGACGAGGAGTTTCTCTTTAACGAGGGCGTAGAAATGTTAGTCGAGACCGCTCGTCTGTGGCATGATTTAGGGTTTTACAATAACCGCCAGGGAGGCAAATTCTGCATCCATGGGGTCACTGGACCGGACGAGTACAATACCGTCGTAGACAACAACACCTATACCAACCTGATGGCTCGCGAAAACCTGCGCTATGCCGCGTCGACGGTCGATACGCTCCGGGAGCGGCGGCGTGATTTGTATACGGCGTTGGTGCACAAGACACACCTTAATTCGATGGAGGTGTCTGAATGGAAGCGTGCGGCCGAAGGCATGTACATTCCCTATGACTCAGGCCTGGGCATCACACCGCAGGATGATCAATTTCTTCAACAAGAGCCGTGGGATTTTGAACATACACCTCCGGACAAATATCCCCTGCTCTTATTTTTTCATCCGCTCACGATCTATCGACACCAAGTCATCAAGCAGGCCGATCTCGTGCTCGCCATGTTGCTGTTACCGCATGAGTTTTCAGCTGATCTGAAGAAGCGCAACTTTGAGTTTTACGATCCCTTGACTACAGGCGACTCTTCGTTATCGCCGTGCATTCAAAGCATCATGGCAGCGGAAATCGGGGACATGAACAAAGCCGTGGACTATGCTCGCGTCGCCGCGTTGATGGACCTTGGAGATGTAGCAGGAAACGTCAAAGATGGATGCCATATTGCGGCGATGGGTGGGGTGTGGAAGATCTTCGTCTACGGGTTCGCCGGCATGCGGGACTTTACTGGTCAGCTCACGTTCCGGCCAAGGATTCCCCCTGTCCTCGAACGTCTGCGGTTTCAGCTCATCTTCAAGGCGCAAGTGCTCGAAGTCGATGCCAGCAGAACGCATACTCGATACACCTTGCACACAGGTTCGGGGCTGACCATCACACACGAAGAGTACGAGATTGAACTGTCGCCCGAGGCGCCGTCCTCGGTTCAACCGAATTGGACTGGAGCAGCCACTCAACATACTTAAGCCGCTGGAGCACTTTCTGTACAAATAAAAGACTATCCTGTTCCTTCACACTTTTTACAATCAAGGGACTGCCCAAGATACCGACTCCGCCCTGTTTCGGTCACAACCCAGGGCCGACTCATAAACGGAGGCTGATGCCGCACGTGCTGCCCGTGCCCGCACGCCAGATCGGCGACCCAGTCGCCATGCTCGTCCTGATGGAACCCGATGATCGCTTGATGCATCACTCGACCAATTATGTCGTCATCGTCGGTGGTCCTTCATCGTCTCGGCGGGGTACCGTTCAGGTCCAGCGCACGGCTAGGGCCTCGATGTATGCCGTGAGTCACTTACTGCAAACCGAACTCGCCTCGCGCTCCTTTTGGCACCGACATCGAATAATTGCGATCGAACGTGGCCGTCGATACGCCGTTATTCATCACTGCGTCACCCCACCCGCGCAGGTACAAGGCGGCCAGGACAGGCTCCGACTCGCTCTTGGGCTCTGCCGAGCCAGGCCGCAGGCCTGCGACCTGCCCGACCACCGTCACCCGCGCCCATTGGCGATAGTCTGCCGGAAGGTCCTGGCGCCTCATCATCACCCAATAATGTCCGGCTTCAGGACTCTCAAGGAAGGGGGGTCGATGCGGCATATAGTCTTTATCCAGCGGGCGGTTCCTGAGCCGAAGAAAGAGGTGGTCGTCCATCTGTTTTTCCTCGACAATCACGCCGCCGAGAATCACCACCTTGTCCCGATATCGATCCGGATTCGAGGCCAGCATGGTCAGCGTCACACCCGGCTCGGCCCGGTGAATGTACTGGCTCGGGAGCGTCGCAGAGCAGGCGGACAGCAGGCAGGCCACACCAATGGCCGTGGCTGAACTCCGCACGGCATTCGACACCCTATCCCTTCCCATTCGCATGAACGTACCTCACATCATTGAGTGCACAGGAATCCGATCTTCAGCGACCCTGGAGGGAAATCATGTTGGCATACGCCTCGGGCGATTTCCAGCAGGAAGAGAGAGCCCTGGCTCATGAGCAGCCGCATTCGGTATAGTCTAGCCTGAGAGAGGCACGCCGTGACCACTACAGATAGTCCTACCATATCAGACGGTCGTGACCGAATTACGAAGGTCGAGCTCTGGCCGATCGATATACCGATCACCGATCCCTTCGTCGTCGCCACCGGACAGCGCCTCGTCGCTGAGAATATTTTCGTTCGGCTGTCGCTCGAGAGCGGCGCGGTCGGCTATGGTGAAATGGCGCCCTTCCCTGAGGTTGGCGGCGAAAGCCGCGATTCCTGCCTGAAGGCAGCTCGGGAACTGGCTGCTGTCATGCTGGGCAAATTCGCTACGCACTATCACACGATTGCGCGTACGATGTATGAGATGGCGGCGGCCCATCCGGCAGCCCGGTGCGGACTGGAGACGGCGCTTCTCGATGCCCTCTGCCGCGAGCTCGGCATCCCCTTGTGGGCGTTATGGGGGGGCGCCGATGTGCGCGAGCGCGAGACGGACATTACGATCCCGATCACCACTGTCGAGCGGGCCATCTCGCTCGGACGAGGCTGGTATACCAAGGGGTTCCGTCTGTTCAAAACAAAAGTGGGCGTGGAGGTGGAGCAGGATATCCACCGGGTCGAAGCGCTTCACCGAGCCTTGCCCGACATTGCCTTCATCATCGATGCTAATCAGGGGTTCACCGAAGCGCAGTGCCGGACATTTGTGAAGGAGATCAGCTCATGCGGCGCGACCATTGTCCTGCTTGAGCAACCGGTTCCCAGAGAAGACCTGGAAGGGATGGCGGCTTTACGACGTGACCTTGGCATTCCCGTCGCCGCCGATGAGTCTGTGCGATCGCTACAGGACGCGAAGGACATCGCCCGTCGGGAAGCCGCCGATTTCATCAACATTAAAATTACAAAATGCGGGCTGTTGCATGCGATTGAAATCGCGACATTCGCTCGGTCGATGGGATTACGCCTGATGGCCGGTGGGATGGTGGAAACCAGGATCGCGATGGGGTGCTCATTTGCCTTGACCCTCGGACTCGGTGGCTTTGAACTGCTTGACCTCGATACACCACTCCTACTGGCGACCGATCCGGTAAAGGGTGGCTATTCGTACGCGGGCTCCATGTTACAGCCGTGCGCCGGCGCAGGACTCGATATGCAGCTGGTTCCGGGCAGCGAAACAATCGTGCTTGGATCATAGCGTCCCCGTCTAGACCGCTGCGGCCAAACCATTGACTAAGACGGAGTGAAAACAAAAGGGGGGAAAGAAGAGTTCGGAAGCGTCGTGGGACTTTATTGGCTACCGTTCAGGATAGTCGGACTGGAATGGGGGGGGTGGATTCCCGCCCGGACCCATCGATCCTCCAGTTGGCAAAGAACCGTTGACCGTCTGAGTAACCGTCCCTGGCACTTTACTGCTCGATCCCTTTCCTGATGCGCTTACCCCGGAACTATCGGAAGAGCCTTCCCCCGAACCGGAGCTATTACCTGATCCTCCACCTCGCGTGCTTTCAGCCGTGACTGTAGGAGTAAGCTTTTCCAGAACGGTGTTTCCGTTCTCATAGCGCGTCAAGACCCATGGTTCTACTTGCGGGTTCTCCCTGAGCTTGGCCGTCGCCCGATATCCGATGCCAGGTATTCCGGAAGCCACATCAACTTCAACCCTATAATATTTCAAGATCGGCGTGGCCGTAAAGCCAATGGCTTGCAGATCAGATGAGTAGTATCCACGCGCGTCGTAATACATCATCTCAAGTCGATTGACCTCAACTAACGCTGTTTCCGCCTCAACCGTTTTGGCTTTGTCGCTGAATACCGTATAGGACATTCCGGCAATGGAGGCCAGAATGCCCACGATGGCGACGACCACCATGACCTCGCTCAACGTAAACCCCTGCTCGCTTTTCACAATTCGTGGATTTTCCACTCACAGCTCCATGACAGATATCAATGGCGTCGCCGAGCACCATGAAGTATACCATCCCGGTCCCGGCGCTCAAGGACGCCTTTTCAAAAGTATCTTAACCGTTGTATCAACATTCCCTCTTCATAATCCGATCCTTACCGCCGCAGCAGTCTAGATAGCTTGACGGCAATTCAGCCTACGCCTAACTGCGTATAACGTTTTTCTTGTACCACCCGTTCCTCTCTATCCATAGGGTTCTTCTCGTGCTCCTCCAATATAGAATTCATCGGCCGCCGGCATAGGACAGTCAACCTCGCCTGACATTCAATCCCTAATGCTCCTCACACACCTTACATTCTTTGTAGTTTTCACGGGCGTATCTTTTGCTTCTCTTTAAAGACCCCAATTGCGGGGCGCAGAAAATTCAACAGTCCATTGAAAGGAAGCAATGATGCGTGTCACTCACAAAGCCCTTCTCGTAGCGATTCTCATGGTCGCAATCAACGCGACCACAGCCCAGGCGAGTGTCATTACGGTGAATCCTAAAGCCCTCGGTGAGCCGGATAAGCCCTTCGCCGCAACCTCCATCGGCCTGAATTATGTCTCCACACTGAGTCAGAACTCTATGACAGGATCCTTTTCCGAGCGTGGAGGGGGGACCTTTACCAACTTTTACTATCCCGACACAAGCAGTGTGGTCAGCAAAACCGGTCTAGGTAACCATTACACGCTGTCTGCATTATTCTCGGGCTCAGGAACAGCGATACCGACACCCGAAGGTTTTATGGCGACATTTAACAGCTTTGACCTCCAGATTTTTGCCGATCGCACGCTCGTGGGACGCTCCACCGGCTTCATCAGTGGGACCGCTCACCTCGTTCCCGATTCTGCTTTTCATGCGTCGGGTGACTTCAATGTCAGTATCAGATTTGCCCCGGTCGGAGGATTTTTCAGCGACAACATTCAGACAGCCGAACTGAAAGGCCTCAACGATAGCTATACGGTCGGCGCGGGATCTACTTTTTATAGTCTCCATACGGGTTCCGGCAGCTTGAGCTTCGGCACGGGCCTGTCGCAAAGCCTCACCACATTGGACAATCTGACGGACGGAGGGCAGGGGGCAGTCATCACAAATCCTGAACCGGCCACTCTTGTTCTCTTGGGCTCCGGACTGGCAGGGTTCGCGATGCTGCACCTGCGGCGACGACGGACGAGCCAAACAACGTCACGTTAAGAACAATGATGCGAGGCAGTCGCAGAGCGGCTCCCTCGCATCGCTCGGTGGTATCACTCCAGCTGTTTTTGACCCGACTCGCTCCACTTGTCTGAAGCCGCTCCAACCTGCCCCTGCATTCTCGTCAATCGTCACGGCCTATGCTAGACTTCGCCGACTTTCGTAGCGTCCACTCAGCGAGGAGACGTCGATGGGCCTCTCACAATTTCGTGTCGGACTAGTGGGAGTGGGACGAATGGGCGCCAATATGGCACGCCGGCTCGCGGACAAGGGCTGTGCCGTCACAGCCGTGTATGACGTCGACTCCATGAAGGGTCAGTCCCTCGCGAATGAACTCGGATGCGAAGCGGCAAAGACGCCCGCGCGTGTGGCAGAGACGAGCGATACAGTGTTCACGGTGATTAGCGACGATACCGGCATGCGTCAGATCTTTAAGCCCCATCAAGCGGACAGCCTCCTGTCACAGGCCAACGGCCGGCTCTTCATCAATTGCGCCACACTGTCCCCTCAGGTCCATGTCGAAGTAGAAGCGATGGTTGAGCAACACGGCGGGGCAAGTCTTGAAGCCTGCATGGCAAGCAGCATTACGCAGGCACGCAACGGGACGCTGTATCTTATGTGCGGAGGAAAGCCGGCGGCGTTCGAAGCCGCCAAGCCGCTGCTCGAATCGTTGAGCGCCAGCCTACGCTACATCGGCCTGGCCGGTGAGGCGGCCAAGGTCAAAGCGCTGGTGAACATGGTCATGAATATCAACACGGCCGGTCTCGCCGAAGGACTCGGGCTCGGTGCGGCGCTCGGGCTGAGCCTAACCATGCTTCGCGAGGTATTCGTGCAGACCGGTGCCGCGTCGAGGGTGCTTGAGACCGACGGGGAAGATATGCAACACCGCGCACATGACTGTTACTTCTCAGCGGCCCATGCCGCCAAAGATTCCGGCATCGCCCTGGCGCTGGCAGAATCAGCCGGCCTGTCGCTGCCGCTTGCCAAGGCGACTTTGGAGCAGTACCAACACCTGGTGGCCGCGGGGAAGGGTGACCTGGATAAGTCGGGGATTGCGGAACTCACGTTCATTGATAGGATGGGCCACCCATGAGACTCACGACAATCCTGGCTGTACTTCTCGCGACGTTCACCGTGAGCTGTTCCGATAATGGTGCGCAGGGACTCTACAAGACCGCGCAATTTGAGGGTGCACGGTGCCACGAATAAGTCACTGCGTCTGTGCACGCCGCCGAGATGGTGAGGCGGCCGGTTCTTCAGCAGAACAATCTGCAACACGCGAAGGACTTGTATCAGGAAATCACCACCAAGTATCCCGCCAGCAGTTACGCACAAGATGCACAATCCCGCCTCACGATACTCAACCAGGTCAAACCGAAGCAGGAATAGTCAGGCCTATCTGAACGAAAGACAATGATGGTGTCGTTCTGGAGGGACATAGCCAGCCGATTGATGGGCCT
>JBDUAJ010000087.1:0-10697 GCA_040004695.1 Nitrospirales bacterium | reverse complement strand
TGCGGGAAGGCGGCAAGACCGTCGGCTCCGGCATCGTGACCGAAATTGTGGCGTAGCGCAAGCGGTTGAGTTTCAGGCGATAGATCGAGAACAGCAGGAGATATTGTGAAGGTTGATCAGCGGATTCGTATCAGATTAAAGGGCTTCGATTATCGCGTGTTGGATCAGTCCGTGGCTGAGATCGTGGAGACGGTGAAGCGCAGTGGAGCCAAGGTGGCCGGCCCCATTCCGCTGCCGACGCGCATTGAAAAGTTTACGGTCCAGCGCTCAACGCACGTCGATAAAAAATCGCGAGAGCAGTTCGAGATTCGAACCCATAAGCGATTACTCGACATTATGGAGCCCACACCGGAGACGATGGATGCGTTGATGAAACTGAACTTGGCGGCCGGCGTGGACGTGGAGATTAAGCTGTGAACAGGATGCTAAAAACAGCGCTATGGCACCCGGCCCACCTCAAGCGCGCCAAGACGCGCTCCTTCCCGACCTTCGTTCTCGGCTCAGAAAAATCCTCGACGTACCCAGCGGAAAGAGCCAGCCTAGGCTGGCTCAGGGCTGGGTGGGTGAAATATTGGTACGCCTGCGGGCTTTCTTCGCCTGCGGCCTTATTGGATGACTGTTTTGAGCATCCTGAAGAAGAAATGGTGCTGGCATGACGAACGGGTTGCTCGGGAAAAAGTTAGGCATGACTCAGGTGTATGGCGACGGTGGGCGCTTGACGACTGTGACGGTTGTGCAGGCCGGTCCGTGTCGTATCTCAGCGATTATGACAAAGGAACAGCATGGGTATGAGGCTGTCCAGCTCGCGTTTGATGAAGTGCCCGCGAGAAAGTTAAACAAGCCGGAGTTGGGTCATTTGAAAACCTCGAATCTTCCCCCCAGCCGGCGTTTGAGGGAATTTGAGAAGACGGGTGGCGTCGAGCTTGGTCAGGTGCTTAAGGTGGATATATTTCAGAAGGGTGATTGGGTTGATGTCGAAGGAGTCTCCAAGGGGAAGGGCTTCCAGGGTGTCATGAAGCGGCACAATTATCGCGGGGGGCCGGAAACGCATGGCTCCATGTTCCATCGCGCGCCCGGTTCTATTGGAGCTAGTTCCCATCCGTCTCGTGTGTGGAAAAACAAGGCGCTGCCTGGCCACATGGGGAGCGAGCGTGTGACCGTCCAACGTCTAAAAGTGGTTGAGGCCCGTCCGGATGAGAATCTTCTTTTTATCAGCGGGGCCGTTCCGGGAGCGACAGGTGGTTTTGTGACCGTTCGAAAATCAAAAAAGAGCTGACCATGGCAATTGTCGATGTGCTCGATCTCAACAAAAAAAAGGTAGGCTCCGTCGAATTGCATGACGGGGTCTTTGGTGTTAAGGCGGATCCGCAGCTGGTGCATACGGCTGTGGTGATGCAGCAAGCGTGTGAGCGGCAGGGAACCGCGTCGACCTTGCGACGTGGCGAGGTGAGCGGCTCCGGGAAAAAGCCATGGAAGCAGAAGCATACCGGTCGAGCCAGAGCGGGATCGATTCGATCTCCGGTATGGCGTCACGGTGGCATTGTGTTCGGGCCGCATCCCCGCAGCTACGCCTATAGCATTCCGAAGAAGAAGTACCACGCCGCTCTCCGTAGTGCTTTGTCTGCACGGCTGGCCGATGGCGCCGTGGTGGTGGTGTCAGATTTGTCTCTCGCCGAACCGAAAACCAGGCTGTTGGCTCGGGCCTTGACCCACCTTGGTTTGACTGCAACAACATTGATCGTCCTTGGCGAGGAAGGCACGATGCTTGAGCGGGCGGCGAGAAACCTCCCGGATGTGAAGCTGGTCACGCCGGAAACGCTCAATGTGTATGATGTCCTTCGCTATCATGCGATCGTGATTCCCGAGCGTGTATTGCCACGCGTGCAAGAGGTTTGGTCATGAAGCGCGATCACCAGGATGTTCTCGTATCGCCACTGTTGACGGAAAAATTAACCGCGATGCGCGAATCAGGTAATAAGGTCGGCTTTGTGGTCCGTGGAAATGCCAACCGTATCGAAATTAAACGAGCCGTGGAATCGGCGCTCAAGGTGCGAGTGGAGCGTGTTCATGTGATGAATGTTCCCGGGAAGATGAAGCGCTTGGGACGGTTTGCCGGAAAGCGACCCGATTGGAAGAAAGCGATTGTGACATTGAAGGAAGGCGAAAAGCTGGAGATGTATGAAGGTGTGTAGGCATGACTCTGGCTCCCTGCTCGCGCACCGCGCCCTTGGGAAAGCGTCCGATGGAGGCGCGCAGTATGAGCCAGGTCGGACGACCCTTTTTGAGTCTCATCTCGAGCAGCAAAAAGAGAGGGTAAGGCAATGGGGCTGAAACAATATAGACCGACTTCTCCAGGGCGACGGGCGATGATGGTCCTCACGAATGAGGAGCTCACGGAAAAAAGGCCTGAAAAGAGTCTGACGAAGTTTCATAATCGTTCGGGCGGGCGGAACAACGACGGTCGTATGACCATTCGCTACCGAGGGAGTGGGCACAAGCGATTGTACCGCGTGATTGATTTCAAGCGCGATAAGATGGGAATTCCGGCCCGTGTCCAGGCAATCGAGTATGACCCGAACCGGTCCGCGCGTATTGCCTTACTGGCTTATGTCGATGGAGAAAAGCGGTACATCCTGGCTCCGGTCGGGCTGAAGGTCAATGATACGATTCAGTCAGGTCCTGCCGCCGAAGTGCGACCCGGCAATGCATTACCGTTGACCATCATGCCTCTTGGTACGACCATTCACAATATTGAGCTGAAGCCAGGCAAGGGCGGTCAATTAATTCGTAGCGCCGGCGGTTTTGCTCAAGTCATGGGTCGGGAGGAAGGTTATGTGCAGGTCCGTTTGAAATCAGGAGAAATGAGGCGCGTACTTGGGACCTGTATGGCGACCGTTGGGCAGGTCGGCAACTTAGATCATGAGAATATCTCAATCGGAAAAGCGGGGCGGTCTCGCTGGCTGGGGCGGCGGCCTCATGTGCGCGGCGTCGTCATGAATCCGGTTGACCATCCGCACGGCGGCGGTGAGGGAAAATCAGGTCAAGGAAACCCACATCCTGTTTCCCCGTGGGGCGTTCCGACCAAGGGATACAAGACGAGAAAGAACAAGTCCACAAACAAGTTTATTATCACCCGACGCAAGAAGTAATCGGAGACTCGTATGCCGCGTTCAGTCAGTAAGGGCGCTTTTGTCGACGATCATCTGCTCAAGAAGATTGAGCAGATGAATGAGAACAAAGATCGCAAAATTATCAAGACATGGTCCCGTCGGTCGACTATTACTCCTGAAATGATCGGCAATACCCTTGCAGTTCATAACGGGAAAAAATTCATCCCGGTCTTCGTGACGGAAAACATGGTCGGTCACAAGTTCGGCGAATTCGCTCCGACACGATTTTTCAAGGGGCATGGCGCAGCGAGAACCGAAAAATCGGTGGCGCTGAAGTAGGACGTTCATCGTACTGCTCGACGGTTCACGGCGAACGAATAACGGAGTTGATATGGCTGAGGCGAAAGCAATTCTTCGGTTTGTCAGAGTCGCACCACGAAAGGCGAGGCCGGTGATTGACATGATCCGCGGGCAACAGGTTTCGCAGGCGTTGACCATGCTGAAGTTTACACCCAGGGCTGCCGCGAAGGTGGTCGAGAAGGTCCTGCGGTCTGCGGTCGCGAATGCCGAACAAAAGGAACTTGGCGATAGTGAATCCATGTGGGTGTCTCGTGCCTACGTCGACTGTGGGCCGACCTTTAAGCGGTTTCAAGCACGTGCGATGGGCCGTGCTGCATCGATCCACAAGCGAACGAGCCATATTACCGTGGTTGTTGAAGCGCCGGACTCGGTCGGTCGAAAATAGTTAGCAGGAGCACAATGGGACAGAAGACACATCCAATTGGTTATCGACTCGGGTATAGCCGACCCTGGAGTTCCCGGTGGTACGCCGGGAAAGACTTTGCCAAGCTTCTCCATGAAGATATTGCGATTCGGAAAGTGGTGAAGGAGAAACTGTACCATGCGGGGGTTTCGCGTGTGGAGATTGAGCGCTCAGGTGATCAAACCCGTGTCATCATTCATACCGCTCGTCCTGGCATCATTATCGGCCGCAAGGGGGCTGAGGTCGACAAATTAAAAGCGATGCTCGAAAAACAATACGGGCGTCAGGTCTATATTACCGTGAAGGAAATTAAGAAGCCTGAATTGGATGCGCAGCTCGTGAGTGAAAATATTGCGGTTCAGCTTGAGAAGCGCGTAGCATTTCGCCGTGCCATGAAGCGGAGCATTGCGGCCGCTCAACGTCTGGGCGCACAGGGTATACGCATTAATGTCGCCGGTCGGCTCGGAGGCGCTGAAATTGCCAGAACCGAATGGTATCGCGAAGGGCGGGTGCCGTTGCATACGCTCAGGGCCGATATCGATTATGGCTTCGCAGAAGCCCACACCACCATGGGACAGATTGGTGTGAAGACTTGGATTTATCGCGGTGAAGTTGTTTTCACTCAGCCTCAAAAGGGCGAAGGCGGATTTGAAAGAGGATAGAGAGTCGCATGCTGGCACCAAAGAAAGTCAAGTTTCGTAAGACACAGAAGGGCCGCATGCGCGGAAAGGCGTATCGCGGCGGACAGATCACGCTCGGCGAGTTCGGTCTCAAGGCCTTGGAGCCGGGTTGGGTGACCAGTCGCCAGATCGAAGCAGCCCGAATTGCCATCACGCGACACGTCAAGCGTGGCGGTCAGGTCTGGACGCGGATATTTCCGGATAAGCCGATTACCAAGAAGCCAGCAGAGACTCGTATGGGTAAAGGCAAGGGGAATCCTGAATATTGGGTGGCTGTCGTGAAGCCCGGAAGAATTCTCTACGAAATGGATGGCGTGACTCGGGAAGTGGCGCATGAGGCGCTCCGATTGGCGGCCCATAAGCTGCCCGTGGCTACAAAGTTTGTTGTGCGTGGAGAAATTTGATGGACGTAAAAGAACTTCAAGCGATGGCCGACGTCGAACTGCAGGAAAAAGAGCGACAACTGAAGCAAGAGGTCTTTAATTTGCGTTTTCAACTCGCGACCGGCCGGATCGAAAATCCAATGAAGATCCGTCAGACTCGTCGTGACTTAGCGAGAGTGAAGACGGTCTTGACCCAAAAAATGATAGCTAGCAGAGGGCGTGGATCATGAGCGAGCGATCGGAAAAGCGACGGAGTTGGTTCGGGAATGTGGTAAGTGACAAGATGGACAAGACCGTCGTGGTGGCCGTGGATCGGTTCGTACGGCATCCCATGTATCACAAGGTCATGCGACGCGTGACCAAGCTGAAGGCGCACGATGAAGAAAATGTGTGCAAGATGGGCGACCGGGTCAAGCTGATACAGACCCGGCCGATCAGCAAAGAGAAGCATTGGCGAGTGGTGCAAGTCATGGAGCGAGGCCAGTCTGAATCATGATTCAGAATTATAGCTATCTCGATGTGGCAGATAATTCCGGCGCCAAACAAGTCATGTGCTTTCACGTCTTGGGTGGATCCAAGCGTCGGTATGGGTCGCTCGGCGATATCGTCGTGGTGGCCGTGAAGGAAGCCATCCCGCAGGCGACGGTGAAGAAGGGTGATGTGAGCAAGGCCGTGATCGTTCGGACAACCAAAGGGGTTCGACGAGAAGATGGCTCCTACATTAAGTTTGATCGGAACGCGTGTGTCTTGATCAATGCCCAAGGTGAACCGATTGGGACCCGTATTTTTGGCCCGGTGGCCAGAGAGTTGCGCTGGAAGAAGTTTATGAAGATTATCTCGTTAGCCCCTGAAGTGTTGTAGCGAAGGAATATCAGATGAGCGCATCAGTCGCCAAAACGAAGATTAAAAAGGGTGATACGGTCATGGTCACGACCGGTCGTGAACGCGGGAAGACCGGGAAGGTCCTGTCGATTCATCTGAATGACGGCAAGGTGATCGTGGAAAAGCTGAATGTGATCAAGCGGCACACGAAGCCGAATCAAAAGGTGAAGCAAGGCGGAATCATCGAGCGTGAAGCGCCTCTTGCTCTCGCCAACGTCATGTTTCTCTGCGGCAATTGTAGCAAGCCGGTTCGGCTGGGTATGAAGCAATTGAATGACGGGCGGCGGGTTCGCATCTGCAAGAAATGCCAAGAAGTCATCGAACGGACATAAGGGAAGGGTACGATGGCCAAGACGGAAAAACCATCGGCCGGTAAGGCCTCTGAGAAAAAAGTGAAGAAGGAGGCCGCGGGTCAGAAGAAAGAACTTCGGCCTGAAGGTGCCGTGCCAAGCAAGGGTGCGAAGGCTCAAGATGAGCCGAAAATCGCGCCACGGTTGAGGGAGACATATCGCAATCAGATCGTGCCGGCCTTGATGAATGAGTTTGGGTATAAAAATCCCATGCAGGTGCCGAAGGTTGAGCGAGTCGTCTTGAACGTGGGGATGGGAGAAGCCATCCAAAATGTGAAACTGCTGGAAAGCGCTGTGACTGAATTGGGCATTATTACGGGCCAGCGACCGGTGGTAACCAAGGCGAAGAAAGCCATTGCCGGATTTAAGCTTCGTCAAGGGATGCCGATCGGTGCCAAGGTTACACTTCGCAATGATCGGATGTATGAGTTTCTCGATCGTCTCGTGTCGCTCGCGCTCCCTCGCATTCGAGATTTTCGAGGCGTCTCCCCGAAGGCATTTGACGGTCGGGGAAATTATACCTTAGGGCTGAAAGAGCAATTAATTTTCCCCGAGATTCAGTACGACAGCGTGGCCTCCATTCATGGAATGGACATTACGATTGTAACCACGGCCAACACCAATGATGAAGGCAAGGCTCTGCTTCGCCACATGGGGATGCCTTTTAGAGCATAGACACATTTCCATTTAGGAAACGGAGTGCACGGTGTCGAGAAAAGCGTTACGAAATAAAGCAGCAATTCCATCAAAGTTCAGCTCGCGTAATTACAATCGTTGCCCTCAGTGCGGGCGCGTGCGAGGATTTCTCCGTCGTTTCCGCCTGTGCCGGATCTGTTTCCGGTTTCTGAGCTTGAAGGGCGAAATTCCTGGAGTCAGAAAGTCAAGTTGGTAAAGAGAGAATGGGGTCTCTCCCGCTATCCCTCGCGATTGATGGATTGTCGGGTTGATCCTTGGGCGCTGACCGCTAAAGTTGGAGTGACATTATGATGACGGATCCGATTGCTGACCTTCTGACGCGCATTCACAATGCCTTGGGCCGCGGCCATGCTTCCATAACGGTGCCGGCTTCCAAGCTCAAGATGGAGGTCCTGCGTGTGTTAAAAGCAGAGGGCTTTATCAGTCAGTATGAGCGTGAGCAGGCTGATGGCCATCCCATCCTGAAAGTTCAGTTGCGGTATTTCGGTGAGGGACAATCGGTGATCACCGGCATCCGCCGAATCAGTCGGCCCGGAAAGCGCGTGTATGTGGGTTGCCGTGAATTGACGAGAGTGCTCAACGGGATGGGACTGTCCATTGTCTCCACCTCCAAGGGGCTTATGACGGACCAAGAGTCTCGACGTGCCGGGCTCGGTGGAGAAGTGCTGTGCCAGATTTGGTAACAGCCAAATAACTCTAGGCCGGTAGATGCTGAGGCAATGAACCTCGGACAGACAATCGAAATATTGGATCGTAAAGGGCTTAACTATGTCGCGGGTCGGACGCAAACCAATTCCTATCCCTAAGGGAGTCGAGGTCAACACCAGTGGCCAGACCGTCTCTGTGAAGGGACCGTTGGGCCGTTTGGAGTGGCCGCTGGTTCAAAATCTTTCAATCGCAGTGGCCGATGGGCATGTGCAGGTCAATCGGGCCGGCGATGAACCAAAAATGAGAGCCTTGCATGGCTTAGCGCGCGCTGAGCTGAGCAATATGGTGGTCGGGGTCACCAAAGGGTATGAACGCACACTGGAGATTACCGGGGTCGGCTATAAGGCTCAGGTGCAAGGCAAGAGTCTCAATTTGAATGTAGGCTATACCCACCCGGTCGTCTACGAACTGCCGTCGGGTGTGGAAGCAAAGGTCGACAAACAGACCATTATTACTATCAAGGGAAGCGACAAGCGAAAGGTGGGTCAAGCCGCGGCAGATCTCCGCGCCATTAAACCGCCTGATGTCTATAAGCAAAAGGGCATTCGATATGCCGGTGAAACGCTTCGCAAGAAGGAAGGCAAGACGGGAAAGTAGGTTGAACTTATGCTGACGAATGAGAAAGCTGACAAACTAGCACGAAGAAAGCGGCGGGTACGTCAACGCATATTTGGGGCATTGGCCAGACCACGCTTGAGCGTCTTCCGAAGTAAAAAACACATTTATGCCCAGATTATCGACGATATCAACGGCAAGACCTTGGCCGCGGCTTCCACGTTGGATAAAGATGTGAAGTCTGCCTTCACCTCAAGTAAGCCCATGGACGCCGCGAAAGCAGTCGGTCATACATTGGCTGATCGGGCGAAAGCGGCGAATGTGGAAGCCGTCGTCTTTGACCGTGGGGGACGTCTTTTTCATGGCCGCATAAAGGCATTGGCGGAAGCATCTCGTGAGCGCGGTCTGAAGTTTTAGCATGATGCTGAAAAGGGCTCTCAGCTTTGTTCTCGGTTCGAAACAATCCATAACGTACCCCCGAGGGTACGGCTCCGGTTGCTTCTCACCTGCGGCCTCGCTGAATATCCTTTTTGAGCACCATGTTCACTGTCTTATTTGATAGAAAAGGGGCACTGCGTGAGAGTAAACCCTGAAGAACTCAGTTTGAAAGACAAGGTCGTGTTTATCAACCGCGTCGCCAAGGTGGTGAAGGGCGGGAAGCGGTTCAACTTCTGTGCGCTGGTCGTAGTGGGAGATGGCCAGGGCTGGGTGGGGATCGGTAAAGGGAAGGCCGCCGAAGTTCCCGCAGCTATTTCCAAGGCGGTGGAGCAAGCCAAGAAACATTTGGTCCATATTCCGCTCAAGGAACAAACTATTCCGCATGTCGTGCATGGGTTATTCGGAGCTGAACACGTCCTCTTGAAACCAGCTGCTCCGGGCACCGGCATTATCGCCGGCGGTGCAGTCCGAGCGGTCGTCGAATTGGCGGGAGCGCAAAATATTATCGCCAAGACATTAGGCCGCGGCAATCCATTTAACACGGTTCGGGCGACGATTGACGGTCTCTGTCAGCTCAGAGATCCACAAGAGGTCGCGCGCATCCGTCGAAGCGGTCTTGAACAGGTAGGGTAATCATGCCAGCTCGTCACACGCAAAGCCCGGGTTTGTCCATTACATTGAAGCGGAGTCCGATTGGCACGCCGTCTCGCCACCGTCTGGTCTTGCGGGGATTGGGTCTTCGAAAGGTGCACGCCACCGTAACGAGACCCGATACACCACAAGTCCGAGGGATGATACATAAAGTCGTCTATTTGCTGGATGTAAAAACATTATGAAACTCTCTGAATTAGCTCCATCCCCTGGAGCGCATAAACGAAGAAAACGTATCGGCCGAGGCCCTGGGTCTGGACATGGGAAGACAGCGACCAAAGGACATAAGGGATTGTTGGCCCGGTCAGGAGGGGGCAAACGTCCCGGGTTTGAAGGTGGCCAGATGCCTTTGGCCCGCCGCGTACCAAAGTTCGGGTTTACAAATATTTTCCGCATCTCTTATGCCGTGATCAACCTGAAATCGCTCGCCAATCTCGGGGAAGTGTCGGAGGTAACGCCTCAGGTGTTGGTCGATGCCGGACTCATTAAAAAGAAGCGCCAGAAGATTAAGATCCTCGGCCAGGGTGAGTTGACTAGACCACTTGTCGTCCAAGCCCACAAATTCAGCAAGTCAGCGGAGGAAAAGATCAGGGCTGCCGGCGGGCGGACTGAGGTTATCGCCGGTGCTTGAGCGACTCGCCACGAGCTTTCAAAACATTTTTAAGATCCCGGAGCTGCGGATCCGGATTCTTTTTACACTGCTGATGCTCGCAGTGTATCGTATCGGGGCTCACGTACCGACCCCAGGCATCAACAACGATGAGCTGGCCAAGTTTCTTCAGAAAGAGGGAGGCGCGCTCCTCGGGTTTTTAGACATATTCTCTGGAGGGGCGCTGTCACGACTGACGATTTTTGCGCTGGGCATTATGCCCTACATCAGCGCCTCGATCATTTTACAGTTGTTGACTGTCGTCATTCCGCATCTCTCGAAACTGGCGAAGGAGGGTGAGCGCGGTCGTAAAAAGATTATCCAATATACCCGTTTCGGCACGATCGGCATTGCCCTGATCCAGGGATTCGGCATTGCGGTCGGACTGGAAGGGATGAATCAAGGCGCCTTTGTATTGACGCCAGGGTGGGCATTTCGTCTTATGACGGTGATCACCCTGACTGCCGGCACCGCCTTTTTGATGTGGCTCGGCGAACAAATTACCGAGCGCGGTATCGGGAATGGCATTTCGCTTATTATCTTCGCTGGTATTGTGGCGCGGCTCCCGAATGCCGTGGCTCAGACCTACGATCTGTATCAGATTGGGCAGCTCAGCTTCCTCCTGTTAGTGATGCTGACGGCAGTCATGCTCGGCGTGGTCGCCGCCATTGTCTTCCTCGAAAGCGGGAGGAGAAAAATAGCTGTTCAGTATGCCAAGCGTGTGATCGGGCGGCGGGTCTATGGCGGGCAAAGCACCCATATTCCGCTCAAAATCAATACGGCGGGTGTGATCCCGCCTATTTTTGCCTCGTCTATCATTGCGTTTCCGGCG
>JBDUAJ010000086.1:0-10698 GCA_040004695.1 Nitrospirales bacterium | reverse complement strand
TCATGCTCACGCTTATAGCCCTTCATGTTAATCCTTTTGTATTGACGAAAAGTCAAGCGGCTGACGAGGGGAATGAAATAAGTAAGGAACAGAAGGAAGTGCTGGAGGTCGTGAAGAAGTTGCAGGCGCGGTATGAACAGACGAAGGATTTGCAGGCGGATTTTCAGCAGACGACGCGCATTGAAGGTTTTGCGACACCATTAACGTCGAGTGGGCGGATGTTGATCAAGAAGCCCGGCTTACTGCGTTGGGATTACCGGGACCCGACGGTGGAAGAGATATATGTGAATCGGAATGAAGTGATGATGTATGTGCCCGAGCACAAGCAAGTGTTAGTGGGAAAACTGACGCAGATGGCCGCGTCTCAAGCGCCGCTGCAATTGCTTCAGGGCGTCGCCAAGATCGATGAAGAATTCGAGATTGAATCCACCCGCGGAGGAGAGCGAGGAGAAAGCGGACTTCCGCTCATCACGCTGACCCCCAAATCGACAGAACCGGACGCGTCACGGTCCGTGTCGAAACTGGTGCTCGAAGTTCACCCTAAAAGCTACTTCATTAAGGCTGTCACCATACACGAAATCAGCGGCAACATCTCCACGTTTGCATTTAGCAGTCTCAAACCGAATACGGGGCTAAAGAGCGATCTGTTTGTGTTTAAGGTGCCGATCGGAGTTGAAGTGATCAAAGCACCCACGCTGAGTCCGCCGTGAAAGACGTGAATCGTTGTACGTGCATCGTTAAACGGCAGACACAGATCATTAAGCCGTTCATCGCTACATGCAAGACCTCACGAATAACGATTAACGAATAACGGTTAACGAAAGGGACGCGCATGATCGCGACGAGCACGAAAGGGATCTCGGAAGCCGTCCAGCAGGCGATCGCTGCGCTCGACTTTGAACAGGTACGGCAGCAGTATTGGGATCAGAATGAATTCATCTGCCTCCCCCACTTCCTCTCTCCCTCGGTGGTCGAGGAGTGTTTGCTGCCCTCTGTCCAAGACCTGAAACCACAGCTCAATCGTAATTACATCCCGGGGCACAAAAAAGGCGGGAGCGTCAGTTATTATACGGTCCGGGAGCACGCGCCGACGCTTGTGGGGCTCTATCGATCACCGGCCTTCATGGATTTTTTAAGTCGCCTGGTTGGAGCCCGCCTCATGCTCTGTCCCGAGAATGATCCCCATGCATGCGCCTTGTATTACTATACGGAGCCCGGCGACCATATCGGCTTTCACTATGACACGTCGTACTATAAGGGCGCCCGCTATACCATCCTGATGGGACTCGTGGATCGCTCCCCGTCGTGTCGGCTGGTCTGCCAACTCTACAAGGATACCCCCCAGCGTCAGATGAAAGAACTGCAGCTCGCCACCGAGCCCGGTACGGTGGTGATTTTCAACGGCGATAAACTCTGGCACGCCGTCACGCCATTAGGAGAGGGTGAAGAGCGGGCGGTGCTCACCCTGGAATATGTGACGAACCAAGAGATGGGGTCTATTAAGCGCCTGTATTCCAACCTGAAGGATGCCTTCGGCTACTTTGGACTGAAGGCGCTCTTGCCGAGGCGGCCGTAGCACTCAGCGATCAGCCGTCAGCACTCAGCTTAGAAAGAATATTGCGTTTTCGCTTCTTTCTTTTGTCCTGAAACTGATGGCTGAAGGCTGATCGCTGACAGCTTGTCTTCAATCATACCGCAAACTGATCTCTCAACACGATGTGCTGATCCACTGATTTCCGAATCACGCTCAGCAGTTCTTCCTTCGTCACAGGCTTGATGAGATAGTCGCGGACGCCTTGGCGCATTAATGAAACGGCCAATTCGACGTCCGGATAGCCCGTCATGACGACGATCGGCACGCCGGGAAACTGGTTTCGAAAATACGCGATGGCTTCCTTCCCGTTCACTTTTGGCATGCGAATGTCACAGAGCACGGTATCGACCATTAACGGATTATCGCCTGATCGTAACGCCTCAATCGCCTCTTCTCCGTCTGCCGCCTCCACGACCTCATACCCGTCTTTCGCGAGCATGAGTGAGATCGGTTTTCGCACCTGAGCCTCGTCGTCTACGACCAGTATCCGGCCTTGTCGGTTACCTTCTGCTGAATGGGTGACGGTCGTCATGGTGCACCTCCTTCTAAGTTAGGCTCGTGTGATGGGGAAACTCGACGGTGAATGTACTGCCCTTCCCTTCGTCACTTTCGACCGCAATTCGCCCGCCGTACTTGGCGACGATCTTGTAGACAATGCTCAATCCTAGCCCCGTCCCTTTGCCGGGATCCTTGGTCGTGACGAACGGGTCAAAAATCTTTCCCAGCAAATGCGGAGGAATGCCGCACCCCGTATCCTGAATGGAAACGGTGACCGTGTCGTCGCGGAGGCAGGTGCGCAACGTCAGCCGTCCGGCGCCGCTCATGGCTTCCACCGCGTTGCTGATTAAATTCACGAAAATTTGATCGATTTCCGTCCGACGCGCTCGAAATCTCGGTGTCGGTTGAAATTCGGTAACCACCATCACATGCCCGAATTGGGGGCACCGCTGAACTAACCGCAACGCTTCCACAATCCGCTCACACACATCAAGATCGATTTCGCCGTCTCGCGAGGCCGGACGGGCATAACAGGCAAAATTTCGCACCACTTCCCCGACGTGTGTGGAGCACTCGACGATATCCCGGGCATACTCCTTCACCTTCTCATGGTCATCTTCCTGCATAATAATCTCGGCCATCCCGAGAATGCCTTGCACCGGGTTATTAATTTCATGCGCCATCCCCGACACCAGCGTTCCCAGACTGGACAGTTTTTCGGCTTGGATCAGTTGATCCTGGAGCTGCTTTTGCTCCGTCACATCCCACATGACCAGACCGGCCTGCCGCCGTGGATTGCTGTTCAACGTGACCGGAAAAGGACGATAGCGATAGACGTGTTTGCAGATTTCGATGTCACGTTCTTCCATGGACGTTCCATGGAACGCGGCGGACTGGAGATCTTGCACCAATTGCGCCCGCTGGTAGGCCGGGAGCGGAAAGACTTCCTGAAGGCCTCTGCCGGTCAGGGTCGCCAGTTCAGGGCGAAGATGCGCATTCGCCTGAGGGTTGGCGTAGGCGACTCGCAGGTCTTCATCGACAATCAAAATCGAGCACGGCAGGGACACGAGGATGGCGTCGAGCCTATCGTAGGCACGATGCAACGCTTTCTGCGCTCGTCGACGTTCCATGAACTGCCCGATCTGGCTTCCCATTGCGCCCAACATCTGCAGCAGATCGTCATTCGGTTGACGAATTTCACGGCTGAAAAATTCCAAGATGCCGTGCACTGCACCGTTCAACTTGATGGGAAAGGCCAACGCGCCATGTAACTCCGCGAGCGCCGCCCAGGGGGCACGTGGGAAATTCGAATCCTGCATCACATCTGCGATCCAGGCCGGTTCTCCGCTGGCCCAGACACGACCCGGCAGTCCGGCCCCCTTCTGAAAGAACGTCCCTCGTGTGGATGCGACAAAGGAATGAGCGTCTATGCCGGGTGAAAGCCACAGGTCCCGACAACGCAGCACGCCGGCCGGCTCATCGACATTCCATACCGTTCCGATATCCCAGCCCAGTCCTTCACAAATCGCCTGTAAAATCGTGGAACTGACGTCGGCAAAGGTCGCGGCCCCGGCCAGCGCCCGCGTCACGGCATACTGAGCGGCTTGGGCCTTTTCCGCGCGCTTGCGTTCCGTGATGTCGCGGATGATCCCGCCGAAACACGTGCGCTCTGTGGTCTTCCAGACGGCGAGGGACAGTTCCAACGGAAATTCGGTCCCATCTTTTCGGAGTCCGCACAGTTCAGTCGGACGACCGATCATGCGTGATTCGCCGGTCAACGTCACACGCTCCAAACCGCGTTGATGCGCCTCTCGATAACGAGCCGGCATAATCATCGTCAACGGTTGACCCTGGACCTCCTCATCCTCATAGAGGAACAACCGCTGGGCGCTTCGATTCCAGAAGACAATCGTGCCGTTGCCCTCGGCAATCACGATCGCATCCGAGGTGGATTGCACGATGCAGCGGAATCGTTCTTCGCTTTCGCTGAGCGCATGTTCGGCATACTCCGCCTTGACGGACATGGCTCGTACGCCGCATGCCCGCCGAATCACCGCCTTGACCTCCGCGGAACTGTATGGTTTCACCACATAGGCAAAGGCCCCTCGCGTCATAGGCTCTATGGTATTCTGTTCAGTCCCATTTCCTGTGAGAATGATCACCGGTAACTGCGGATCCGCTTGGCTGATCGCGCGAAGAACGGCATGCCCATCGAGATCGGGCAATCCGATGTCCAAAATCACCGCGCCGTAATGCGCCTCATTCGCTTCTCGAATCGCTTCTCCCCCCGTCCCCGCGAGGTGTACACGGTAGCCTTCATGCTGCAACATATCTCCGAGGCCTTCGCGAATATCCGGATCATCATCGACAATGAGAATCGATTGATCGAACCCGCCGTCTGTCATGGGACTCATGTGGTCCTCACTGCAATGTGTAGCCGTGATTCTTCATCGGAGTGAAAGGTGCATGCCCGATGTCACGCAACGGACGTGCCATATGGATCTAGGACTGAGAGCCGCCCTGGAACGACCATCCTTTTGAAATCATAGGGAACCTCGATGGCTATGAGAGCGCCGGAAGAAAGGAAGGATTTGGTTGGATGAAGCAGTATCGGAATGAATACCATTTTTATCCGCTAGGATACAGGTACAAGAACGTAGGGATGATTGTCTCATGACGACAGCGAGGCGATCGGCATCGTGAAATAGAATCGGCTGCCCTGGCCGGTAACGCTTTCAACCCAAATCTTCCCTCCATGCAACTCGACCAGACTTTTCGTAATGGGTAATCCGAGGCCGGCGCCACGCTGCTCCACCTGGATCGCCTCTCCACGATAGAAGCGTTCAAAGATCTTGGCGAGTTCGTGAGGGGGAATCCCGGACCCTGTATCGGCCACGCAAAACTGAACAAAGCCGCCCGCGATCATCTTGGTCTCGACACGGATCTGTCCACCTGAAGCCGTAAACTTGACCGCGTTTTGAATAAGATTCGTCAAAATTTGATGGAGTTTATCCCGGTCCCCACTAATCTGGACCGATCCGCCTTTATGCCAGTGCCGGATTGTAACGGACTTCGCTTGGCCGACCGGCTGCAATGATTCTACAATTTCAGGCACAAGTTCGGCGATCGCCAGTGGCGCAAGCGTGAGCTCCACCCGTCCGGCTTCAATGCGGGACAGGTCCAACAGATCGTTAATCATGCGGGTCAATCGTTCGACATTATATTTGACCCGCCCCAAATAGTAGGACTGACGATCGCTCAGCGCGCCCGTCAGCCCGTCCAACATGTTCTCGATATACCCCTTAATGGAGGTCATGGGTGTCCGAAGCTCATGGGACACGATCGAGACGAATGCGGATTTGAGGCGATCCAGCTCTTGGAGCTTTTCGTTGGCCGCTTGAAGCTCACGGGTACGATCTTGCACCCGATGCTCCAACGTTTGGGTGAGCTCTTCGAGATCCTGGTACGCTTGGGCATTGTCGATGGCCACGGCCACTTGAGTGGCAATCGTCAACATGAGATCCAAATCTTCCTGTCGACAGGGGGCCTCACCACGATCGGCTGCGATCAATCCCATGATCCGCTGGCTACTCTTTAATGGGGCGGCGATAAAACTGGTCATGCCCTCTCCACGCGCCATGGCAAGGATCGGAGGGTAGATACGATCGGCGACGGACTCGACATCCTTGATCAAGACGCCACGGCCACGCAGGAGGAGATCGGCATGAATGCTCCCGTCATCGTGAATGGGCATTTCCAAGAGACGACCGGCTTGCTCGACGTCCGACGATACGCCGGACATCCGGGCCCCATATGCCACCTGCCGATGCGAGTCATACAGCATCAAGAGCACGCGCCGATAGCCGAGATTCTCCATCAAGAGCTCCAGGACAACGTTCAGCAGCTTATCGATGTCCAATGTGGAAATAATCGCCGTACCCGTACGATTGAGCGTTCGAAGTTGATTCAGCTGGGATCGATTGGCTTGATCGCGCTCTTTCAGAGACTGCGTCATACGATTGAAGAGTCCGGCAAGTTCTCCGACTTCATCGCGCGTACTCGGCTCTACCGACGCCACCAGATCGCCCTCCGCCACCCGTTTTGCCACGGAGGCCAAATGCTTGAGCGGCGTGATAATCCGATCTGCGAGAACAATCGTCGTCGCAATCCCGACGAGAATAATGAGGATCGTAATCAGCATGACGTTGCGCACGGCGCCGTTGAGCGCTTGCTGCATCTTGGTGCGCGTCAACCCGATCTGCACCACGCTTAAGACCTTCGCCTCCGCGTCAGGCTGTACCTGCTTGGTCGACCGGGCTTCGAGTTGCTCCAGCGAAAACGGCAATGGGGTGGCAGGACTCTGAGGGGTCGGCCGCCTGAGGATCGGCATACCAACATCATAAATGGTTTCAGCGCCACCTTCCTCCGCAAAGGACTCAATCATGGGGTCGAGAGCAGCTGAATGTAATAGCCTGTCCGTCAGAGTACGACTCGGATATAACGAGTTCTTCGACACACGCGTGATGCTGTTTCGAGCTGACAATCGTCCTTTTGTGGCACTGGCCAACACCGACCCATTGGCAGCCGTGATGACGGCGTAGACGACTTCCTCACCCTCCAGCACGCCGGCAATATATTCCTCCAGAACGACCCGATCTTCGATGATCGCCGCATACCGACTGTTGTGCGCAAGGTTCTTCACCAGGATCGTTCCCGTCTCAAGAAGGGATCGAGTCATCGTCTCGGCTTGCTGAAGAATAAAGTACCAACTGAGGCCCGAACAGGCGCTGATAATAATCAGGCTGATGAACAGCACCAGTTTGGTGCGCAAACTCAAAAATCCCTTGCGCACTCCTCGCATCGGTCCGCCATGACTGATCACGGTGTTATCCATAAATCGAGCCTTTAGTACACTTCATCCGCCCGCTTGATGATATCAGGAGGCAACGTGAGCCCAAGATATTTTGCCGTCTTCAAATTCACGGATAACCGGATACGATCCGGTGCCACAATCAGAACGGGGCGCTCTGACTGTTTGAGGATTTTCTGAGCAATGATGGCCGCTTGGCGGCCAATGTCTTCAGGCTGAATGGACAAACTCGCTAAGGCGCCGTTCCGTACGAATTCCGAGGAGAACCCGATGACCGGCACATTTCGATCGAGAGCCACACCCAATACGAATCGAATCGATTCTTCCGTCAGCACCGTGCTATCGGGGACCAGCCACAATCCTTCCACTTTCGGAAGAAGTGCCCGGATGGCAGCCGGCAGCTCCTTTTCGGAACGAACCTTGTGTTCGATTAATTCGAGCCCAAGCCGCGCTGCGACGCGGCGCGCTTCCTCCACGAGAGCCGCGGTCTTCTCCGAATCGTAGAGCACGCCAAGATGCTTCAGCGTCGGGACGAGTGCGTGGATGGTGTTGAATTGACGCTCGATCGGAACGCGCAGACTAATGCCGGTCAGGTTCGGGGCTCGGAGATCGTACTTCTCCGGATCGAGGACCATGCAATAGATGACAGGGGTATCGACAATTTCGACCTTCGCCGCCAACGCGGCTTTCAACCCGACCGCGATAACCAGGACGGTGTCGGATGCACGAATTTTTCGTGCGAGCTTTTTACCGCGCGTGACATCGCCTTCCAGGTCATAGACCGTCAGCGTGGCCGTATCGCCCAGTTCCGCTTGCAAGCCCGAGACAGCCTGGTTATACGCGGCGATATCTGACGACTTCAGGATGGCAATGTCGTAGGCGGCGAGAGGCGAAGGTGAGGCACACGAGAGAAGGGCAACGACCACAGCGACGCACCACCATCCTGTCAGGATAGCGGCACATTGACCCATCACGCCGGTCTTCTGGGTGGCGCAGGAATCGAGGACCAATCTGACCTCACTGGGCGGAGGATATCTGAAGGGGCCCGCCGCGGTCTACCAGCCCGAGCCGCGCTTCAGTTCAGTAATGTCCTGTGCGATTCCCGCAATCCGATAGACCGTTCCTGAGGCGTCCCGTATCGGGAAAGCCCGGTCCCGGATCCACCGAATGGAGCCGTCCGGACGTATGATCCGATACTGCTCCGCGTACTGGCCGAGAACCTGGCGCATCGTTGAGGCTTGGCGTATATGATCCTGGTCATCCGGGTGAATGGCGTCCAGCCAGGACTGGGGCGAGGCATAGAGGCTCTCGCAGGAGCGACCCCAGATTTCTTGATACCCGGGACTGACATAGAGCATTCGATTCTTTTCGAGGTCCGTCATCCAAAACACATCCAGAATATGCTCCGTCACTTGGCGGAACCGCTCTTCGCTGTCCCGTAGGGCCAATTCCATGGATTTGCGCTCAGTAATGTCTTTGAAGATGACGACGGCTCCCACCACCGTTCCCAGTTCAAGAATCGGCGTACTGATATATTCGACCGGGAAGCAACTACCATCCTTCCTCCAAAACACCTCTTCGTCCATAGAATAGGGCTTTCCGTCTTTGATCGCCGCATAAATCGGGCATTCCTTGGCAGGATACGGCGCGCCATCCGCTTTGGAATAATGCAGCGTCGAGTGCATGGGGCGCCCGATCAAATCCTCTCTGGTCCAGCCCAGCATGCGCGCGGCAGCCGGATTCACAAACGTCGTACTTCCTTGCATATCGAGTCCGTAAATGCCATCACCGGCAGAGTTCAGGATCAATTCCTGCAGCGTGGCCAACCGTACCTGTTCGGCTTGGGCTTGTTCCATCCGCTTACGCTCGGTGATGTCGCGAATGATGCCGCAATAGTAGGTGTCGCCACTGATACTCCATGTTCCGAGAGACAGCTCAATGGGAATCTCCATCCCATCTTTTCTCAACCCTTGCAGCTCGACGGATGTTCCCATGATTCGGGATTCGCCGGTCGATCGAAAGGCCGCCATCTCCCGTTCATGCGCGTCACGGTAGCGAGCCGGCATGATCGTCGTCAGCGATTGTCCAAGAGCCTCCTGTTCGGAGTAGAGAAACATGCGCTCAGCCGCCTTGTTCCAGAACAAAATATGGCCTCGCCCATCAGCGAGCACGATGGTATCGGTCGTCGATTGCACGACCGACTGAAACCGGTTTTCGCTCGCGCTCAGTGCGCTCTCCGCTGTTTCGACCCGGGTAGCCAGCACTTTCACGCCAATGGCGCGACGAAGCGTTCCTCTCAATTGCTCTCGATTATAAGGCTTCGTTAAGAGCGCAAACGCGCCCTGGCCGACTACTCCAGCCGTTCTTTCGGGCGCAGTAAACGCCGTTAAGATAATGATGGGAAGCTCAGGATCGTGCTCCTGAAGTTTTTTCAGCACCACGAGCCCGTCGAGATCGGGAAGTCCAAGATCCAGGATGACGGCCGAATAGGGTAGCTGTTTCGATCTGGCCAGCGCTTCGAATCCCGTTGCCGCAAGATCGACGTGATATCCGTCATACTGGAGAAAATCCAATAAGGCTTGAGAAATATCCGGATCGTCGTCGACGACCAGGATATCGGCTTTTGTCGCTACGCTACCATTCTGCATAGACCCTCGGATCAGTCACGATTACCGACGCCTGACGCCCCGATCGGAGACAACACGTACATCGTCCGCCACCACCCCTCTTCCCTGCACACCCATGGCCGGCACGATCGCACCTTTGCCCGTCACGCCTGTCACATGGCTCTAAAGAGCCCCTAATCGAATTCCCGGTCTGAACTCCGGGGTCTCCCGCCTTTGAGGTTTTCAAGTCGCCGTGTGAACGGCTGCCCGTTCAGTCGTTCCCGTTGATCCAAGATGGTGGTTAATGCCTGCTCTAAGAGCCGCGCTAAAGTGAGACCCTTTGTCCAATAGACGGTATTCCGTGAACGTTCCAGCAGCTCAATCGGGAGAGAAACGGTCAGCCGCTTGCGTTGGACAGATCTCCGCTTCACCGGCTTGAGAACCATCGGATCGTGTGGCGAAGCATGAGGTGGAGTATCCGAGGCGGGGGTCGTCTCTCTTGAAAGCCAATCGCACTCAAGCCCATGCTGGTTGAGTGAATGACAGGGGGCTTCGGACGTGCTTTGATCTAGGGTCGATGTAGGATTCACGACCTTCTCCTTTCTACTCCATAGTACGGATGTGTCTATGCCGCCGCATGGTGTTCATACTGCTCTTGACGCGGCCCTGCCTCGTCGGCGGTCTCGATCTGGTCGCTCGCGCCATCCGAATGAGACACCGCAGTGTCCTCCTGAACGGAGGCCACCACCATGACCCACAACAATCCGACCATTCCGATTAAGATGCCCCAGGTAATCAGTGCCCAGTCCATAACTCCCTCCAATATTTTGTTGCCAACGTGGGGTTATGACCAGGGATGGGAGCAAGGAAGATGCCCCATGATTATTAATCTACTTTGCTATCAGCCCTATGCAAAAGTCATTGAATCATGGAATGAAATAGATGAGAGAGCAGAATAGGTCCTAGGTCGGGTTGTCAGCGGCAGGTGAAAAACCGTATCGATTTGGGTACAGCAGCTTATCCGGTCCGATACAGAAGAGAACGATGAACGGGAAGAAGAAAGGACAAATAAATGGCTGAGGGAAGGGAACGCTCAACGATGAACGCTGAGTGATGAACTGAGGACTCAT
>JBDUAJ010000085.1:0-10858 GCA_040004695.1 Nitrospirales bacterium | reverse complement strand
TCTATTGGGTGACCATCGCTGTCATCGTGTCGCTCCTCATTGCGTTATTGATAGGGGAAAGCCTTCGGCGAGTCATCGCGAAAGGTCACTGGGTCGGGAAGCTTGATGATGGCCTGCTGTTATTGGCAGGCGGTGTGGTCGGCGGCATCGCGCTCTTTTTTCATGGCTTTCGACTCAATCGCCGCAAGCATCTCATCGCGACAACGCCCACATCCGCCATCAGGTCGTTAGCGATTGGACTGGTGGAGATCACGGGCAACGCCGAGCCTTCCGGGCCTATGCTTCACGCGCCGTTCAGCGCGATGCCGTGCGTCTTCTTCTCCTATAAGGTGGAAAAGCGGCAGCGCATTGGAAAGGAGAACAAGTGGGTGACCCTCGCCAACGGGTACTCCCATCAAACGTTTGCCATACGGGACGCCACTGGTGCCGTGATGATCTGCCAACCGGGGCCGAGCTGATGATCGAGACTCGAGGAACGTATCGGAACAGCGGGCACATCGGCTTGCCGACAACCGTTGAAGCCGGGCTTGGCACATTGGGAATCACCTCTTCCGGGTGGCTGTCCTCAAAAACCCTTCGTTGCACGGAAAGCTTCATTCTTCCAGAAGAGAGAGTCTACATTTTGGGAACGGCACAGGAAGGCGCTCAAGATCGGAGCGCCAATGAGGCGCGGTTATTTATCGGGAGTCATCCTGACGGTGTATTTCTGATTTCCGATCGAAGCGAACGCGACCTCTTGTCCGGGCTGCAATGGAAAGTGCTGGTCCTTCTCTATGGAGGGCCGGCGTTGACGGCGGCATGCGTATGGGGCCTTCTTCATTCCTATGTCGCGGGCATCCCATAACGCATAACGATGGACGCACTGCATTGAACAAGGAGACACAGATGTCTAGCCTGCTCGTAGTCGGAGTTCTGTTGCTGTTCGGCGTGATCGGGCTGATTGCCTACCTGGTCGGCACCTATAATACGTTTGTACGGCTCTCGAATAACATCGATAAAGGCTGGTCCAATATCGACGTCATTCTCAAACAGCGTCACGATGAGCTTCCGAAACTCGTCGACGTCTGTAACGGTTACATGACTCACGAACGAGAGACGCTGGAGCAGTGACCAAAGCCAGAGCGAAGTATAGCGACAGCATGACGGTCGATGAAAAAGCCCGCGCTGAAAATCGGCTCACCACCGCGCTCGGCACCCTGTTTGCCGTCGCGGAACAATACCCGGAGCTCAAGGCCAATCAGGAGTTTCTTCACGTCCAGCAACGCATTTCGGTACTCGAAAGCACCATTGCCGATCGACGGGAGTTCTACAACGACTCCGTCACCCTCTACAACATCCAGATTGAAGAGATTCCCGCCAACGTCGTGGCACAGCAGTCAGGGTATCGAGCGAGACCGTTATTAGAGGTGCCTCACGCAGAGCGGCAGGATGTAAAGTTGGACTTTGCGACTCGTGCAAAACGGGCATAATGCCGAAGCCGACCAATCATTGGAACAGGCCGGGCCAGCCCAAAGGCGAGCAAGATCAGAGTCGGCCCTTCTCCGAATGACCTTCCGGCAAGAGCTCATACAGCGTAATGTCCGGCGGTTGCATGAGCAGATCGGGAGCTTGTTTCAACAGGGCCTGCACATGAGGCGTCGTGAAATGCTGATCTACGGCCTCTTTAGAAGTCCAGTGTTCAATCGTGACAAACTCGCTCGGGTCGATCATCGAACGATGAACGGTATACCGAAGACAGCCGGCCTCTTGATGGGTTGGTGCCACCACCGCTCGCATGGCCTGCTCTAATTCCGCTTCTCGACCGGGTTTCGCTTTCGCACGAGCCATCACCGTCAATCCGTTCATAGTTTCCTCTTGATTACTTGTGAACCGCGCCGTCTCGCAGTATATCGCGTCATGGAGTCATCGATCACAAGTATGACCGGGTGTGACTGGCTGATAATCACCAACTAAGATGGTGCATTTGACGCTGCACCAAGCGATCCAGATCGTTCACACTCATCCCTTTCTTCCGCGGCTTTTTAAACGACTGACTTATAAGAACGTTTAGAGATTGGCATTCATGCGCTTTCATGATTGCCGTGGCATCTGTGTTGCTTACTACGATAAGTGTGCGCATGACAAATGTTGCGTGAACAAAGGAGGGGTACATGGAAGACCGCAGTCCCCCGGACTATGATGGACTCGTTAGGTAGGGGCACCGTGAGAAGCAGCTATTCCGTTGAGGTAGGAGAATGAGTGTCTCCGTGGCTTATTAGCCATAGCCCAGACGATTTGGGATGAAGTGAGACCGAACTTTGCGGCAGCAGGGTTCATTCAAAAACCACACAGCGGATCTTCTCCTGCGCCTCCCTAAGACGGGTCTCCGAAGAGGGTACAAGGAAGATGGCGTCCTAAGCGCTCAGAAAAAGGGTCTTGCAATGAGACCCTTTTTTTGTGTCTACCGATCGACGGCCTGATCACCTGCCAGCGCTGCGTCCGCTTGTTTCCACATGTCTTCATACTTCACTCCAAGCATCTGGAAGTCAGTGGACCTCGTCTCAGCTTCAAGCAAGCGATAGATGGCATCGGACGCGTGGAACAGCCTCAAGATCTTTTCGCGGTCCGGATAAGTCTTCACCCCTTTCGCCGCACGTAGATGGTCCTTATCGTAACGACGGAGTTGTTTGACAAACTCGCTGACTTCTCTGCGGACGAGCAGAATCTTGCCGGATTCAATCCCCTGTCCGTTTTTGCGTGCCTCCCTAATGTCCTGAGCCAGTGCCATGACCTTTGGTTTGAGGCCGCTGTATTCAGAAAGGATGCTATCGAGCGTGGAACTATTCGTAACATTTGGAGGAGCAGCAGCAGCACTCACCACGGACAGCGGGTGAATGAAGAACAGAAGGCACATCAAAGAGGCAAGCGCACTCAGTATCGCTTTAAGAGACATGTGTAGGGCTCGTGTTAAATGCGACGTTCGGTGTCGATGATCACGGAGAAGGGAGGATAGCACGGATGCATGGTCGTGGGCAGCAACAGGACCTGAACCGTCCCACCGCTATCGCGCTTTGAGGAGATCCATCGCTTTGTCGATCTGACCTTTCCCGATTTCCACTTGGGCTTGATGGGCGACCCCGGCGTCCTTATTATTCTTCAACGCTTCGGCGATCGATCGCAATTGTTGGGCTTCCTTGTAATGACCATTATTCGATTGTATTTGGGCATCATGGCGCAATCGCTGAGCCAGATCGTGTTCGGCCAGAGCCTCTCCCACGATCCATGGAAATATCATCACAGAGATAGAGACGAACATTTTAAGGGACAGCGACATGTGATCCTCCATCACGGTTGCCCAGACGACCACCTAGGTAAGCACCCTGTGTGCCAGGATGCATCTCCATGATTTATTGATGATGTTTTCGTGAAAGATTTTGCAAGGGTATTGAAACGTCAACTTATCCGTCACCGATTCACTGAAGCGCGACAGGCGAGACGCACTGCCTATGGCGACAATGCTGCAATCGTAAAGGAAAATACCTTTCGTGCCGAGAGGGGCATTGTCCATTTTCATTGACAGCCGTGGGACAAGGGGCGCTGCCGTACTCTTTATCCTTTGATATTCCCGATGGGCCTGAGCTCCGCCACCTTCTTCGTGATGCCGGCCAAATCCACGGTCTCGACCACATCGGAAATATTCTTGTAGGCCAGACCGGCTTCTTCTGCGAGCCCGGACATCGACACCGCTTTCACGATGATACCACGCTGCGCCATCTGTTGCTGAATCTGTTCGCCGCGCACCATCTTCTTAGCCTGCACGCGCGACATCGTGCGACCCGACCCGTGCATGGTCGAACCGAACGTCTCGCGCATGGCTTGCTCGGTTCCGACCAGCAGATAGGAACCCGTTTCCATCGAGCCGCCACAGATGACCGGCTGGCCGGTCTGTCGATACACATCCGGCAATTCCCGCCGGCCGGGCCCAAACGCGCGCGTCGATCCTTTGCGATGTACCACCAGATCCCCTTCCGCATATCGCTCGACCTTGGCGATGTTATGCGCCACATCATAAATCAGATGCATGCCTAGTTCTTCGGCGGATGGCCCGAAAATGGTCGTGAATGCCTCTCGGATGTGATGCGTGATGACCTGACGGTTGGCAAAGGCACTGTTGGCTGCACAGTTCATCGCCGCAAAATAATCCTGGCCTTCCGGTGAATGGAAGGGAGCACACGCCAATTGTTGATCTTCCACCGCGATCCCATAGCGGCGCATGGCCTTTTCGAAGGATCGTAGATAATCGCTGGCAATTTGATGGCCGAATCCACGGGAGCCGCAGTGCACCATCACAACAATTTGATCGTGTCCGGTGATCCCAAAAGCCGCCGCGGTCTCTCTGTCGAAGATCCGATCGTTCGACACGACCTGTACTTCAAGATAATGGTTGCCCGACCCTAATGTCCCCAATTGACTATGACCACGTTCCACGGCCCGGTCGCTCACTTTCGACGGATCGGCAGCGCCGATACACCCGCGTTCTTCGATCCGCTCCAAATCCTCGGTCCATCCGTAGCCCCGCTCCACACACCACTTCGCACCTTTGCGCATGACCTCGTCAAAGTCATGTCGATTGAGTCGCACCGAGCCTTTCGCGCCCACACCGGCCGGTACCTTTCGAAACAACTCGGTAATGAGAGCGTCCAGGCGGGGCTTCACATCCGATAACGTGAGATCAGTTCGAATCAGTCGCATGCCGCAATTGATGTCATACCCGACGCCACCGGGAGAAATGATTCCGTTATGCGGATCGAAGGCCGCCACACCGCCGATCGGGAAGCCATACCCCCAGTGTCCATCCGGCATGCAGAGAGCATAGCGGTGGATGCCCGGCAGGCAGGCGACGTTCGTCACTTGCTCGAACACACCGCTGTCCATATCGGACAAGATTGTGTCGGTCGCATAGATACGGGCCGGCACGCGCATGCCTTCCTTTTCAGACGTCGGAATTTCCCAGATCTGATCCGTGATCCGGTTGACGGCCATATGCGTGTTTAGTTTCATAGCCTCGACTAAATATCTAACACCACCCTGGCCTTCCACTGTCCTCCGTTTGCGAGCACCTCATACAGGTGTTTCGTCACAGCCTTCACATCCGAGCGCAATTCATGTCGAGCCGGATCGATCGTCTCGCCCGTCAACTTTCCATGCAACCGCCAGCACGGACGCGACGGATCGTAGACGACGGAGGCCGTGACCTCAGAAAACACCACGCCTTCCGCGTCCTTCAGGTAGACCATCTCAGATAGCCAGTCGAACAACAAGTCGGCGAGCTGCTCATCTTCCTGATCAATTGTCCGATGCCACGTGTTCGAGACCGTGTCGGGATTGGCCATAATCTCCATGACCGCTTGTGCAGCCGCTTCAAAGAGCTCCGATGGGACGTCCCCGACGGCCTCGAATGCAACATCAGCCACCGCGATGTCGTCGAGGATGCGGAACGAAGAGGGCATGAGATCTTAGACGCTCTTTCGGCGTTGGCGACCTGCAAAAAGCGAACGGACTTGCGAGATGCCGGGGATGGGCCTGGCAAGCGGGTTGGGCACTTTTCCCTTGAGCCACATCTTCACACCGAGCGGGAGCACATAAAGGAGCCGTTTCACATCCAAACCGATGACTTTGAGCGGCATCATCGCTTCGTTCAGACGACCCTCATGCGCCACCAGCTCCACAAAACCTTCGATATGGCGCGCCCCGCCGCTGGATGTCATGCCTCTTTCGAGGGCGGCTCGGCGAAGTCGGACGATGGCTTCCATCGGCTCGACGTCCTTGGGGCAGACCTGCACGCACATGTTACACCGCACGCAATCCCACATGCCGTTGGGTTCATCCAACTCTTTCAACCGGAGCCGCTTTGCGGTCTCGGGCTCGCGAGGGTCCTCGAGAAATCGATCGACCTTGGCCAAGGCTGCCGGTCCGAGAAACCCCTTCGACACTTCATGCGACGTACACGCGGCCACGCAGGCGCCGCACATAATGCAGGCATCCACATTGTGAAAGTCGTAGGTGCCGGGCTGCAGCGTCAACTGGGCTGAGGGGCTACCCAGGATGGCTCGATCGGATGATGTCGCCAACCACGGCATAATATCCCGCACCTTGCTCCAAAACGAAGACATGTCGGCGACGAGATCTTTGATGGTGGGCAGGTTGCGAAGTGGACCAATCCGAATCCGGCCATGCCGCTCTAGTTCTTTTCGAATCGACGTCCGGCACGCCAGCTTTTCGTGCCCGTTGATCGTCATCGCGCATGATCCGCAAATAGCCGAGCGGCACGAATATCGAAAGGCCAAGGCCCCGTCCTGCTCATTCTGAATGCGAATCAGTCCGTCGAGCACCGTCATACCGCGCCCGACTTCAAGACGATAGTCTTCTTCGTGGGGATGCTTGTCGACGTCGGGGTTGTAGCGCTGGATGGTGAACGTGAGTCGCATGTTCTTAAAAAGCTATCAGCCGTCAGCTCTCAGCAGTCAGCTTTTGGAAAACCGAATGCTCATGCTGAAGACCGGATTGAAAAGCGACAGTCGGCAGCTCTCATCTTCTGAAGACCCGGATGCTGATGGCTGAAAGCTGACAGCTGAAGGCTATTATTCATCCAATTCAAAGACCTTCGGAAACTGAGTTAAATTCCTGCAGCCATCTTTTGTCACTAAGACCATGTCTTCGATGCGAATGGCGCCGAGGCCGGGATAGTATAAGCCGGGTTCCACGGTCACGATGTGGCCTTCCTGTAAAAGAGAACCGGTTCGACTGATGCGCGGCGCTTCGTGAATATCCAGGCCGACGCCATGACCGGTGCCATGGAAATAGCCCTGCATGCGTCCATTGACCACACCGGTTTGATAGCCGGCGGCTTCGAATCGATCGCAAATGCCTTGATGGATCTTTGCGCCATCGGCGCCATCATGTATTTTGGTGATCGCCTCTTCTTGCGCGTCTTTCACCATCTGATAGAGCTTTTGCAACTCAGCAGACGGCCGACCTTTGACGACGGTGCGTGACATATCGGCAAAATAACGCGTCTGAGCCGAACGAGGAAAGACGTCGAAAATAATACTTCGGTTGGCCGGCAACGGCCCGCTTCCCTCATTGTGCGGATCGCATGCCTGATCCCCTCCGGCCACAATCGTATGTTGCGCCACGCACTCGGATTCCATCAGTTGAACATTGATCAATTTCTTGATCCATTCGGAGGTCACAGGCTCCCCGTTCAGCCAGATGAATCCGTTCCTGATATCCGCCTGTCGCAAGGCCGCATGCGCCGCGGCGACCGCGCGTTCAGTCGTCCGCTGTGCCGCTTCGACGTATTGCACTTCTTCTACGGTTTTTATCGCACGAGACGGGAATAACGGCCCCGACTGGAGTTCCAGTTGGTAGCCAAGCTGTTCCAGCCGCAAGGCATAGGCATACGAAAAATTGGCGGGTACTAACAGCCGCTTGATCCCTGCCGGTTGAAGCACGCCGTGCACGATATCAATCGTCCCCGGATCGGACATCCCTTGGGCCCGCACCGCCCGTTCGACTTCACTGTACGAGATCACGCGATCGACAGTAGCCTGGCTCCTCGCTCGATCCATTTCCAGATCGCTCATGAGCATCAGCCGTTCACCTTTGAGTTGCATAAACACAAAGGGGTCGGGTGCGATAAAACGAGTGGCGTAATAGAGGTTCGAGTCCGTTTCACTCGCGGCGATCATCAACATGGCCCGGTCATCGGTCATGATTTTCTCCTAGTAATGTGGGAGAGAGCCTTCAGCTGTCAGCCATCAGCACTCAGCTTGGCACTTCATTAAGAGGGCGGCCTCAAAATTCCATCCCCTTTAACTGCTATGAATTCCTTATTGCAGCGCTGATAGCTGAGTGCTGACGGCTAATAGCTTTCATCGTAGCACATCACGGTAACCGCGGCTCCGGGCGATCCTGCAACGGGCCTTTGCCGCCGCGCAGGCCCTCGGACGACGGCTCATCGCTCGGCGAAATAATTTCTTTCGGCAGCATGATCGTGTTGCGGAGCATATCAAAGGCCAGCTGAGCCAACCCGGTAATGCCCTTCGCGAACGATCGCAGCGGCAGATACGTCACGTCGGGACTCTGCAACGGACCTTTGACTTCAAAAATGGCCGTGCCCTCACGCTCCCCCTTGAACAGTTTTCCGAATAACGGAATACTTTTTAAGAGTTGGGAATAGGAGCCGAATGGGCTGACCACGACCACGGCGTCGAGATGGTCTGCCGCCATATCGTAATTGCCGGCTGCACTCATTTTCATCACCGGACTGTCGATGACCAGATTATCTTCGGTCAGAATTCCGTTCGACAGCGTAAATGACCCGACGATCTTGTCGAACGGCAGCCCGTCTTTTCCCAAATCGACTTTGCCTTGCAGCAGCGTCGGGAGATTTAAGATCGTAATAATTTTCGGAATCACCCGGCCCTTCCGGATGCGCCCGTCTTCGACCACAAAATCCGTTTTCCCATCGAGACTATGAACAAAGCCCGATGAGTCGGCCTCGTTGCCGCGCAGGCTTCCGTTGGCGGAAAGGGATCCCGACATCACCCGCGATTCATCGCGCGTGAGTTGTAAGATTTTTTCAACGGGAAGGCCGGATAACCGGAAGCTGACATCAAGCTCCGCTGGTTTCAGCGGCGGTAAAAACACGACGACCCGTCCGGCAACGTGTCCGTCGTCCGTATCGCCGCTGATTCGATCGACGTCCAATACGTTTCCTCTGATATTCAGCCGGGACGTGAGACTGTTAAAGGCAAGGGTCTTGTAAATCCCATGGTCGATGCTGACCGTCGCCACGACGCGGCTGGTATCCGCCAACGATTCAAGAAAATCCCGGATAGGGGACCGCTTTCCTTTGGGAATCAGCAGATCGATATCCAATTGCGCCGACTCGATATCGACGTTGAAGAAGGGATTGCGATTCCAGTTTCTCACCATGCCGGAGAGACGCACATCGCTATCCTTCACCTTGAATGCCAAACGCTTGATTTCGGCACTCGTACGGACGATTTTGGCGCGCACATACAAATCGCTGACGGTGTGTTCAACTCCGGTCGGCATCACGAGCCCATCGGTGAGCGCGATCCATCCATTCATCTGCCAGGCATGCCAATCGTTCCCTTTGCCTTTGATATCGAGCGAAATCTCGATAATGCCGTCCTTCAAAGGCCCAACGGTCATCCCCTGCGGCAAGCCGGCGATCGACACGGGGCCCGAGACGAATGTGGCATCGAGCGTCAAGCCGCCGGTCAACCGCACTTTGCCTTTCGTGGCTAGACGGAAGGGCGGGAGCACCAGTTCCAGTCGCTCGATGGAGAGCGTGGAGTCCTGGCCGATCATGCCCTCAAATTCGACGGCCGCGGACGTACCGATAGGTTTGTGGACCCAATCGGCAATCGTGAACTCCGTGTCTTTCATATCGACCAGGCTTTTGATCTTGGGCGCGCTCACCGGCCCCGCAAACGTGGCCAATCCGCTGCTCACCCCCTGCCATATCACCGATGGCGGCATGTCCACGGCCGACAGACGGAGGAGCTGCACGAGATCGCCGCGCGCCCGGACCGTAAAATCCTGATAGAGACTGGGTTCGCCAAAAGAAATACCACCACCCACTTCAAACGAGGTGCGCCCCAGCCGTCCGCCAAGCTTGTCAAATTCCACACCGGTTTTTGAATAGAGGAACCGGCCATTGAGATCGACAATCCGCTCGTTCACCACCGGGGTGCGAAACCAGACATCCTGCGCGATCACTTCGGCGCGCACAATTTGAAGCGCTCCGGATTCTTTCACCGGCCCGGCAATGTGCAACGCCACTTGGGATTGCCCCTTGATTTCGGTCAGCTCAGCGAAGCGGCCGGCGACGTTCGCCACCCGAATGCTCTTGGCCAACACGGCAATCAGGTCGGCGGCCGCCACCTCACCCTTCACCTCAAGGTCCAGCCAAGGAATCGACTCCAGCGCAGACACCAAGGCCTTGCCGGCGGTGATCCGCATGAGGCCATACATGCCGTTCAACTCTGTCGCGCGCAACCGATCGGGCTCGACGAATACGGTTCCGGTCAGATGCTGCACAGGGGTCCGGTCTTGGCCGACCAGCATGCGACCTTGCGTAACCTTGAATTCGCCGGTCAACGACATGCGTGGATCGGATGTCGTCGATCCGATCACGGTGGCGGTCACCACTTCGACCGTGCCTCCGATATCCCGCTCGATCAACATCATCTGTAATTGAGGTGACAACCACTGGACCGGAAATCGCGTCAGCAGTTCATCGAGGCTCACCGGCGACGAAGAGAAGTTCACGGAAAACGTCGGCTGCGCGGCCATCAATCCGGACAAACTGGCATGACCCCGGATCGCCAGATGTCCAATTCCCGCCTTCATCTTCGAGACTACCATGTCATAGCCGAGAATCCCCGGCACCAGACTTAATTGTCCACTGACGTCCATGGTGCCATGAATACGATCCGGAACAGGTCGAGGTCCAAAAAATTCTGCGACCTGGCGAATATCGATCGTCGAGGCTTCGGCGGTCCCTTCAAAAGTAATCGCGGGCGTAGACGCACCCCCTTCTTCTGGGGACAATTTCGGTAAGGAGTCGCGCTCTTCAATCCGGCCGTCCAGGGAGAAGGGAGACGCCCCGCCAGGCGATACCAGGGCGCCCGAGATCTGGACTTCTGCTTGCTGCCCTTTCTGGCCCACGACGATTTTGGCGTCGACTCCATGGATGTCGAGCGAGCGCACTCCATCCGGTCGAAATTCATCAATGATCTTCACCTCGCCCGTTTCAAGTGCCTTAGCCTTGAATAGCTCCTCC
>JBDUAJ010000084.1:0-10878 GCA_040004695.1 Nitrospirales bacterium | reverse complement strand
ATTAGATGTCGCGACGGATTTGATCCGCAAAGGGTTAGCCGCCTTTACCGGTGTCGAGCGACGCTTTCAGCGACGGGGAGAGAAGAACGGGATCATGGTGGTCGACGATTACGGCCATCATCCGACCGAGATACGCGCGACGCTGGCAGCGGCGAAACAAGGATGGAACCGACGGCTCGTCGTCCTCTTTCAGCCGCATCGGTACACGAGGACGCGGGATCTGCTTGAAGAATTTACCCATGCCTTTGATCAAGCCGATGTCTTATTCATCAGCGATGTGTATCCCGCAGGCGAGGCCGAAATCCCCGGCGTGACAGGCGAAAACCTGGCGGATGCCATTCGGGCCGCCGGTCATCCATCGGTCACTTGGGCGGGCCGAAAGGACCAACTGGCCGAGCGAGCCAGTCCGCTGCTGCAGTCCGGCGATATGGTCATCACGCTGGGTGCGGGGGATATTTGGAAAGTCGGACCTGAATTGTTGGAGCGTCTGTAGGAGCGTCTGTAATGGAGGTCGGGCTCATGCCGAGCCGCATGTCGTCCGCGCGATCCAGATCTCTCGTCGCACGATCGTCTGACCGTGCTGACCGTGTGCTTCGTGCGGTCACGGCGGGTCTCAAAGGCGAAGTCCGGTTCAAGGCGCCGCTGAAGGAATGGACCTCATTCAGGATCGGGGGGCCCGCCGATGTCCTTGTCATACCCCATGACGTCGACGATCTGTGCCGCCTCCTCCGGCAAGCAAGAGCGGCCAAGGCTCCGCTGTTCGTCATTGGAGGAACCAATGTCTTGGTTCGCGATGGGGGCATCCGGGGTATCGTGGTGAGTCTGTCAAAATTGAAAGGCATCGCGGACCAGCCGAATGCGGTGGTCTATGCGGAGGGTGGGGTCACGATGCCGGTCCTTCTGCAACATAGCATCAGCCGCTCGCTCAGTGGACTGGAATGGGCGGCCGGCATTCCAGGAACGGTCGCGGGGTGTGTCGTCATGAATGCAGGCACACGTCTCGGGGAGATGAAAGATGCGGTCAAGGCCGTACGCATCGCGTCTCCCTCGGGAACGCTCAAAGATGTTCCCGCATCCGCCATTCCATTTAGCTATCGGCGTGCGCGTGTGCCGCGCGGGATTGTGGCGGGCGTGTGGCTCCAGCTCACACCGGGAGTGAAAAATACAATTCAGACGGTCGTCAAGGACTATCTCCGGTATCGCAAAGACACGCAACCGCTCACCATGCCCAATGCCGGGTGCGCATTCAAAAACCCAAAGCCGGAAGCCGCCGGCCAGCTCATTGAGGCGGCCGGACTCAAAGGATGTCGTATTGGTGATGCGCAAGTATCAGAGAAGCACGCCAATTTTATTGTGAATCGTGGTGACGCGCGTGCTGACGATGTTATGGCGCTGATCGCACAGGTCCGTCGAATAGTCGAAGAAAAGGCAGGGGTGAAGTTGGAATTGGAATTAAAAATCGTGGGCGAGCCGTGAGGCGAATGATGCTGGACCATCTGCGGCGTTCTCGTGTCGAAAAAGTCCCCAACATAGTCAGGGACAAGGGCCGGTCTCGGCCGGCCCAGGGTTGGGCGGGCGAAATGTCGCTATGCCTCCGGTTTTTTCCAGCCTGCGGTCTTGCATCTGATCACGCCTCCTTTGCCTCATCACCTGTATCCGCTCACATGTGCCCCAAGATTTTATGAGGAACACAAAAGGGAAATTGAAGGCTTCTCAGTCCAGTCCGCTTACCAGCGTTCGGATTGGTGTGTTAATGGGTGGGCAATCTGCTGAGCGGGAGGTCTCGCTTCGAACCGGGCAGGCCGTCCACCAGGCGCTCTTACGTCGTGGGTACGATGCAGTCGCCATCGATGTCGATCGGTCTGTCGTCGACCAGTTGCGGAACCATAAGGTCGAGATGGCATTCGTGGCCCTTCACGGCCCCGGCGGCGAAGATGGAAGCATGCAGGGGCTATTGGAAACACTGGGGATTCCGTATACAGGGTCCGGCGTGAGAGCCAGTGCGATCGCGATGCATAAGGCGATGACGAAAACGCTCCTTTCGGCTTCAGACATTCCGGTCCCACGCGGAATCGTCGTCCGCGCCCACAGCAAACATCCCAAGGCCATTCCTGCGGGCCTTCGATTGCCGGTTGTCGTGAAACCGGCGGCGCAGGGATCGACGATCGGGATCACAATTGTACGAGCGTCATCCGAATGGGCAGTCGCATTGCGTCGGGCGCACAAGCATGACGAAGAAGCGGTCGTCGAGCCCTATATTCCTGGACGGGAGGTCACCGTCTCGGTTCTCTCAGGAGACGTCTTGCCGGCGGTCGAGATTGTCGCGCCGGGAGGATTCTACGATTATGCCGCGAAATATCAAAAGGGTCGGACTCAGTATCTCTGTCCGGCCCCCTTGTCGGCCAGTGTCACCCGGCAGCTGAAGGACGTGGCCTTGCAGACCTATCGGATTATCGGATGCGAGGGGGCGGCGCGGGTGGACTTCCGTATTACGCCGCGTGGAAAGCCGTTCGTGCTTGAGATCAATACCACACCGGGCATGACCGAGACCAGCCTCTTACCAATGGCTGCAGCAAAGGCCGGTCTAGACTATGACACGCTCACGGAGCGGATCCTCGAGTCTGCGATTACACGGGCAGCCACGTTGAAAAGGATGGCCACGTGAGATTCTGGCGCTCGCAACATCGATCGCGCAGACGGAAACAAGGGCCTCGCCCCAATCTATTCACGCGTCCTTCCAGCCGTACTCGGCGTCGGTGGCAGTGGGTTCGTCCCGTCGGAAAGTTTGTCATGGGCATCATGCTCGCCGGGGTGACGGTATGGGCTGCGATCCTCGGCTACCAGACGGCGGCGCCACTGGTCGCCACTTGGTTGACGGTCAAGGACGTAATGGTCTCCGGTCATAACCAGGTGCCGCGTGCGGAAGTATTGGACTATTTGAAGTTGGATTCGCATGCGACTTTGCTCTCCGTGAATCCTAGGCATCTCGCGATGCGCTTGGAAGCCCATCCCTGGATCAAACATGCCGACATCACGCGCGTGCTGCCGAACGGGCTGCAAGTCCACATTATCGAACGCCACGCCGCTGCTGTGTTGCGATCTCCCGCGATGACGCTGTTGCTCGATGAGGAAGGACACCCCTTGTCGGTTCTTTCCGAGGGCACCGAGCCCGGGCTCCCGATTCTTGTCGGATTAAACCCCACGCGTCTCATGAGCGGAGAGCGGGAGCTGATCAAAACCGCTCAAAGGGGGATCGAGGTGGCCGGGATGCTGACCCGCACGTTTGATGGCCGTCCTGAAGTCGATGTGGCCAATGGAGAGAACGTCGTGGCGTATGTTCAGGGGCTGCGCGTGCAGTTTGGCGGATCCTCTTTTGAAGAAAAATGGGATTTGTATCGGAAGCTTGAACCACATGTGGCGGGCAATCTCAGCACTCTGACCCATGGCCGAGCCGACGGCCGAAGCGACATCGATCTTCGCTATCCAGGCAAAGTAATCGTGCGCGAAAGGGGGTAACCGACGGTGGCCAAACGAGATCACATTGTAGTGGGGCTGGACATCGGGACGACGAAAATTTGTGCCATTGTGGCGGAGGTCACCGAAGAAGGCGCAATCAATATCATCGGAGTCGGGTCAAGCCTTTCGCGCGGCTTACGAAAGGGTGTGGTCGTCAATATCGAAAGCACCGTGGAGTCGATCAAGAAGGCCATTGAAGAAGCCGAGCTGATGGCCGCGGTCCAAATCAATTCGGTCTATACGGGGATCGCAGGGAGTCACATCTCCGGTGAAAATTCACGTGGGGTCATCGCACTGAAGAAGCAGGAAGTCACCCGATCGGATGTCGAACGGGCGATCGAAACTGCGCGGACGGTAGCCGTCCTGCCGCACGATCGGCGGGTGTTGCATGTGCTGCCGCGTGAATTCATGGTCGACGATCAAGACGGCATTCGTGAACCGCTGGGCATGTCCGGAACCCGCCTGGAGGTGGATGTGCACATTATCACGGGCGCGGTGACCTCGGCGCAGAACCTTATCAAGAGTGTGAACCTGGCCGGTCTTGATGTCGTCGATATCATCTTACAACCGCTGGCGTCGAGCGAAGCGGTCTTGAGCCCTGAAGAGCGCGAGTTGGGAGTGGCGATGGTGGACCTCGGTGGAGGCACCACCGATTTGGCCATCTTTGTGGAGGGCAGTATTCGGCATACGGCCGTTTTGCCGATCGGGGGACAACACCTGAGCACCGATCTTGCGATCGGCCTGCGTACGCCGCAAGCGGAGGCGGAGAAACTCAAAGTTCGCCACGGCGTCGCCTTGGTGGAAATGGTCAAGGAACACGAATTCGTGGAAGTGCCCAGTGTGGGAGACCGGCCGCCCAGAAGCTTGGCCAGGAAAATGGTGGCTGAAATCATCCAGCCGCGGGTTGAGGAAATGTTCGACCTCATGCGCCGGGAGATCGTACGAGCCGGGTATGAAGGCATGTTGGCGGCTGGTGTGGTCATTACCGGCGGGACGTCCATGCTGGAAGGCATGCCCGATGCGGCGGAACGAATCTTGGATCTGCCCGTTCGGCGCGGGATACCCTCCGGGGTCGGAGGACTGCGGGACATCGTGAGCAGTCCCATGTATGCCACCGGCGTGGGGTTGATTCTCCATGCCTGCCATCACGCGGAAGCGTTAGAGACAGTGGGCGCACGGGGCGGAAAACGGTTTGGGCGGGTCTTCGATCGCATGCGCGGGTGGATGCTTGAATTCTTTTGACTCAGCCTTCAGCCGTCAGCGATCAGCAGGCAGCTCGAAAAAGGACAGATGGAGTTGTGTATCTTTCAAGTCCGGAATTAGACCATTAAAGCTGAGAGCTGACGGCTGAAGGCTGCCAGCTTCTGATTCAGCGAAAGGAGGGACTCGATGTTCTCATTTCAAGACAACGACATCATGCCGATTCGAATTAAGGTGATCGGAGTCGGCGGGGCCGGCTGCAATGCGGTCAATACGATGATAGGCTCGGGACTCAGTCGTGTCGAGTTCATCTCGGCCAATACGGATGTGCAGGCGCTGGGCCGGTCCTTGGCATCGTTCAAAGTGCAATTGGGTCCTGAGCGGACTCGCGGCCTTGGCGCAGGGGCGAAGCCGGAAGTCGGCAAGGAAGCCGCCATAGAAAGCAAAGATCGCCTGCGTGATGCGCTGGAGGGCTCTGAGATGATTTTTGTCACCGCCGGCATGGGCGGGGGCACGGGGACCGGCGCAGCCCCCGTCGTCGCGAGCATTGCAAGAGAACTCGGCGCGTTGACGGTCGGCGTGGTGACGAAGCCGTTTCAGTATGAAGGGAAGCGGCGGTGGGCGCATGCGGAAGAGGGGCTTCAGGAATTGCGGAAGAACGTCGATACGTTGTTAGTGATTCCCAATCAACGGCTCCTTGGACTCGTGGATAAGTCGACCCCGCTGCTGGACGCGTTCAAAGTAGCCGATGATGTCTTGCGTCAAGCGATTCAGGGTATTGCCGATATCATTACGACGACCGGCCATGTGAACGTCGATTTCGCGGATGTGCGAACCGTCATGACCTATACGGGACGGGCCGTCATGGGCATGGGTATCGCGCGGGGTCCGAACCGGGCGCTCGAGGCCGCGCAAAAATCAATTTCCAGCCCGTTGCTGGAGGAAGGCAACGTGCAAGGGGCACGCGGCGTCTTGTTGAATATCACGGGGGGGCCCAGTCTCTCGCTGCATGAAGTGGATGAAGCGTCATCCATTATCAAGGAAGTGGCCGATCCGGACGCGAACATCATTGTCGGCCAGGTCATTAATCCGGACCTGAGCGACGAATTGATCATTACGGTCGTCGCCACAGGGTTTGATCGAGACGAGTCACCGTTCATCGCTCCTGCCATTGAACAGTCAAAGGCGAAAACGGTCCGAGCATCCCAGCCGGCGCTCGTATCCGCTCGTCTTGCCGCGGCCGACGTCTCGCCGCAGAATTTGGAGCGCCCGGCCTTTCTACGCCGCATGAACGGCCAAACGGAAGCGCAGGAGCGGTTGGGGCTCGCGCTTGATGACGAATGGGATGTCCCGACATTTTTGCGAAAGCAGGTGGATTAGGGAAGGACTGAGGAGAGTGTCCTGAGGGTGAGCGGTAGCCCGGGGTATTCATGAATGCCGTCGCGAAGCGGCTGAGACCGAAGCGCCTTCTATTGCACCCGTCCACCCCAGGCATTGTCTCACCCACCAACCCCGCGTCTGCCAAGACAGGCGCTTTGCCCGAAGGGCGCGCCCCTTCCGTGGGTTTCTCGCACGGAGCACGGCGCGCTGAATAAAGCGCACACACGACTGTGCGCGCCGGCGAAGTTCACGACGCGCCGAATAAGGCGCGTCACGTTTGTGGACACCAGCGAGAGGTGAGCGGGCCGTGTCTTCGTGAGCCGGCCGGTTCTTGATATGGTAATCCATGGCGGTCCGTCGCGGAGACCGAACGAGAAAAGCTCCGCCGGGAGAGAAAATCGGCCGCTGTCGCAGGTGTTCATGAATAATCCTGGCTAGAAACGCTGTCCCCTATCAGTATGGATCGATGTCACAGCCTCTCACGAAAAAGAGCGCCGCTACCGGCGTGATCACGATCGCTGAGTTTGAAGCGGGTCATCCTGTTCGCCACTTTTTCGGGACCCGTGATCGGAGGGGTGATCCGCGATTTCCGTTCGGCCGCGCCCTGTCGTCTGAACGAGCCGCCTCGTGCGAGCCTCGCGCAGTCGTGTCAGTGAAGCAGGTGCATGGAACGGATGCCCTCCTGGTGGACCGACCGATTGAAGCCGGAACGACCTTTGCCGGCGGTTGGGATGCCGTGATTACGAATCAGCCCGGAGTACTGGTCACCGTGAGAACGGCCGACTGCGTGCCGATTCTGCTGCATGATCCGATTCATCAGGTTGTCGCAGCTGTACATTCCGGGTGGCGAGGGAGCGTCGCCGGGATTGTTCCTAAAACCCTCTTCAAAATGCAGCAAGAATTTGGATCGCAAGCCGACTCCATTCAAGTGGCAATAGGCCCTTCGGCCGGACCGTGTTGCTATGAAGTGGATGAGCCTGTTCTGAGTCCACTTCGATCGTATCCCTTTTGGACATTGGTCGTTCGTGAGACTGGACCCGGGCGTGCGTTGCTGGATCTTCGCCAATTCGTCCGTCACCAGGCTCAGGCCGCCGGTGTGTCCCTACAGAATATTTGGACGGTGAGCCATTGCACGATCTGCCAGCCTGACCTTTTTTTTTCGTACCGTCGGGAAGGCGTGGTGAAGGACACGATGACCAGTGGAATTATGCTGGCCGCACCGCTTTGCTAAGTTGGGCAGGGTGCGTGTCAGCAGAAGGTCCAATCGAATAGTGACTCTGTCGACCCCACTGACACAGCGCCAGGCTTCCTGTACAATGACGTCGGTTTGTTTATGCGCTGAGGCCTCGAGCAGGGTGGGCGTGTGTGGGAGATCTCTCGGATTCGGAAGCTATTGCCGACCATGTCGCCCTCATTCGGAAGCGTATGCACGTGGCGGCGTCCAGAACAGGGCGAGCTCCCGACACGATTCAACTGATTGCTGCCACAAAATCCGTGCCGGTTGCTCGGATTCAGGCCGCTGTTGATGCAGGCATCACCCATCTTGGCGAGAATAGGGTGCAGGAGGCGCTGCCAAAGCTCGATGCATTCGTTCAGCGAACGGACTTGACCTGGCATTTCATCGGGCAGTTGCAGCGGCGTAAAGTCAAAGCGGTGATCGGGCGATTCCAGCTCATTCACTCGGTGGACAGTCTCGAATTGGCGCAAGAGATTAATCGCCGTGCAGAAGAAAAAACCCTGTGCCAATCTGTGCTGCTTGAAGTGAACATCGGTGAAGAGTCAACGAAGACCGGGTTTTCCGCATCGGCATTAATCAATGTGCTGGATAGATTGGACAGAATGCCGCATCTCGCTGTCAAAGGCCTGATGGCTATTCCGCCGCCGACGAAGACGCCGGAATCCGCGCGACCGTATTTTCGTGCCGTTCGTGACCTGGCCGATTCCGTGAAGCGCTCAGCCTGCCATCGTATTCGAATGGATGAACTGTCGATGGGTATGTCACACGATTTTGAGATCGCCGTTGAGGAAGGTGCCACCTGTGTTCGAATCGGCACCGCCATTTTTGGGGAGCGGCCTGTGAAGGTCGGCGAGTGAGCTCCATGGTGTCCCGCAAGATCGCTTGCATCGGGGCTGGTCAGATGGCTGAGGCGTTCATAGGGGGGCTGTTGGCGGCTAAGGTTGCCGAGCCGGCGGGCGTGTGGGCAACAGATCCGAGTGAACCGCGACGGGATCTGATCAAACAGCGCTTCGGCGTTCGTGTCGGCTCCGACAATCATGAAGCTGTGAGATGGGCCGACACCGTCCTGCTGGCCGTGAAGCCTCAAGTGGTGGGGCCTGTTTTAGGCGATTTGTCGTCGTCGCTGTCCGGCCGGTTGATCGTGTCCATTGCGGCGGGAATTACGATTCAGTACGTGAGCGACCGGCTTTCCGCGGGAGCCCGAGTCGTTCGTGTCATGCCGAATGTGCCGGCCATGGTTCGCGAGGGTATGTCTGTGTTGGCCTTCGGTGCGACCGTAACGGACGTTGATAAACAAGCCGTACGAACCATGTTCGAGTCTATGGGGCGTGTGGCGTTGGTCGACGAGCCGTTAATGGATGCGGTCACGGGTTTGAGTGGAAGCGGGCCGGCGTATATTTTTATGGCCATCGAGGCGTTGGCCGATGGCGGTGTCAAAATGGGTCTGCCAAGGGCGGTCGCTGAACTGTTGGCTGCCCAAACCGCCGTCGGGGCAGCCCGCACCGTTCTTGAGACAGGGGAGCATCCGGGCCGACTGAAAGACCGCGTGGCGTCTCCAGGCGGAACGACGATTGCGGGCCTGCATCAGTTGGAACAAGGTGGTGTACGGGCCAGCTTGATAGCCGCCGTGCGTGCGGCCACCGAACGCGCACGAGAGTTGGGGCAATTGGATTGATAGTCGATCAAGTGGGTTGAGGAGAACGTGAAGGATGTTTGTCGCGGGCAACGTCTTACAAGCAGTCGCAGTCATACTGGATTATATGCTCTGGCTCTATATGTGGGTGATCATCGCACGGGCGCTGATTTCCTGGGTCAATCCGGATCCATGGAATCCTATTGTACAATTTCTCCAGCGCGTGACTGAGCCCGTACTCTATCCCATCCGCCGCCGGGTCGGATTTGCTATGGGGGTCGATCTGTCACCGATCCTTGCGCTGTTGGTCATTATTTTTCTGCAGGTTGCGTTGGTCCAGTCGCTGAAGGACCTGGCATTTCGCATGCATTGACGAACAGAGAGGTAACCGATGAGACTCACGCCCCTCGACATTCAGCAAATGGTCTTTAAAGTCCGGATGCGAGGCTACGATTGCCTGGAGGTCAAGCAGTTTCTCGAAGATCTTTCGCAAACCGTCGAGTCGTTGAATCATGAAAACAGCGCACTCCGTGAAAAACTCGCCGCGACCGAGGAGCAGCTCATCGCGCTGAAGAAGGCCGAAACGACATTGACTCACACGTTGATCTCGACGCAGGCCATGGCCGACGATATGAAAGAAATCGCGCAGCGTGATGCCGCACTGTTGGTCAAAGAAGCAGAGTTCAAGGCGGCGGAAATGCTGCGAGACGCCCGCCAAGAACTCGTTGTTCTCCAGCGTGAAATTTCCGATATCCGCAAGCAGCGGTTGCTGGGCATCGAGCGCTTGCGTTCAACGTTGCGTACGTTTGAGCGTGTCTTGGAAATTGAAGAGGAAGAAGAAGAGCATTCCAACGTCTCCGATATGACGGGGAAGATGACACGCAGCCCCGATCGATAGCCCTTTCATGAATTGTTCATTGGAGCGAGCCGCCATCAAGCTCACACTCCTGATCCACTGACCTTTTCTTCATCGCGGACCGCCATGGCTGATCTCATTACAAATGCGATGCAGTCCGCTGTGGAGGAGCGAATCTTCCCCGGAGCGGTGTTGCTCGTGCGTTTCCGGGGACACCTAGCTTACCAAGGCGCGTTTGGGTGTGCGGCATTGATCCCGCAGTCGGAGCCCACGACGCTCGAGACAGTGTATGATTTGGCTTCTCTGACCAAACCGCTTGCGACGACGACCGCGATATTATGTTTAATTCAGGACGGGAGGCTCCGTTTAGAGGACTCTCTTCACACCTATTTCCCCGAGCTTCAGGGGAAGGCGGTAGGCTCAGCGACAGTGTGTCACCTTTTACATCACAGCTCCGGCTTGCCGGGATGGCGTCCGCTCTTCGAAGGCATCGCTGCTCAGGAACAGCAGCATCCCGGCTTTTTGGGAAGTGAAGCCGCTGGGAAATTCGCTGTTGAGTATATCGGGAGAGAGCCACTGGTCAATCCGTGCGGGACCATGAGTCTCTATAGCGATCTGGGATTTATACTGCTCGGACTGATGATCGAGCGGGCAACCAGTGTTTCACTCGCCCAATTCTGCCGGGAACGGATATACCAGCCTCTTGGTATTCAACGCCTAATGTTTGTGCCCACCATCAATGGACGGGGTGGCGTAGATGGGCAACATGTGACCGTCGCTTCTATTGCGCCCGCTGAAGATGACCCGTGGCGAGGCCGAGTGCTTCGGGGTGAAGTCCATGATGAAAATGCCTATGCTCTGGGAGGCATCGCAGGTCACGCGGGTATGTTTGGCACGGCTGCAGCGGTGATGATGATGGCCGATGCCTGGCTGAACGGATATCTAGGCCGAAGCCATTTCTTTAATCGGGAGCTGGTTCACCGTTTCGTGTCCCGGGATTCCAACATGCCAGAGTCAAGCAGGCTAATGAGGCTGAGGAACAACTGCGCGGCGCAT
>JBDUAJ010000083.1:0-10879 GCA_040004695.1 Nitrospirales bacterium | reverse complement strand
CGCCCGCACGAAATACGCATTGAGGACTTCGGCCACCTCCATGGTCGTGAGCGCCTGGGACTGTTGCTGCTCTACTTCTCCTAAGTCCTGTCGAATCCGGCTCACGGCGTCGCCGCCGGACACGAGCCCCATCTTGGCGTGTTCGAGTTCGCCCTCCAGCCTGCCTTGGTCGGTCAGATGGGTGGCTTCTTGACTCTCCACGGTGGACAATTCTGCCTCGACAGACGTTCGTTCGGCGAGGAGTCCACGGCACTCATGCGCGAGCAACCGGACTTCTAGTGTTTTGGCTTCTTCCTGCAGATGCTGATACGAGCGCGCCTGGCGGGCCTGACGTTCCAGGGAATTCAATTGTCGGCGCACCTCGGCGATGATGTCCTTGACGCGAAGCAAGTTCTGTTGGGTTGAGTCCAACTTACGCAGTGCTTCGGCCTTTTGCTTTTTATAGCGAACGATACCGGCGGTTTCCTCGATGAGCTCGCGACGATCTTGTGGGGTCGCATTCAAAATCTGTTCGATCCGTCCCTGCTCAATGATCGTATGGCCCTTGGTTCCCGCTCGGCTATCGAGGAAAAGCGCCCGGACATCTTTCAATCGACAGGGTGTTTTATTGATCAAGTATTCGCTGTCTCCGTTTCGGTACAGACGGCGGGTGATCATGACTTCGTGAAATTCGCTGAGTTGATGAGGAAGCGCCGGCAGGCCCTTCAATCGTTCTTCGTCGATCCCGGCCATCACGAGTGAGACTTCCGCCATCCCCAGCGGCTTTCGCATTTCCGTCCCATTGAAAATGACGTCTTCCATCTTCTCGCTGCGGAGGGTCTTGGCACTCTGTTCTCCGAGCACCCAGAGCATGGCATCGACCACATTACTTTTCCCGGTCCCGTTAGGACCCACCACTGAGGTGACTCCACTTGGGAATTCAATCTTTGCCTCCGCAAACGACTTAAAGCCCGTCAGTTCTAGGGATTTTAGATGCATCCATTCCTCCTCGGGACGGTCACGGGTTGAAAGGAGTCGTTCAAAAAAAGGGGCGACCCGGCGCCCTTGTATCACAGGCTTTCAACAAAAGCAAAATAAAACACAGCAGGCAGTATGGGTCTGTCAATCATGACCCAACATATAGAATAGGGCGATGTATTTGAAGGAGTTACGCGCCGTGAGAACTTTTGACGGTGACCAATTCCTTGGGCAGGAGAAATTCGACGTCTTCTTCGATGACGGTCAGTTCTTCAACTTCATGCGCACCAGAGCGTTTCAGATACTCCACGACTTCATTGACCAGGACTTCCGGGGCAGATGCACCGGCCGTGATGCCAACCGCCTGAGCATCCTTCATCCACTCGGTATGAATGTCGCGATAGGAGTCGATCAAGTAAGAAGAGATCCCACAGTGCTCGGCCAGCTCACGCAGCCGGTTGGAATTGGAGCTGTTCGGCGAACCGATCACGAGGATCACGTCGCATAGCTTAGCCAGTTCCTTCACGGCATTCTGGCGGTTCTGTGTCGCATAACAAATATCTTCCTGATGAGGACCTTTGATCCCCGGGAATCGTCGATTCAACGCGGCCACGATGTCGCGGCATTCATCGACGCTGAGGGTCGTTTGCGTCACGTAGGACAGGTGCTGACGGTTTTCAACCTGCAACTTCTCGACGTCACTGACCGAAGACACCAAATGAAACTTGTCCGGGACTTGCCCTAAGGTCCCGATCACTTCAGGGTGGCCGGCATGGCCGATGAGAATCAATTCGTACCCCTGGGTGTAATCTCGATTGACTTCGTTATGCACCTTGATCACGAGCGGACACGTCGCGTCAATGACCTTCAGATTTCTCCGAGTGGACTCCTCCCAGACTTCCTTCGCCACCCCGTGCGCGCTGAAAATCACGATCGCTCCGTCGGGCACCTCATTCAACTCTTCCACAAACACCGCGCCCTTATCCCTTAAGGTATTGACGACGTGACGGCTATGGACGATCTCGTGACGCACATAAATCGGGGCCCCGTACGCTTTCAAGGAGAGATCGACAATTTCAATAGCCCGGTCGACCCCGGCACAGAACCCTCGTGGTTTCGCAAGATAGATTTTCATTCTTCAGACCATCCTCGCGCAGGTGATAGAAGCGGTTACGATACGTCAGAACCATTCCATGCGTCAACTGGATTCATGACTGACGCGGGGAACACAAGCGGTCCATCCTCAGAGCACTCTACCACTGAGGCGCTGCTTGACTCCTTTGCTCTATCTCTTTACGCTTTTAGCCATCATGGACGCAGTTGCTAAAAAATCCTCATTGTGGAAGATGAAAAAGACATTCTCCATCTCGTGCAACTGTATCTTGAGAAAGAGGGTTATCGAACCTGTACGGCGACGACAGGGCTAGATGGCTTACGACAAGCAAAATCCGAGCAACCGAATCTCGTCATCTTGGATTTGATGCTGGCCGAAATGGACGGCTTGGAAGTCTGCAAGCAGATCAGAGCCGATCCCCGCCTCTCTCGCACCCCCATTATCATGCTGACGGCGAAAGCAGAAGAAGCGGACACCGTGATCGGGCTCGAGCTTGGAGCCGACGACTATGTCACGAAACCGTTTAGCCCCAAAGCGCTCGTCGCACGGGTGAAAGCCCTCTTCAGACGATTGGAGCGGGCGCAGGAAGGACCGACCCGCTTGACCTATGGGGACCTCGTGATGGATTTGACACGGCATGAAGTCACCAGTGACGGCACTGAGATTTCCCTCACGGCCAAAGAATTTGGTCTCCTGGAGCACTTACTCCGCAACCCGGGACGTGTGCTCACGCGAGATGCATTGCTCAATGCCGTGTGGGGGTATGACTATTATGGAACCACACGAACGGTCGATGTACACATTCGGCGTCTGAAGCAAAAGATGCCCTCACTGAATGACGCGATCACATCCATCAAATCTCTTGGTTACAAGTTACGAGATCGTTAGTTAGGATGCTTAAAAAAAGCCTCCCGCTTCATTTCCGGCCATTTAGACATCTCAAACCCACCAGCACGGTAGGCCTCGCCACCCGGCTTCCCGCGGCGTCCTTCGGGAAAGGACACGTGTTCGAGCCACGCGTCAGTCGTGGCAGGCTCACGTTGGGACAGGGAAATCCATGGCCTTTTTGAGCATCCTAGCCCTCCTCTTCGCCACATGACCATTCCGATCCGATGGAAAATTACGCTCAGCGCGCTCGTAGCCATCACCGTGGGCTTGCTTGCAGCCGGGTGGCTGGCACTTCGATCCATTGAACGGCTCGAGCTCATCCGCTTAGAAGAAACCCTGACGTCCCGGACCGCTCTCGCCGCCGTGTCGTTGCAACGGCCGGTAGAAACCAACTCGTCGGCCTCGGCGCCTCATCTTCAAATGATGGCGAAAACCATCAGTGGGCATGCGCTGGCACGAGTGACAGTGATCAGACCCGATGGGGTTGTCCTAGCCGATAGCGAAACGGTAGACGAGGCCGTTGCCCATCTTGAGAATCATCGGACTCGGCCAGAAATCGCCCAGGCTCTTGCCGACGGGCGGGGAACGAATATTCGAGTCAGCGCCACGACGGGCAAGCGCATGTTCTATCTCGCTCTACCGATCCGATCCAACGATGGGCGCCTCCTCGCGATTATTCGACTGGCTCTTCCGATGACAGCCTTAGACGCGCGCATTCGTGACCTTGAACATGCGTTGGGTGTTGCGTTCGGTATCGCCTTAATGGTGGCCGCCATCCTGAGCGTACTCCTCTCACGGGGGGTGACACGCCCGCTGTCCGATATGGCCGCGGTCGCGCGTCAGCTTGCCGCCGGGTCGTTACGCCAGCGAATCGCCACGACCGCCCGTGATGAGATCGGGATATTAGGAAACGCCCTCGACCATATGGCCGATCAATTGGAATCCACCATACATGACGTGACGGAAGATCGCGCTCAATTATTAGCCGTGCTGAGCTCCATGGCCGAAGGCGTCATGGTGTTGGATTGCCGCGGTGTCGTCCTCCAAGTGAATTCTGCCCTTGAACGCACGTTTCTGATCCACAACGCAACCGCTCGAGGACGGACCTACCAGGAAGTCATTCGGCTTCAGGAACTCAACGAACTCGTTATGAAGGTCTTAGAAACGAGACTGAACCGGAGCACCGAACTCACGACCATTCCCAGCGGGCACACGTTACACGTTGAGGCGTCGGTTGCAGGAGGAAAACTTGAAAATGAGGCGTGCGTCGTGCTGGTCTTTCACGATGTCACCGCCATCCGCCGCCTGGAAAAGGTCCGGAAGGACTTTGTCGCCAATGTGTCTCACGAACTCCGAACTCCACTGACTTCAATCAAAGGTTACGTTGAAGCGCTGTTGGACGGGATTAAGGACAATCCCGACGAGGCACTCCGTTTTTTACACATCATCTTAAATCAAAGTGATCGCCTCAACCTGATCCTGGATGATCTGCTCCAGCTCTCTCAAATTGAGTCCGGACAGGTGCTGTTCAAGCGCGATCCCGTTTCACTCAGGTCGGTCGCGGAGCGAACGGTGGCATTGATTCAACCCCTCGTCGATAAAAAAGGACACCAGCTCATCGTCTCGCTTCCCGATACGCTCCCCTGCGTGTTGGCAGACGAGGAACGGTTGGTGCAGGTCTTGACCAACCTCTTGGACAACGCGGTGAAATACACTGCCAATGACGGAACCATTGCCATTGCAGCCCGTCGTCTGGACGCCACAGGCGAGGGAAGACCGAGCGGTCTGGTTGAGCTCACCGTGTCGGATAACGGCATCGGTATTCCCGAAGCCGATCGACCGCGGGTCTTCGAACGTTTCTATCGAGTGGATAAAGCCCGATCGCGCGAACTGGGTGGAACGGGATTGGGATTGGCCATCGTGAAGCATATTGTGGAAGGGCACGGAGGCCAGATTTGGGTGGAGCCGAATCAACCCCTGGGCACGCGGTTTGTTGTCAGACTGCCTTCGGCACGAACGGCCATTCCGACGTCATAACAGCGCGGAGATGAGCAGATAGAGGGCCCCACCCAACAATGCCGCTCCCGGCAGCGTAAACACCCAGGCGTAGAGAATTCTCGTCGTCACGCCCCAGCGCACGGCGGAAAAGCGTTTAATGGCCCCGACGCCCATGACGGCGGATGTAATCGTGTGTGTGGTACTCACCGGCAACCCGATATGAGCGGTCGCCAGCAGCACGGCGGCCGCCCCCGTTTCAGCGGCGAATCCATGCACCGGCTCTAACTTCACGATCCCCATGCCGAGCGTCCGTACGATTTTCCATCCTCCGACGGTCGTGCCCAATCCCATGGCAAATGCACAGAGCGTAATCACCCACCCTGGAACTTCAGCAGAGGGAATCTGTCCCGCCGACACGAGCGCCAGGGTGATGATCCCCATGGCCTTTTGCGCATCGTTCGCGCCATGACTAAAGGCCATGAAGCCGGCCGAGACCAGTTGGAGCCGACTGAACAGTCGGGTGGCGACGCTTCGCGCCACTCCGAAAAAGGTCCAGGTGATCAACACCATCAGCGTGAGCCCCATCAAGAAGCCGAGCAACGGTGAGAGCACCATGGCTTCCAGCACGGCTCGCAACCCGCTGAATTTCACCACCGCCCATCCGCCGTGCATGAGCCCGGCGCCCACTAAGCCTCCAATGAGCGCATGCGAGGAACTCGTGGGCAAGCCGAGCAGCAGCGTGAAGAGGTTCCAGAGGATCGCGCCCCCCAGCGCCGATGCCACAACGGCTTGCGTCACCGACGCCGGATCGACAATTCCCGACCCCACCATCTTGGCGACGGCCGTCGACATAAAGGCGCCCGCCACGTTCAGCACCCCGGCCATAATCACCGCGACGAGCGGGCTTAGTACGCGCGTTGAGACTACGGTGGCAATCGCGTTCGCGCTATCGTGCCATCCGTTCGAGAAATCGAAGAGCAGCGCCAACGCGACGACAAACAGAAGCATGCCGCTCAGCTCGGGAATCATGCAGCTATCGGTGGGATCGACATTGTAGGCTGCTCAAAAAGGTCCGCCAACAAGGCCGCAGGTGAGTCAAAACCGGAGGCGTACCCGCTGGGGTACGTTGAGGATTTTGGCGATCCGAGAACGCAGTTGGAGGCCTTTTTCAGCAGCCTAGATGTGCTTAAGGGCGATGCGTTCGAGGATATTAGCGACATCTTCACAGCGGTCTGTTCCTTCCTCAAAATTCTCATAAATCTCTTTCCATTTGATCACAGCAATCGGATCTTTTTCCTGTTCGAACAAATAGGAAATGGCATCACGGGTGATTCGGTCTGCTTCATTCTCTAAACTATTCACCACCACGCAGCATTCCGTTATATCCGCATGCGGCTTGCCGAGCCGGTCGACACCAGCGCCCACGGCAACCGATGATTGATACAGAATATGAGCCAGCTTCAACGAGGGTTCTGTGGGGTTCGTCACCTTGAACACAACAAATCGATCGGCCACGGCCTCAACGAGATCAAGAATATCGTCCAGCGCGCTCGCCAGCGCGTGAATGTCTTCCCGGTCAATCGGCGTAATGAACGTTTGGTTCAGCTTCTTCGCAATCTCATGCGTGATGCTGTCACCGATGTGCTCCACGTCCTTGATGCGGCGCGCCTGCTCTACGGGATCATGAAAATTCTCCATCATCTCTTTGAGCAACCGGCTACCCTCGATCATGTTGTGGGCCGCCTTTTGAAACATATCAAAGAATGCCGTTTCTCTTGGAATCAGACCAAACATCAACAACTCCTTATCCGCTCAAACAGAACAATGAGGAAACTGGTCGGGTCGACTATCACTGCGCGCCCATTTCACCCACCCCACCCCAGGCGCTCTGAGATGCGCCCTTCCCGAGGCGAGCACCGTCCGCGTGTGCGCCGTGTGCGAGTACGAAGTCGGCCCGGCCAGCTCCTCCCCCACCTACCAACGCACGAGGCCCGTTCCCCAAGTCAATCCGCCGCCGAACGTGCCGAGGAGCAGAAGATCTCCTGATCGGAGCCGCCCTTCCCGATTGGCAACGTCCAACGCAATGGGAAGCGAGGCGGATGACGGATTCCCGATCCGATCAATGACCGAAAACAATTTCTCAGGAGCGAGACCCAGACGCTTCCCGAGTGCCGACAACAATCGTCCATTCGCCTGGTGAAATATCGCAAGGCCGACGTCGTCGAGGCCGTAGCCGAACTCTTTCAGCAGATCGCTCCCCGCGCCACCCAACTGCTTCACCGCTGTTCTGAACAACGGTCCTCCCTGCATACGTAGGACATGTTCCTGATGTTCAATCGTCTCCGGCGACGTGGGCCTCCGAGAACCCCCGGCCGGAATACCGATCAGCCCGTGACGCGCGCCATCCGCGTACAAATGAATACCGAGCACACCGGATGGAACACTGCTCGTCTCCTCACCTTGTACAACCGCGGCGCCGGCTCCGTCCGAGAAAAGAATGGCCGTCGCCTCATCACTCAGGTTTAAAAATCGGGACTTAATTTCGGCCGCTACCACTAAACACCGTCGGAATTGTCCGCTTCGAATAAAGCGATCCGCCATCGAGAGACCGTAGAGAAATCCTGAACAGGATGCCGCGAGGTCGAATGCCGCGGCGCCCCGCAATCCGAGCCGGCTTTGCAATACACACGCCGTCGAGGGCAGCGTCCTATCCGGGGAGGTCGTTGAGAGAAGGACCGCCTCGACGGAGGCCGGATCGATACCTGCAGACTCACAAGCCCGCCGTGCGGCCTGTTCCGCCAAGTCAGACGTTGCCTGCTTAGCACCCGCCCAATGCCGACTCCGGATACCGGTTAATCGAAGCACGGCCTGCGTATCGATCAATAGAGGGCGACAGATTTCGGCATTGTCGACTACCCTCTCCGGCACATACGAGCCTGTTCCAATAATCCTGGTGCGCATACGCTCTTGGATAGAAGAGACTCTCGAATGTTTCTGTCGAAACCTGGGCGGGATTATAGGGATCACCGGTTGAGGCGTCAATCGGAGTTGCATTTGCACAGATCCTTTGCTACGGTATCTTAATTCTTAAGAGCGGTCACGTGCCGATAACCACGCGCCAATAGAAGGCAATCGTATGGGGTTTCGTTGGGTTCTGCTTCCGCTCGTCCTGCTGGTCAGCGTGTCAGTGGGCTGCTCCAATTCATCCAAGTCGACTAAATCGAGCGGGCAAACACTGAGCGGAAAGGATGAACAGATCTTTATTGGCGATACGGTTGAAAAAAACTACGATCCCAACGTCATTATGAAACGCGCTGAGTCCTTCTTTGACAAAGAGGACTATGCGGAAGCGATTATCGAATATCAGCATTTTTTAGATCTGCACCGAGTTCACACATTAGCCTCCTACGCCCAATTCAAGCTGGCAGAAAGTCACTTCAAACAGGTTAAGACCGTCGATCGCGATATTGATCCGATCTATAAGGCTCTAGACGCCTATCAGAAACTCCGAAGGGATTATCCAGGCAGTCGATATGACGGTGACGCGGGGGAACGCCTACAGGCTTGTCATCGGATGATTGCTCAATCCTATTTGTTTGTCGGCCAGTTCTACTATCGGCGCGATGCCTACCTGGCAGCGGCACACCGCTTCGAAGCTATCCTCAAACAATATCCCGATATGGATATTGCCGGCGACGCCTTATATTATTTGGCGCTCACCTATAAAGAAATCGGCGCGGAGGATTGGGCACGAGAAAAACTGATGGCATTCATGGAACGCTATCCGAACAATCAATACGCCTCAACGGGTCAAAAGGTGTTGGCCGCACTGAATGCCAAACACCCAACGGAGGCGGTCGCGCAAGCCACAACTTCCTCACCTGATACGACCACGAAGATCCCTTCCGTTGTACACGCCGGTTCTTCCCCAGCGACGGTCCTCAGCCCCATACCAGACACCGCGATCCCATCAGGTGGAACAACGCTGTGCCGTCTTGGCGTCTGGTGCTGACAAGCCGCTGAAAAGACATCATACACCCGCCCGCCCAAGCGTGCCGAGACGTGCTCCCTCCCGAGCTTCGTGCTCGGCCATTCACATCCTTCAAGGTACACGAGAATACGCCTCAGGTTTCGAATTTCCGTGCGGCCTTGCCCAGGGGAAGGGAAGCGTCCTAAGGGTCAGGAAGCCGCCCCTGTGGCAGACTCGGAGCGGGTGGGTGTAATAGCGCTTGGGGCAGGCTGGTGTATGTCCCTTTTGAGCGGCTTGCCAAATCTCTTTCTTGGCACGTCAATCGGCAGCTTGAACCTGGAGGGATGAAAGCTAACCGCTTATTTAATGGAACGTGACAGCCTTGCGGAGAAGGTCCTTGGTTGAGGCTTTGACGAGTCCCTTCGCTTTTGCGTAGAACGTTTGGTAGGTTTCCCGCCCTTTGAACACGTCATAGTACAGCTGGATAACGTCTTGATATCGACTCGTGAGTCGGTGGCACAGCCTGGGAAACGTGTAGATAATGTGAGCAAGGCGGGAGGCCACATGGAATTCGGCATAGATTTCCTGCCGAACGGCAGCTTCATAGTCGAGAAGACTTCGACCCGGATCTGAAAGCGTGCCGAGGACAGCCGCAGCGGCCATCTGACCGGATCGGATCGCATAATAAATCCCTTCTCCAAACAGGGGATCGACAAGATGCGCCGCATCCCCCACCAACAACGCGCGGCCTCGAACCAGGCTCTGTGTGGACATGGCGTAGGGCGCATCGTAGAGCGGGAGCGGATGTCCGAAGGCCGGTGGGATAGCGAGCCCGGACAATTCCTGATCACGCATGATAAAGCGATGAAACAATTGCTTGAGGCTCGATGGACGACCATGAAAGTCACCGATACCGATGGACAGTCGATTTTTTTTTGGAAAGACCCAGGCATACCCGCGATTCGTTGCCCCGACATCCACCGCGATACGCCGCTCTCCGGGATATGATGAAACCCGGTCGGTCTGCACTTCGCTTTCCAATGCCGGGCTTCGACGCACGCGGCGTCCGGGAAAGAGGCGCTGAGCGACACGGCTATTGGCACCATCCGCTCCGACGACCACCTTGGCCCGATAGCGTCCACGCTCTGTTGTGAGCTCTATCCCGTCAACCAGTGAGACGCAATCCACGACAGGCTCATCTTCGTATATCGATGCTCCAGCATGTCTCGCCTTTTCGACTAACAGATGATCGAATCGATCGCGCATCACCATATAGGCGATGGGACCATCGGCTTCAATGATGAACGGCTCTTGTCCCTGATAGGTAAATTGAACGCCGTGGATCCTCTGTTCCACGACCGAGTGAAAATCTGAACCGAGAATGTGGTCAATACGTGCAGACAGTCCGCCACCACAGACCTTGTAGCGAGGATGGGTATCCTTCTCGAGCGCAATGACCGAGATACCGGCTCGACTCAGCTCATAAGCTGCCGTCGCACCAGCCGGACCGAGGCCGACCACAAGCACATCGCAGACTTTGGGCTCAGGCAGGTTTTGCATAGACGACACTAGGCGAAGGGGAGCGGAATAAGAACGCTGTAGAGGGATGATAGGATGCTCAAAAAAGCTTTCCGGCAAGGCCGCAGGGGGTTTTGGCCATGAGGCGTACTTTTGAGTACGTTGAGTGGGCTAAACGGCCGAGAACGCCGCTGGAAGCTTTTTTCAGCATCCTGCGTCATTGCCCCAGGTACCAGCCAATGCCATACCGTTCAAGAAAGCTCGTAATCATGGTGAGGGAGTTCGCATAGATCATCACCCCGACCACGACCAAAAAGACGCCACTCACGGTGGAGACGCCCCAGAGATAGACACGAACTTGCTTGAAGTAGGAGAGAAAACGATCGACCCCCAGGGCCGTGATAAAGAGCGGAAGCCCGAGACCCAGAGAATAC
>JBDUAJ010000082.1:0-10910 GCA_040004695.1 Nitrospirales bacterium | reverse complement strand
CTTGGGTCCAATCCATCGGAGCGCAGTTGGCGCCTGGATCATTACTCTATACGATCGTGTATGTGAGCCTGATTGTTTTCTTTTGTTTTTTCTATACTGCGGTGGTGTTAAATCCAGTCGACATGGCCGACAACATGAAAAAGTATGGCGGCTTTATTCCCGGGATTAGACCTGGACAGCGTACATCTGATTACATTTACAAGGTATTGACGAGGATCACTTTTATCGGGGCCGTCTATCTCGCCATTGTCTGCGTGATTCCGGAAATTCTGATTTATCGTCTGAATGTGCCCTTTTATTTCGGCGGAACTTCCCTGCTGATCGTCATCGGGGTCGGATTGGACACGGCCCAACAGATTGAATCCCACATGCTGATGAGAAACTATGAAGGGTTTCTGGCGAAGGGTCGTTTGAAGGGGCGGAGTGGGTGACGTGATGCGGCTAGTATTCTTAGGCGCTCCTGGTGTCGGGAAGGGCACCCAAGCTGAGCAGGTGTCAACTAAATTTGGGTATCCCAAGATTTCGACGGGTGACATTCTCCGTGAGGCGGTTCGAAATAAGACCCCATTAGGCGTCCAAGCTAAGAACTTCATGGACCAAGGGCAATTGGTGCCCGATTCTGTGGTGATCGGGTTGGTGAAAGAAAAACTCAACGAACCAGGCACTGCAAAGGGGTTTTTTTTAGACGGGTTTCCACGGACGACCGCTCAGGCGGAAGAACTGGACAGGACCCTGAACGAAAAAGGACAGAAACTCAATCGCGTCATTAATGTCAAGGTGCCGCGTAGCGAGGTGGTTCGTCGGCTGAGTGGACGGCGGAGCTGTCCGAAATGCCAAGCCGTGTTTCATGCGGAATTTGCGCCGCCCAAACGCGAAGACGTATGCGATCGTTGTACAACTGCGCTGGTTCAGCGCAATGACGATCGTAAGGAGACGGTGGAGGCTCGATTGACCGTCTATGACGAACAGACCGCTCCACTGATTGCCTACTATCGTCAGCGCGGCCTGCTGTCAGACCTTGACGGGGCCGGCCCGATCGAGCAGGTGCAACAACGGCTACTGGTCTTGTTCGACGCCCAGGGATTGTCATGATCATATTAAAGACGCCGGACGAAATCGAAATTATGGCGCGCGCCTCACGGCTGGTCGCGGAAACCTTAGCGATGCTGAGGCGTGAAGTGCGTGCTGGGATTACGACGGAAGATCTGGATCGTCTGGCTGAACAGTTTATTCGGTCGCACGGCGGTACTCCGGCATTTAAAGGCTATCGAAATTATCCCAAAACGCTGTGTGCTTCCATTAATGATCAAGTGGTCCACGGTATTCCGTCCAAACGTGCCCTCAAAGAAGGCGATATTATTGGCCTTGATCTTGGCGCGATTGTGGACGGATTCTACGGCGACTCCGCTGTCACCGTGGCCGTGGGACCTGTGAATCCTCGGGTTGCCGAACTACTTCGAGTGACCGAGGAATCGTTGTATGCAGGAATTGCCAAGGCCGTGGTCGGCAATCGACTGTCCGATATTTCGCATGCTGTGCAGCGGCATGCGGAGGGAGCCGGATTCTCGGTAGTGACCGATTTTGTGGGGCATGGCATTGGACGACAATTACACGAGGAGCCTCAGGTTCCGAACTACGGAAAGCCCGGGCAAGGCCCACGGCTCCAAGAGGGCATGGTGCTGGCCATTGAACCGATGATCAATATGGGCAATAGCGGCGTGCGTGTGTTGGACGATCGCTGGACCGCCGTGACGACGGACGGGAGCCTATCCGCGCATTTCGAGCATACCATCGCCATTCAATCGAGCGGTCCGCCACGGATCTTGACGCAGGTACCGGAACTGATCGGGGCGTGCTGAAGTAGATCGGAGATCAATGGCGAAAGAAGATGTGATCGAGGTTCAGGGGACAGTTGCTGAAACGCTCCCCAACGCTATGTTTAGAGTGACGTTGGATAATGGTCACAAAATCCTGGCACATATTTCCGGAAAAATGCGGATGCATTTTATTCGGATTTTGCCGGGCGATAAGGTGACGGTGGAATTGTCTCCGTACGATTTGACTCGGGGACGCATCACGTATCGGTTCAAATAGAAAAGATAAAAAATATGAAAGTTAAATCGTCAGTCAAGCCAATTTGTTCAAAATGTAAAGTGGTTCGGCGCAAAGGGGTGGTGCGCGTGCTTTGCGAGAATCCACGGCACAAACAACGCCAGGGCTAGGAGGATGCTGAAACAGGCACCCAGCTTCGTGCTCGACTAGGAAAGACCGTCCAGATTCAAGAGGGCGCGCCTCTAGTGTGTTTCCGTCTGCGTTCTTGCTGGCTGATGTTTTAAGCGTCCTTAAGAAGATTAATAAAAGGATTTTGGAGGAATTATGGCGCGGATAGCGGGAATAGATTTACCGAGAGATAAACGCATCGATGTGGGGTTAACCTACATTTTCGGTATTGGGCGTATGACCTCGGCGCGCATCCTGAACAAAGCCGGTGTCGACGGCTCGATACGCGTGAAGGATCTCAGTGAAGATCAGATCGTCAAATTGCGCGAAACGATCGATCGGGACCATGAAGTGGAAGGTGATCTCCGCAAAGAAGTATCGATGAATATTAAACGGCTCGTCGATATCGGAACGTATCGAGGTCTGCGCCATCGTAAGAGTCTTCCGGTCAGGGGGCAACGGACGAAAACCAATGCCAGAACTCGCAAAGGAAGACGGTCCATGGGAAAGGCCAGAAAACCGGCTGGTGCCTAACGTGTTGACTAAGCCGATGGCGTAAAAGGGGATAAGCATGAGCGTGAAAAAAGGAAAGAAAAAGGAGCGCAAACTGGTTCAGAGCGGGGTCGCTCACATTCAGGCCTCCTTCAATAACACCATTGTCACGATTACCGATATGAGCGGTAATTCCATTGTGTGGGCCAGTTCGGGGAATCAAGGATTTAAAGGATCCCGCAAGAGTACGCCATTCGCCGCGCAACGGGCGGGAGAGGCCGCCGCCAAAAAAGCCATGGAACACGGCATGCGTCAGGTGGACGTCTATGTCAATGGCCCGGGATCCGGTCGAGAGTCCGCCATTCGCTCACTGCAAAGCGCAGGACTTCGGATTAACCTTATTCGCGACGTGACCCCCATCCCTCATAATGGGTGCAGACCACCGAAGCGACGACGCGTGTGACATGACGTTAAATCGTGAACGTTACTCGTAAGAGCATTTCCATTCACGTTTTAACGTTCACGAATTAACGGATAACGAAGAGGGAGGAAGCAGTGGCTAAGTATCGAGGTCCAGTTTGTCGACTCTGTCGACGCGAGGGTGTGAAGTTATTTTTAAAAGGCACGCGATGCATGACGGAGAAATGTGCGGTCGAGCGCCGGAGCTATCCGCCAGGTCAACACGGGCAAGGCCGTCAGCGGTTGTCTGACTATAGCGCCCAGCTTCGTGAAAAACAGAAGCTGAAACGCATCTACGGTCTTCAGGAACGCCAGTTCCGTGGCCTGTTTGAACATGCGGAGCGAAAGACCGGCGTGACCGGCGAACATTTGCTGAAGCTCTTAGAATGTCGGCTCGATAATGTCGTGTATCGGCTGGGATTTTCTGCGTCCCGCAAAGAAGCCCGGCAATTGATCAACCACGGACACCTGATGGTGAATGGACGGAAATCTGATGTGCCGGCCATGCTGGTGAAGGCGAACGATGTTATCGCAGTGAGGGAGCGCAGCCGCTCGCTCATCCCGATTCAAGCGGCCTTAGAAGCAGTGGATGGCAGAGGTATTCCGAATTGGTTGGAATTGGATAAAGGGGCTTTCAAAGGAACGGTCCGGAGCCTGCCGACCAAAGACGATATTGCGCTGCCCGTCAATGAACAGATGGTTGTGGAACTCTACTCGAGATAATCCAACCTCTGTTCCGAGCAGTTCTAGACGGCCAGAGCTCGAGCATCTGACTAAGGCGAAGGGGGAACTATGATTAAGGGCATGAAGGATTTTCAGATCCCGATGCGGGTCGAACCCGAGAAGGACACGCTGTCTTCGATCTACGGAAAATTCACCGCTGAAGCGTTCGAGAGAGGCTTCGGCACGACCATCGGCAATTCCTTACGCCGCGTGTTGCTGTCTTCATTGACCGGTGCAGGAGTCACCACGGTTCGGATTGAGGGGGTACTCCATGAGTTCTCGACGATCCCAGGTGTGACTGAGGATGTGACCGGGATTATTCTCAACGTCAAGAGTCTCCGGTTTAAATTGCATACGGATAAAGCAAAGACCATCCGCTTGCGAAAGAAGGGGCCCGGCGAGGCCAAAGCCTCAGACATCATTCATGACGCGGATATCAGCATTTTGAATCCTGATTTGCACGTCGCGACGCTCGATAAGGAAGCGACCTTGGACATGGAAATGGTCGTCAAGCCGGGACGCGGGTATGTACCGGCTGAACGGAATAAAGAAGAAGGGTTGCCCATCGGCGTGTTGGCCGTGGATTCTATTTATTCCCCGGTCAAACGGGTAAATTTTCACGTCGAAAATGCGCGTGTCGGTCGTATTACGGACTACGACAAGTTGACGCTGGAGATCTGGACGGACGGCAGTTTGTCTCCGCGTGATGCTCTGTCGGAAGCGGCCAGCATTTTTCGCGAGCATCTTGATATCTTTATCCATCCGGAGAGCACAGGCGAAGCGAAGTCTGATCAGCGGAAGGATGACGAGCAGAGCGCGATGAACAAGAATCTGTTCCGAAGCGTGAATGAGCTTGAATTGTCCGTTCGTGCAGCCAATTGCTTGAAGAACGCGAATATCAAGACCATCGCCGATTTGGTCCAGAAGAGCGAGATGGAAATGTTGAAGACTAAGAATTTCGGCAAGAAATCCCTGAATGAGATCAAGGAAATCCTCACTGAAATGGGTCTTGGTCTTGGAATGAAACTCGATCAGATTCCGGCTGGACAGGGAAGCGCCAAGCTGGAGCCATAAGAAGAGGACACCGTGCGGCACAGAGAAAAAGGACGACAGTTAGGACGTAACACAAAGCATCGCTGGGCCTTGTACCGCAGTCTGGTGACCTCGCTGCTCGAGCACGAGCGGATTGAGACCACTGAAGCGAAGGCCAAGGAAATCCGTGGCTTCACGGACCGGATGATCACGCTTGGCAAAGAGGGTGATCTGCCGGCTCGTCGACGTGCCTTAAGCTTCTTGAGAAGCAAGGCCGTCGTCTCTAAATTATTCAGCGATGTTGCCGGGAGATTTCGCGAGCGCAATGGCGGGTATACTCGAATCATCAAGACCCGTCGACGCATCGGTGACGCTGCTGAAATGGTGGCCATCGAGTTGGTGGTCAAAGGAAGCGCAACTGAGAAGGCGAAAACGGAACAGACGGGTGACAAGGCCACGAAGAAGACGTCCTCGGAGCCGGCTCAATCCTAGGACGAGTACCGCGGCATTGATCAAGCCGTTCTGGTCTTCTGATGAACGACCTGGACAAGGCGCCGCGCGGGATCTCCCACGCGGCGCCTTTATTTTTCCAGCGTGTGCTGTATCGTGTGTAGCTATCAAGTAATCTCCCATTGACTTGGCCCAGCCTTCTTCCTAGACTCCGCGCATGCCAAACGAGACCCCAGAGCAATTAGTCGACGAATTGGCGAAACTCTTCGGGATCGATCCCGAGTACTACGATATCTTCGGACACAGGCACGTCATTAGCCTTGAAACGAAGTGCGCGATTCTGGCGTCCATGGGCGTCCACACTGCGACGCCGGCACATATGGCTCAGGAGTTGGCGGCAGTCCATGAGGCGACATGGCGGCAGCCCTGCGAGCCCGTCCTCGTCCAGCGCGGCGGGATCGAAGGCACGTGGTCCTTGCGCATGCCCGGGCAAGACCATGAAGACAACGCCATTTATATCGAATGGTCGATCAGGGATGAGGCCGGCCGTCATTTGCTCACAGAGAAAGCGGGTCCTGGATTGCAGCCTACTGACAGTATTCTTCTTCATGGTCAGCATTACTGGAGGTTTCACCTGCCCTTACCGGTGGGTTTAGCCGCCGGTTATTACGACCTTACGGCGGTGGGCACGTCATCGTCGCATCAAGTCCACGGCTCGCTCCGCCTCATCATTGTGCCGCCGCATTGTTACCAACCGGCTCAGATGGAAACGGGCGGACGTCTCTGGGGGGTGTCGTTGCAACTGTATGCGTTACGGTCGACGCATAACTGGGGGGTAGGTGACTTTACCGATCTGTTCCAATGGACAGAGTGGGCTTCGATGGAATTGGGAGCCGGCATCATCGGATTGAACCCGCTGCACGCCCTCAAAAACTCCCGTCCCTACCATATCAGCCCATACTCACCGGACAGTCGCTTTTATCTCAATGCTCTGTATGTGGATGTTGAACAGGCTCCCGAATTTGAACACTCGGCGGGAGCTCAAGGGATTGCGGGAGAGGAAGGGTTTCTCTCAAGTCTGGAAGCGTTGAGAAAGAGTGACACAGTCGATTATGAGCGAGTCGCCGCGATGAAACGCCAGGTCCTGAACGCCCTCTTTGCAACCTTTGAAGAACGCCACTTTCGGAGAGAGGGCGATCGACTCGTCGCCTGCACGACACGGGGTGAGGACTTCGACCGGTATCTTCAACGAGAAGGTCATGCACTGCAGGCGTTTGCCCTGTTTCAAGTGCTCTACGAGAAATTCTCAAAGGAATCACCACCGCAACTAGTCTGGCAGGATTGGCCTGAAGCCTATCGCTACCCCACTTCAATCGCGAGCCAGGAATTTCTCGCGGCTCATGGACGACAGGTTCGCTTTCATCAGTATGTGCAATGGTTGGCACACGAACAATTACGACGCGTGCATGAACGGACCCGCGAGCTGGCCATACCGATCGGCCTCTATCACGACTTGGCTTTGGGAAGCGATCGAGGCGGAAGCGACGCCTGGATATTTCAATCCCTCCTGGCCTTAGGCGCCGATTGTGGCTGTCCGCCGGATGCGTTCGCGCCAGACGGGCAGAATTGGGGGTTGCCACCGGTGAATCCGCATGCGCTCCGCCGAACCGGCTACCGAATGTTCATCGATCTGTTACGAAAGAATCTGCAATATGGAGGCGCGATTCGACTCGATCATGTCATGGCGCTCTTTCGACTCTTTTGGATTCCCCGTGGACTGCCGCCATCGGCCGGCGCCTATGTTCAATATCCGTGGGACGACTTGCTCGGAATTTTGGCCCTGGAGAGCGTGCGTCATCGTGCGGTTATCGTCGGCGAAGATTTAGGAACGGTGCCGGATTTTGTCCGTGACAAGTTGGGAGCCGCGGGGGTGTTGTCCTATCGCGTGTTTTATTTTGAACGAGGCGACGACGGCGAATGGAAACGGCCGGCGATGTATCCGCGGCAAGCGTTAGCGGTCGTGACGACGCATGATCTTCCCACACTCGCCGGGTTTTGGGACGGTGAAGATCTAAGGGTTCGTGAACGCCTGGGCTTCTATCCCGACGAAACCGCATATTGTCGTGTAATAGACGAGCGGCAACGGGACAAAGCAGGTATCGCGCGCGCCTTACAGCACGAAGGAGTCTGGCCGCCCGGTGTTGATAACGCTGTCGCGCTGCATCAACCGTTATCCTCTGACCTGGCGGGCGCCGTCCATACCTATGTGGCTCGGTCGCCATCGTCCTTCATGCTTGTGACACTGGAAGACCTCGTCGGCGATGCCACACAGGTGAACCTACCGGGAACGCTGGATAGCTACCCCAACTGGTCTCATAAGACGCCGCTCACTCTGAATGAAGTGAAAGCAAGCTCCCATGCGAGGCAGCTTGCAAGAACACTGAGCCTAGCCCGGCCATAGATCGCGTGTTGCCTTGTGGCGCCTAGGCATTTCCTTTATATTCATGGCATGCCGAAGCTGGGGAATCGCATGTCGAGCCGGCTCTCGTTGGGACGCCCTCGGAGCTCAGGTCAGGTCAATTGGTTTGTCCTCAGTGTCGCCGCCGCACTGTTTATTGTCATCGTCGTCTTTGAAAACGCAGCGCCTGCCAATGTCGTAGCCGCCTATGGATTCGTGCTGCCCATCCTCCTCGTGGCGATAGCCAGAAGCCGCTGGTTGATGGTCATGACGGTTGCGCTTTGTATCGCCGCCACTTATTCAGGCTTGCTGAGGCCGCACAAACCAGGACGATTTGTAGCCGCAGTCATTAATCGCACCGTGGTTGCCGGTGTCTTGGTCGGTGTGGCTTATTTTGCCATGACTCGCGAGGAACGAAAGGCCCGAGAGGAAGAAGCACGGGCGGAATTGCTGCGCGCGAATGCCACTTTAGTCGAGGTCAAAGATGCGCTCAATCGATCGGAGCGTTTAGCCGCACTCGGCTTACTGGCGTCCTCTGTAGCGCACGAAGTGGGTACGCCACTTCACTCCATCGCGTGGCAGGTTCAATCGTTGGCCGAGGATCCGCATGTCACGCCCGGCATGCGTAAAACGATCGACGTCATCGATGCTGAGCTCAATCGCGTCGTCCGCATTATCAAAGAAAAATTGTCTGTGACGCGCCAACCTAAGCGAGCCTACGAGCCGTTGCGGTTGGATGAGTTGGCTCGATCTGTCGTGGCGTTGATGAAACCCTCCTTCATCGCCAAAGCCGTTCTGCTGAAGGCTGATCTTGGCACGGAGGCCTCACCGGTCCTGGGTGATGTGGAACATCTTCGACAAGTACTCGTGAATCTTCTGACCAATGCGTTGGCGGCCACGAAAGCCGGTGATGAAGTGGTGATCGTCATGGGTCGACGGGCTGCCACCCTCACTGAATTGGATGAACGCCGTCGCGCCGGACATACGTTGGCCGAGACCATGATCACGCTGACGGTTCGAGACACAGGATGCGGCATGCAGGAGGATACCGTGGCCAAAGCATTTGAGCCCTTCTTTACGACCAAGGCGGTGGGCGACGGCACAGGGCTTGGGCTCTTTCTCAGCCGCGAGATCGTGGCGTCTCATGGAGGCTCGCTCACAATTGACAGCGTGGTCGGCAAGGGCACGATGGTCGTCATTGCGCTTCCCAATCATGTCGATCTTATGGCGGATGGGAGCCTACGCTCATGAGTCCCCCTAAAGGCAAGATTATGGTGGTCGATGACGATGCGGTCGCTCGCGGCTTGCTTGCAGAGGCGTTGAGAAAAGAAGGGTATGAGGTCGACGAGGCACCCGGTGGAAGCGAGGCGGTGGAACGCGGACGACGCACACGCTTCGATGTCGTGCTGACCGATATCCGTATGGGCGAAGTCGATGGGTTGGCGGTTTTGCAGGACCTCAAACAGCACAGCCCCGATACGTCTGTCGTGTTACTGACTGCCTTCGGATCCATGGAAGGCGCTATTGAAGGGATTAGGCAAGGCGCGTACGACTATTTGGCGAAGCCTTTTAAAAAAGAAGAAATCAAGCTGGTTGTCCAGCGAAGCCTCGAGCATAGCCGTCTCGTGCGTGAGAACGCCCGCTTCAGAGAGGTATTGCGTGACCGTCAGGATCTGTCTCGCCTGGTCGGAAGCAGCCCGCTTATGCTGGAGGTGTATAAATTGGTGGCGCGGGTGTCGTCCGGAAAAAGCACGGTACTGGTCGAAGGTGAAAGCGGCACCGGGAAGGAATTGATCGCTCGGGCGATCCATGCCAATAGTCCTCGACGGGAACGCTCCTTTGTACCGGTGAACTGTGCGGCACTACCGGATGCACTCCTGGAGTCGGAATTATTCGGTCATGAAAAGGGGGCATTCACCGGAGCGATCAGCGCCAAGAAGGGACTGTTTGAAGCGGCACATGAGGGAACGATTTTTCTGGACGAAATCGGAGACGTCGGAGTCGCATTACAAGTCAAGCTTCTTCGGGTCATTCAGGAGCAGGAACTGCGCCGAGTCGGAGGGACGGCCTCTACAAAGGTCGATGTCCGCATCATCGCCGCGTCGAATCGCAACCTGTCTCAACTGGTCAAAGAAGGGAAGTTTCGCGAAGATCTCTTCTATCGATTGAATGTGGTCCGCATCCTGATGCCGCCGCTGCGTGAGCGCCATGAGGACATCCCCATGCTGGCTCATCATTTTCTACAAAAAGTGTCATCTGAGAATAGCCCGGTCATCCGAGGCTTTGTCCCGGAGGCCATGGCCGTCTTGCAGCGCTATCATTGGCCGGGTAATGTAAGAGAACTGGAAAACGTCATTGAGCGAGCGGTCTCATTGACTCATGGTCCGCTTATTCTTCCGGAGGATTTACCCGATCCTGTGAGACAGGCACCAACCAGTTCGCTGGAGCCAGCCGCGTTGCCAGGCCATGATGGCGAACTCGTGACCCTGGACGAGTTGGAGAAGCGATATCTCGTGAGAGTGTTAAAGGAATCCGGCCACAACAAAGTCCGCGCAGCAAAAATTCTCGGCATCGATCGCCGAACGCTTTACCGCATGGCCGAACGATTTGGTCTAGACTTGGGTGACGAAAACCATGAATCGTCCTGATGGAAGGTTATTAACTCTAGCTATTAATACTTATATTTCGAAGAGACCACAAATTTCACGTAGTGTACAAATCCGGTCGCACTTCCTGCCTCTTTAAACCTTATGCCTTATAGCCTTCTGCTTTCACACGCTTACAGGTGTCTACAGTTTTGAACGGATAGGCCGTGCTTGTTGTGTCCTCGACACAGCATGCGTGAGCCAACAGACTCTAACTTCACCTATCCTCCACCAAGCACTAAGCCTTACCGGATATCTTCGGTTCTGATCTTTTGAATGTGGCTCCCTTTACCCGCAGTTTCGCTGAGTTGTGTCCGTGAAGCTGCGATCGTCCTGAGAGGATCGCTTTTTGCTCTCTTCTGCGGCACGCGACAAAAGGTCTTACATCTCGTCGTGCTGATCTGTACCACAGGAGGAACAATGCGACACAC
>JBDUAJ010000081.1:0-11037 GCA_040004695.1 Nitrospirales bacterium | reverse complement strand
CATCTTCTCACTGGAGGAGTACCCTCGGCGAGAAGAAAGACAGCACCCGAGTCGACCGTTCGGCCCAGGCAGCGGTAGCTTACCATGAAGGTGTCTCAGGTTTGAACTATGATTTATATTATTTATTTATCAAGGCGTTAAAGGCGTCACGCTGAGGGAATAGCACTGAGGCAACAGAGCACCGAAATGGAATCGAAAATGACCTCCGGACTTGTCAGGCTTACGAATCGCAAGAATGACAATATTCAGGCAAGGCGCGTGCTATTCACACTGTGGTCGCCCAATTGCGGTGAACATACGAGACAAGGATTGCCAACGTGGGACGTCTTGGGTATTTCGGAATGTCACGCCTCCACCGGTTTGGAGATTCAGCATGGCCCATTCCTGGTACAAGCCGCAAACATCCGGTGTGGCAGTGGGAGCGTCGGGTCTGGTCGCGACGACAGGCGGGACTGCGAGTCTGTTCTGTTTAAAGAAGGGCGCAAAGTTTGCCGGGCGGGTACCTTCAGGAGCCACCATGACCGTTCCGCGGGATTCATACGGCGCGCACAGCAGCTCAGCGCGATTGGTGAATGTCCCATCATCGCAGCGAAAGAGTTGGTCGTTGGCTGATGCGAATGGTGCCGTCACGGCGAAGAGGATGAAGAGCATGAGTGGCATCATGGTGAATACTCCTTGTGGAATCACTCGTACCATATCCCAACATCCACTGCCTATTGGACTCCAGTCGTAGACGGAGTTTATCGTCACGACCCGGAGACCTTGATTTGTATGGCGGCAAAATTTGCTTACTGGAGGGCGATTCATCGTTCATAAGGCGATAGTACTAGCCGATGGAGAAAAAGAGAAGGATGAGGGTCTAGCCAGCGAAGGTCTTAGGCCTCACGTGTGCGGGTGAAACGTTTGTGTGTCGGTGAGGGTGGGAAGCGGCCCACATTCATAAGCCCGAGTAGACCAACCCGTGGCGCTGACCGTTGAGATCAATCGCATAGCGGAAGGCGTCTGCAGGGAGTGGAAGGGAGTCGCCCGGCTGTTCAGTGGTGGGCGCACTCGGATCCAGGAGAAGGCAGGGGCACGGCGCATCACTGACATTCAAGGAGTAGGCATCGATCCGTTCTGTGGGGTGAACGATGGTTGGATCATTTGCTATGGCGAGTTGGGTGGGGTCGAATGTCGGGGTGGCAGGTTGCCAGTTCCCGCCCGCATGACGAAGAGCGGATGCGGAAATGTCACAGGCCAGGACATAGCTTTCCCTAGACAGAACAATGACATAGTTGCGAATGTGCCGCTGATCAAGAAGAGAAGACAACAACATGGCAATGTCAGCCGCATCGCCGGTTTTCATAAAAAGCGTGCGAGCGGGATGTTGTGGGGCATGGAGCCAAGGATTTTGTTTGGCTTCTGGGATCACCGTGGTCACGACAAAGTGGTAGAGCGCGAGTAATTGACACGCTGTATCATGAGCTTCGCAATGTGCGACCTGCGAGGTCGCTGCGGTCTGAATGGATGGCAGCTCTACGCTCTGGGGTGCGCTATTCAACGCGTCGGGAGTGGCTTGCAACACGGCCGAAGCCGGCCGCGGCCGGCCGAGGGTCAGATCAAAGAGACCGAAGGCCAATATTCCAATAAATAAAACGATTACCAGTGGCATGGCAGTATTCCGACACAGAAGTGTAGCTGATCTTGAAAACTCTGTTGGAGCGGGATAAACCCTGCTGGGACAGCTGTATCCTAGTCGCCTTGCCCACGCACTAATGTGTTAGAGGCTCAGGCATTACCATTCAATCCGTCCATAGTCTCAAGAGGGGGTTTAAGCAGCGGGGATGGCTACACGTTTACGGCTGGCCCGCCGCACGGCACCATTGGGATCTGCTGCGAGCCGTTCAAGAAGGGAGGGGGACAGGGAGGGGCGCGATGCGACTAATAAGCGTACGAGTGGTTCAGCGTCCAACGCCAACTGCTCCAGAGTATCCTCGTCGATAGAGGGATGTTCGGCCAGTTTCAACCGGACCGAAATCGCATCATCTTCAACCAAAGCCGCGAGGAGCACGACCGAAACGTCATGGCGTGAGGCCATCGTCCGCCGAACTAGGGCGGAAGTGTCTTGAATAAGGATGGTGAAGACGACGAACGGAATCAAGGCTCGTCGGGCTACCGCCAGTCGAACGGTGAGATTGTCGTCGTTCGCCAAAAGAACCAGTTCGCCCGCAGGCGTGTCCCGGTCGCAGGCGATCAAACAACGCAGGACTGGTTCCGGCGCCGAGACAAGCGTGTTCAAAATGGATGGAAAGCTCATTCCTGTATGGCCTGTGTTGAAAGGGACATTTGGCGTTCCATCTTTCGCGTCAACGTGCATCCAGGACATTCGCCGTGGCGCCCATGTCCCGGTACATGAAACTTTGTGACTTCTTGATACAGCTCGCGTCCCCGGCTGGAACTCCATACAAGTGGTTGCAAACGATCTTTCATACCACACCTCCTGATTGGTTCTTATATCGGCTCAAAATTGCGAGGACTTGAGTGAGCGTGGTCGTTTAAGAGATGGAAGCCGGGTGGACATGAGGTGAAGGTGACGCTAGAAATCAGAGTAGCGGGAGATGAAATCCACGGAGGCGTCTTTATGGACCGTGAAGATAGCTCTGAGTTGATCACAGCGGAGGGGGTAGCGGAACAATGGAAAAGTGGCGAGTCGTCTATTGTTTCTGCTGCGTATCTGGAGAAGATCCTGACATATCAAAAGACGCCTTATACGTGGCCATCAGAATGGCCTCTCCAGTAGTTTGATCGCCAAAATTGAGGAAGATATCGGTTAAATCCGCGGGGAAGACCTGTTGAAGAACGCCAGGCCAGAAGCGGTTTGTTACCCCGTGAGCGGCAGGATCAGCCTCACTCTCCTCAACCAGTGTGCCTTCCCAGACATAACACCCATGCCGGGACGGAAATGTCATAGGAGACAGGTCGTACAGAATAGGAGTCTCCAGGAGTAAGCGTATGATGGCCTCTCCGCTGCCATGCAGCGTAAGCATTTCCCCACTGGCGGATCGGCTAAACAGCAAACGTTGGTGGCGATAAATGTGAAGTGGCATCGCCATGTTTTTACCGGCTTGGTGATGCACAATCAATCGGACTAAAGTCCCGCGGTCTATAGTCTTGGAGATCCGGCGTGTGGAAACAAGAAAAGGGTGAAACGAAAAGGCTCTTTTAACTTCGCGTTCGTATTGGCTGAGGACGTCCTGAAACGTCTATGGTAATGGCTCGGGTACCATAGGGCAGGCCATACGTAATCATAGCCATTGCATCGATTAAGTGAAATGTATTCCCTCTATCGCCGGAAGGCGAAGGCTTTAGAAAGGGACCCTATGCAGTCGTCAGAAATTATCGCATGCGGAGCCTTGCTTATCTTGGTGCTTGTAGTGTCCTTATATGTCAGCGTAAAACGTCGATGGTCTCGACCGTCGACCTTGCGACATCGCCTTTTGGCCAGTGGATCCGTCAATCGGGCGTAAAGAGTCAAGCGAGCTTAGAAGAGCAGATCGCGGGGCGATGGGGCTCACCTACTATCACAGTAAATGAGCCCCGATGAAAACTGTGCAGGCCTTATCGCCGTCGCATCCGCCACGCGGCCAGTGCAGTCAGTCCGCTACCGAGAAGAAGCAATGAGGCTGGCTCTGGTACGGCAGGAACGGTTCCACCACCTCCCCCGGGTGTCGGTGGGATTACGACCGGAACGCCTCCGACCAGATTAAACCAGAGATGATGATTGGCAACCACTCCTGCGATCCCATTTTGGGTTGACCCAGCGAGCACTTGTCCATTGCCCGCTCCATCGCCGAATCCAACCGCGCCAGGCGTCCCCCCAAATCCACCGGTGCCCCCGCTCGCATCGCCGGTTTCCCAGCCCATGCCCTTGTAGAAAAATCCGATCTGTCCTTCACCAGCGGGAATGGCAAAGCCAGGGCCCCGCAAAACGAGTTGGAAACTGTTCAGCTTGTCATCATGCAAACCAAAATACCCGGTTTGATCCCAGGTGACAATGATTTCGTTGGCAATATTCGTCCTCAGATGGGTCACACCACTGAGTGCGCCACGGGTATCGACATCAGCAAAAAATGGGGAGATGAGTGGCTGCGGCGCGCCGGTTGGGCCGGTTGGTGTGAAGGCCGAGATGCCAGCGTTGAAGCTGATGTTACCATTGTTATTCACCCAGTATTGCGTCTGATTCGTCCCAAAAAAATTCAGGGTGAAGCCTAGGGGTTTGGGCCCGCTGAATCCATCGTCATTGCGCCCACTGGCATCGCCGACACCGGATGCGTTGCCCCCGCCGGTCATCACTACGACATCACCAATGCCACCGCCGATGGTATCGGTATAGTAGTTGGTGGAGGGTACCAGTGCACTCTGGGGAATGGTAGTTTCGACGGCCTGTGCGCCGGTCGCAGCGATGAGGACAGCGCATACACTGGTCCCCAGTAAAGTTAGAAACGACATACGGCTTCTCATGAAAACCTCCTCGTTCTTGCAGTTGAATCATAAAATGCTGATGCATGAAATAGGTGGGAAGAAAGCCCCACACGGTGACAATTGAGGTCATTTACCAGCAAAACAAAGACCAGTGCGTAACCCTTTGATGAACAACGAGTGCGATATAGAGAGGCTGGCGAGTGTCACCTTTTCCGGCTAAGTCCGAGAGATTTGCCTGAAGCATCTGTCACTCTTGTGGCCCCGAACCATTTGACACGATGAGGTTTATTTTAAAGATGCCCCCATGGAGCTGTGACGGGAATCGGGAGAATCACTTGACAGTATTGGACCTAGGCGAAAGCAGACCATGCACAAAGCCGAAGCGCGGAGTTCCAGACGGATAGCGAAATAGCAGGGAAGCGCGTCTCATTATTGGGGTGGGAAGTTTAACCAGGTGACTCAGAGCCTGAGGCTAATGCCACGTAGTGAGGCCGGCACTTTTGCGTGCTAATTATTTGAACCTAGGGCCAAACTCACTCTAGACAGACGTAGGTTTATTGTTATACTCAATGTAAGCAAATGGATTACCGATGGGAGCGTCGGGCATGAGCGAGGACATCGCCCTCCGGGATGAACTTCACCGCTTGAACGGACTACGTTTTTGCGGTATTTGGCAGACAGACCATGGAGATTTTGCACTCTTTGAAGATGCGCTCGGGACCCATTCTTCATTCATGCTGAAAACCGGTGAGACGCTCGGGGAAGGCGTTGAACGGGTCACCACGCGATACCGTACCACCGCCTCCTAGTGGGGGTCGTTTCTCTTCATGATCGATTCGTTTCTGCAAGGGGCTTTCTGGCCTTCGCCTACAACGCCGTAGTACCGACCAATAATCCCCACCGAAGGGTTAATCATTCCTCGGTAACTCTAAACGAAAGACCGGCTGCACCACCTTCACGTTCATGCTCGGTGGGCGACACCAGATCAATCCAAAGGGTCTCTTTTCGGATAAATCCTCTTTCGAAGTGACCTTAAACGTTCACGCTTGATATAGCCTGATACCTGGTGTCTGAATCTAAGCTCGTATATCACGAGACTGTGACGAAGCGAGATTCTACCGTGCAATGTTACGAATGACATCGCTGCGGAGGGTCAGTAGGCAGGATGATTGTCTTGCTGCGCTATGGCCGGTGCAAAAAAAACGGATATTTCGACGGCTTAAGGGAGAGAAGCTCGCAGAGCAGAGGCCGTATTGAAAGGCTTCGACTCCGAATTCCAATGCGTGAGTAACCAGTCTTGAGAACTCATCGGAGTTTCACCAGAGGCCGGTCTGAGACGTTCAGATGTGCCGTCGGGACATAGGCACCGAGCTTGCTGATTGTCCCGGAGGCCGGCTCCGAGAATGTCGGTGATGATGGTTTCGCGCAGGCGGGGCTGTTCCACTGGGAACAGGATCTCGACCCGACGATCAAGATTTCGCGGCATGAGGTCCGCACTACCGACGAGCACTTCATCCTGACCGCCGTTCCGAAAGTGATAGATGCGGGCATGTTCAAGAAAACGGCCGACCACGGAGGTGACCGTGATGGTAGAGCTGACGCCGGGGATCCCGGGCCGTAGTCCGCAGATGCCACGCACTTGAAGGTCGATCTTCACGCCGGTCTGAGACGCGCGATACAGAGCCTGAATGCATGATTTATCCACCAACGAGTTCAGCTTAAATCCGAGATATCCATGGCCCTGTTCCCGGTGCAGGCGAACTTCCCGCTCGATCCGTTCGAGAATCTGCCGGCGCATCGTGATGGGGGCCACGAATAATTTGCGGTAACTTGTTTTGTGAGAGTATCCGGTTAACGCATTGAACAAGTCTGTGACATCAGCGCCAATCGCCGGATCACAGGTGAAATAGCTCACATCCGTATAGATCTTGCTGGTCGTCACATTGTAATTGCCCGTGCCGAGGTGCACATAGCGTCGGATGCCATCCGACTCCCGGCGCACGACGAGACAAAGCTTCGCATGCGTCTTGAGTCCAAGCACGCCATAGACCACATGCACACCTTCATCTTCCAGTTTCCGAGCCCAGGCGATATTGTTTTCTTCATCAAACCGCGCTTTCAGCTCCACGACCACGGCGACCTGCTTGCCATTCACCCGCGCGTCCATGAGCGCCTCGACAATGGGTGATTTAGGGTTCACCCGATACAGCGTCTGTTTGATCGCCAGCACGTTCGGGTCAGTCGCGGCTTGCCGGACGAAATCGACCACAGGGCTGAAACTGTCGTATGGATGATACAGCAGCACGTCCTCGTGCCGGATCGCATCGAACAGGCTGCTCGGTGCGGTCAACACGGCTGGCATCTTGGGCTGAAACGGCGGATCTTTTAAATCGGGACGATCCAGGCCGACCAGTTCCATGATGCTCGCCATGCCGATCGGGCCCTCAACGGTATCGACGAGATACGATGCCAATTGGAGATTTCGTGTCAACGTGTCTCGAATGTCATTAGGCGTGTGGCAATCCAGCTCCAAGCGCACGGCGGATCCGAATTCACGCTCATCGACCTGCGCTTCGACAGCCGTGATGAGGTCGGCCGCCTCGTCTTCTTCTATGGCGAGCTCCGCATCGCGGGTGACACGAAAAGGATACGACGCGACCACATCCAGACCAGGGAAGAGGGTTTCAAGATTGGCCGCCACGATTTCTTCGAACCAGACGAAGCTGTGACCTTTGCCGGTTTTCGGCAGATCCTTCTGTTCTGGATTATTTCCCGGTTCGTTCAGGACAGGCAGCAGGCGCGGAAACACGTCAGGCAGCTTCACGCGAGCGAAACACTCCCCCCGTTCAGGATCTCTGACCACGACTGCCAAGTTGAAGCTGAGATTGGAAATGTGTGGAAACGGATGGGCGGGGTCGAAGGCGAGCGGGGTCAGGGTTGGGAAGACATCGCGGAGGAAATACTGTCGCAGTCGCTCCTGTTCGGTCTCCACTAACTCCCCATAGTGCAGGACTTGGATGCCTGCCTCGCGGAGCTGTGGCAGGACATTCTGGCTCCAGCACGCGTGATACCGACTCAGTTGCCTGGTCAGTTCTTGACGGATCGCCGTAATTTGTTCCGAGGGCGTCATGCCGTCAGGCGGAGCCTCTGTCGCCACGCCAATGAGCTGGCATCGTAGGCCCGAGACCCTGATCATGAAAAATTCATCCAAGTTGGTTGCGTAGATGGCGAGAAACTTCACGCGTTCCAAGAGTGGATGTCGTTGATCCTCTGCCTCCTCTAACACCCGGAGATTGAATTGCAACCAACTCAGCTCGCGGTTGAGAAACAACCGTGCACTATTGAGGTCCAGGGCGGAATCCGCTGTGGCGCTCGTCGACTCTGATGAAGGATTGACCATGGTCATGATGAGTACCGTGCCTTTGTGACGCGGCGTCCGTCGATGTTCGCACGGACGCCGATTATACTATCGTACCATGGCTAAGTGACTGACTTCTCGATCACAGTCTTCGCCTGCAAGGGAAGACTGTCGCGTGGTATCATAAGCCATGGCGAATCTCATGAAGAAACTCGCCGCCAATATCGACGGGAATTTCTTTGTCGACTCGACGTGCATTAACTGCGACGCCTGCCGGCAATTGGCACCTGAGACGTTTCAGGAGGCTCAGGACTCCTCGGCAGTCTTTCACCAGCCTGCGAGTGAACCGGACGTCCACCGGGCGTATCAAGCGATGATCGCCTGTCCGGTCGGCTCTATCGGCGTTCTCCATTCTGATCAACATCATTGGCAAGAGGCGATGGCGAGTTTTCCGCTTCGCCTCGACAAGTCTCTGTATTATGCCGGGTTCAATTCCGACAAATCATTCGGTGGGAACAGCTATTATCTTCAGCATGCCGAGGGGAATTGGCTTATCGATTCACCGCGCTATCTCACGCACCTGGTGGACGCGTTCGAGCGCATGGGCGGTCTGCGTTACATTTTTCTGACGCACGAAGATGATGTGGCCGATGCGTCACGGTATGCCAAGCGGTTTGGGGCGACACGAATCATTCATCGCGACGACCTCGCGGCCGTTCCCGAGGCCGAATGGATCATTGATGGACGCCAACCCGTATCCGTCTCCAGGCAGTTTCAGATTATCCCGGTGCCCGGTCATACACCGGGCAGTATGGCGCTCTTGTATGACAGGCGATATTTGTTCACCGGCGACCATCTTTGGTGGGATCGGGACCGCAAGAGGTTGGACATCCCTCAGGTCTATGTGTGGAATCAGCACGACCTTGAGCGGTCGACCGAACGGCTTCTCGATGTGCCGTGTGAATGGGTCTTGCCCGGACATGGCGATCGCATCCATTTACCGGCAGACGAGATGCGAGGGCAGCTTGAGCGATTGGTGAGGCGACGGATCGCTCAGCCTGCCTAACCCGGATTATTCATGACTACCTGCTGCAGCGGCCGATCCTCTCGCCCGGCGCGGCTTGTCTCGTTCGGTCTCCTCGACGGACCGCAAGTACGCCTGTGTCGCACTCACGTGCGAGAAGCCCACGGAAGGGGCGCGTCCTTCGGGCAAAGCGCCTCTCTTGGCAGGCGTGGGGTCGGTGGGGTGAGACAATGCCTGGGGTGGGCGGGTGAAATAAAGGCTTCGTCTCAGCCGCTTGGCGACGGCATTCATGAATAATCCTGGCTCAACGGTAGCGGAATTCTACCATCCGAATGAATCCTCAATTTCTCGCACTATCGGCGCTTCGCCCGACTAGAAAAAACCGCCGTGACAATGTTGGCCGAGCGGTCAATAATGCTCATGAGAATGGAGTTTATCGTGTCCGTGAATACGACAAAGCCGAACGGGTGGCGTCACGTGACGCAGGCGGGCTTGCTTCTTTGTCTGCTCTGGCCGACGTGCGCAGACGCCTCGACGCGGGTCCAGCGTGAGAATGCCCGGACCGGCAGTGCGGCATGGCAGCTCTCCAATCCAGCGGAATACGGAGAAGTGGAGGGATATGCGTCTCTCACCAGCGTGCACCGTGGGCAGGCAATCAAACTGTTCGTCAATACTCATGAATCGTCCTATACCATCGAGGTCTATCGGATGGGCTGGTACGGCGGTGCGGGCGCAAGACTGGTCGTTGGACCGATCGAACGTGCGGGTACGGTGCAAGCCATACCGGAACCAGACTCCGAGACGGGATTACTCGAATGCCGCTGGACCGATCCGTATAGGTTGACCACCGCCAATCCGATGGATCCCAACGATTGGTTGAGCGGCATCTATCTCGCCAAGCTCACTACGGTCAGCGGCAAGCAAAGCTACATCATCTTTGTCGTGCGTGAAGATGAGCGCCCCTCGGATTATTTATATCAATCGAGCGTCACCACATTTCAGGCTTATAACAATTGGGGTGGAAAGTCCCTCTATCAACACAACAGCGTCGGGCGGGCTGCCAGGAAAGTCTCGTTCGATCGGCCCTATGCCCCGAGCGAGAATCCCTTGGCGGCATTCGGCGGCGGAGCCGGAGAATTTTTGACGAACTGGGAATACAACATGGTGCGGTGGCTCGAACGAGAAGGCTATGACGTAACCTATAGTACGAATATTGACACGCATGCGGATCCAGCCTTGTGGACCCATCACCGCGGATGGCTGTCCGTTGGTCACGATGAATACTGGAGCTGGGAGATGCGTAACCATGTGGAACATGCGCGAGATCAGGGTGTCAGCCTCGCGTTTTTCTCGGCCAATGTGTGTTTTTGGCACATTCGATTCGAGCCGAGTCTCTTCAGTGGAGATCCCTATCGAACCATCGTTTCGTACAAGGAAGACCCGGAGAATGAGCTTCACGAAGATCCCTACGTGCTTGATCGGGATCCGACGAACGATCATCTGGTCACGAGTCGATGGCGGCGGGCCCCTGTGAACAATCCTGAAGAAGCCCTAATTGGGGTGATGTATGAGACGGACCCGGTGGAATCCGACGTGGTCGTTGCTAAGGCGGACTCCTGGGTGACGAGCGGAACCGGACTTCAGCCCGCAGATCATCTCCCGGGCCTCTTAGGCTATGAAGTCGACCGGGTCTTTGGATTCGGACCACAGTCGACCACGGTAGTGGCCCATTCTCCCTACACCATCGGCGAGCAAGTACGCTATTCGGACATGGTCTTTTATGAATGGCCAAGCGGGGCGACGGTCTTTGCCACAGGATCGATCCAATGGAGCTGGGGCTTGGATGATTTTAATGTGCCGGTGTTGCGCACGACGCGTCTGCATGCCGGTGCCCAGCAGATGACTCGGAATGTCCTCGCACGTCTGGTGAGAGATCACTTCCCTGTGGCGGCTATTTCCGCGCCGACGGAGGGGCGGACCGGTGTTCCTGTGTCTTTTAATGGACGCTCGTCTACTGACGAGGATGGCGGGATTGTCGGCTATCAGTGGAACTATGGCGATGAGACCAGTGAAAAGGGTTCGGCCACCACCCACGTATATCGCTCCGCCGGTCGGTACACCGTTACGCTCACGGTCATGGACGATCGAGGCGCAGGTCACAGCACGAGTCGGGAGTTGTCGATTTATGACTAGT
>JBDUAJ010000080.1:0-11300 GCA_040004695.1 Nitrospirales bacterium | reverse complement strand
TGGGCTGACGCAGGTACATTCCGCACGTCGAGAGAAAGATGGGGTCTCATGGGATGTCTCCTTTCTACGGGAGCAGGAAAGCACCATGCCTCCCTGCACCTCTATAGACGGAGCTCCCGAGAAAAGGACGCAGCAAGTGATCCTCACGTCCTTTGCCAAGTGTCTGCTTCCAATCATTCTTGTACTTGAGCGGCGGAGCGTTACTCCTCTTTGTAAAGACGAATCCGGCCTCTTCAATCGCTTTCTTCGCCCTGCCCGTGTCGTCATACACGTGTACGCGCGGTAGTGGAGGGGCGCGTCACCCGTCACATCTTGCGGACCTTGATCGAATATTTCCCGGTCCCCTTTGTGCGGTTGTAGTGTCGCACCTGTACGAAGTACTCGCCGGCCATTAAATCCGCCGCGATCATGGCGTTGGTGTCGATGCCGGAATCATCGTCTTCTTCAATGAGCGCCGTTTCGCTGTTGGGGCCGAACAGTTTCATGACGATGTCTGTCGGGCCGCTCGTGTCGATGACATAGCGGCCGTCTGTCGCGGCAGTGAAGCGGTACAGATCCTCCTCCCCGATCTTGCCGATAGAGGCTGCCGTGCGGCGGCCGGCATTGACCTTGAGCACCTTCGCGCCCGACACCGTCCCACCGGTCTTCGGATACATTTTCGCGCCGGCAATGAAAGCCTTGTCCATGCTCGAGAGCACATCATTCGCCTTCGTCGCGATACCGTTGAGGGTCCAGGACGCCGGAAAGAAATAGAGCATGATGGAGCCAGGATCGAACGCCGTGCCGTTAATCTGGTCCGCCCTGTACTTCTCCAGGATGTTGTGGCGCGCCGTCGCCTTATCCCAGAAGTTGGGCGATTTGGCCGTTTCACGAATGACGACCTGCTCGTTCCACTGAATGCCCCCGGCCGGGTTTTGATGCTCGTGGGCAAGCCCGACCGCGTGTCCGAATTCGTGCCCCGCCGTGCCGCCATCCAGAAAGCCGAGATTCATGGTGGCCTCGTTCAATGGAATGCCACGGCAATCGGTACCGACATAGGACCACGCCCCGTCGTTCGCATCGAACGTGATGCGGATTTCCGCATTGGGCGCGTCGTTGAAGTCGAGTTTGAGGTTGGCGAACTGAGTCCACCACGCCGCCTGCTTGCGGGCCGTCGCCTGCTGGGCCGGCGTGCCGCTCATGAACCGCACGCGCAGCATTGAACCGTTCATCCAGGTCTTGCCGATCGGCGAGATGGCACGCACCCGGCCTTGTGGCCCGCGTGTGCTGGGCCGAAACCGCATCAAGTCTCGAGGTAGAATGCGATCTGTACAAACCTTCGGTCTAGCCGCCATGTCGTTCCTCCATTATTCATCATACTTCCCGTCTATCATAGGCCCTCGCGCACGAGATCGTCTCATCGATCCTTCACAGATGAAATTGTTGCCGTCCTCCACACGGCGATGCTGCGCCTTTCCCGCTCAAGCAACCGAACGTCTGCGGATTCGAGCACAACCAGGTTACCCCCGGACCATCTCACATAGTACGGACGCTGACCTGCCTGGCACCGAGGAAGCTCACGGTGCTAGAACTGCAGATCCCGGTTGGTGAACACCTTCTTGGGTAATGTCCCTAGGATCCGGACCAGCACCGAGTTCATGGTGTTCGGGTCATTGTCGAATCCGCCGTGCGTATCACTCTTCGCCGCCGCTCCGGGTGTGTCGCCCTCCCCGGATACGACGATTCCGGGCAGGCCGTCGATATCACGACCCAACAATGCCAACAGCTTTTTGTCATCGTTGAGAAACTTTTTCATGCCGAGCAACGGCACTCCCCGTGTGTCTTCGAAGGCATTGCTGACCAGATACAGGAGGGACTTTCCATAGGGACCGACATCATCATCCAACTCCCCCACCTGACTCAGGATATAGAGGCTGGGTTGAGGACAGGTGCCCTCCATTATCTTCGGCACCATCGCCGCCTTGAAAAGGTCCATCCGGATGGCCGGCGCCATAAACTGAAGTGTCTTCCAGGACACGCCCAGGCTGGCGAGTAGAGGCACGGCGTAGGCGGTGAGGATGGATCCGGCGCTGTGGGCGACCACATGAAGTTCCCACTCGGTCACTGCCGCCTTCTCGAGACCGGCTTTGGCTTGCTTCACGTATTTCACGATACGTTGCATCGCGCCGGTCTTCGCCTCGGAGGCGAGCCGCGCGTTCTCCTTCATCTCGGCCCACAAACTGCCGACCGGGTAGGCTACGGTTAACTCGAGCACACGATCTCTGGCTTCGCGGAGGTGGTCGAGAAATGCGCCGGACGCCCGTTCATCGGCCGCCGTGAAGTGATCCTCGAGGAGATCCCTCGCGGAATTGAACCAATCGCTCTCCCACATAATGTGAAGAGGATAGATCTCGTTGGCGAGACACACGTCGCGATAGGCCACGATCCGTTTGGCCACATCCTTTTCGCTGTTCAGGCCCCCATGGATGTACAGCATTACACGGCGCTTCTTCCACCCCTTGGTTTGCTCGGGAATGGTGTTCAGAAACAACCGTTGCAGATCTTCTTCTGTGGTCCAATAGTCGCCCCGGTCGGATAATGCACCGTCGTTTCCCACGTCGATTGCATAGGGCCGTATCTCGTTCAACGGGATCACCTGCCCGGCGCGGAAGGTGCCGCTCGTCACATCCGCTGCCCCTCCGGCCCAGAGATCCGCCATGACCGGCACGCCGAGTTGCGCCACCCACACGTCCGTGGTATGGAGCATGAAGTCTTCATACGGCAGCAAGGCAAACCCTTTCTTGCCCCACGTTGGTCCCCATGAGTTTTGGACGACGAACCCTTGCGAGGTATAGCCAACCAATGCGATCGCGTGCCCGCCATCCGCCTTCCCCTTTCGCTCGATCACGGGAAGGGTCATGGTAGATTTGCTGTGGGCACCCCGCTTGAGGGTGACCGTCTTGGGACCGGGCTCATCCCATCCGGCATGCACCATCAAGGTCACATACACGATGCCGACTTCGTGAATGGCCGCGTGTAGATCGCGAACCTGCCGGAAATTCACCCGATAGTACGTCCCCCCGGGCGTGAAGACCGCTTGGTCGGCAATCGCTTGATTAAAATGTTGTGGGCCGTGCAGTTTGTCAGGCCACAGGACACGTGCGCATACCCCATGGCGCTCCCAACCCTTCATCGCGCCGCGTGCCGAGGAACCTTCATACTTCTCACCCGGCCACTCATCATAGCGGCGAGCGAGTTCGTACAACATGCGAGGACTCACCCTACGCGTTGACTTGCGTTGATGAAGCAGGTAGTTGACGACGGCCGCGAGGGCAAAGCCGGTGCAGGCTCCTTCGTTTCCCTGGTCGAGGATTTCCGGCACAAGAGGACAGTTGACGACCTCATTAGGCAGGATCTGCAGTGTCGGGCGGTAGACCCAGTCCCGAAGGTCGATCTTGTCCGGAAACGCATCCAACGTCTTGCCGATCTTTTCTCCTACACTGCGTTCATCAACCTCTTCGCGTCTCGACGGCGATTCCGGCCGCGTCGTTTTGGGGTCTGATTTTCTGGCGACCGCGTTCACAGATTGGCGCGTTTTGGAAATCACACGTTTCTTTCCCACGGTATTCTCTCCTTCAATACGCACGGTCGTGCTCGTGCTTACGGATCAGTGAATTTCCTGAGACCTAGCGACAATTACGCCTGCACGCCTCGTCTGCGCGACAGATTCTAGAGCTGTGATACCAAGGAATCAAACGCGCCGCATGCCGCGGTCCTCGCTTCTCACGAGCCACTGCACCGGCATCACCTCCATTTTTTTGACGAGCAACGAGTGGGCATGCCGTGGTCCTCCATCGCATCAAACCCCGCGCTGAATTTGTTGTACGCCGGTTAGCAACGGGCGAGCCATCAGTCGATCGGCTTCTCCGGTGGATCCTCGGTCGGGATCGACTCGCGTGGGCCGAAGATCGCGTTCGGGTCGCCCGGGCAGAAACCGTAGGTCTCAATCTTGTAGTCGAGGCCAAGCGAGTAAGAGCTGGGCGAGGATCCCCAGACGCAATTCGAGAGGTGCGCCTACCATCCGGAGTTCATCGTGAACATCTCACTCTGCTTCCCCTTGTCCTTGCCTTGCTTGTCATTGAAGATCTTCTCCAGCCCTGCCTTGTAGGCTTGGGCTTGTCCCAGGCTTGTACGATGACCCGCTTGACCTTGGGTGCACTCGTCGCGCCCATGTTGATGAGCAGATTGGCCGTGTTGAACATCCGGTCCCGATCGCGGGTCAGCCCGTCCCACTGGGAACGAAGGTCACTCGCATACTTGTCAGCGACCTGCTGGGCTCGTCTCTCCCAGTCCAGCTTGGAGCAGAACAGCTCTTTCAGCTCGCGGCGTCTTGAAGCGCGGCCTCGCGGAACGAGTTCATGTCCTTGCGCCAGTCCTGGTACTTCGCCCGGAGTTCCTTGTACCTATCGTCCATCTGCTTGTTGTGGGAACCGAGCTTCTGGAGGGGGCAATGAGCTAGCTCAGTTTAAGATTTTATTAGGTAACATCCAGCAGAAAAATATCCAGACATGGTCGGAGCTCTAATCTACGGAGTCAGCAATCTGTTTAGCAGCCGGTTTGGGCGCTGGATAATACCAGGCGGCGTCCTTATTGACTTGTCCCTCGATCTCCACGTTGTAATCGCTTGCTTCACCGTTCCATGGGCAGGTCGTATGCGTCTCACTGGGGTTTGAGGTACTGACGTTTGTCGGTATCGGGAGGAAAGTATCAATTGTTCTCCACCATTTTGCAACGATCGCTTTCCGCGAAGACACTCCCATTCCAGATGGCTCGAGGCATGTGGCCCTCCTTCGTTGAACTCAGGGTATCTATGCGCCCAGCCTGGCGCTTGCTCCGTTCGTTGCTTTCACCCTATTGAAGGTTCCCTGCACCCGGATCATACCAGTCGTAGGTATACCGCAAAGATCTAGTCACTATGGTCAGGGGCCGCGCTTTTGAGCCCGGTCTTGCACCTCGCTCTGAAGCTTTTGACTTTTTTCTTGCACCGCCTTCGCTTTGTTTTTGGCCACGAGGTGGTTGTCGGCTTCAATGGCTGTCTCTACCTCTGCCAGAGTCTGGTTCAGTTCGCCGGCCTCGGCCTTGAGTTCATCCGGAACTTTTCCCAGAGGACTCTCGGTCGCCCGCTCAGCCCGCTCAACGAGCTCGCGCACCCCATGGACCGCATCTTCCGCCTGTTTTCTCTCTTGCAGCGCAGCCGCCTTGGCAGAATCCTTCCGCTTCTGAGCTTCCGCGATGATACGGTCTCCTTCAGCCCGTGTCTCCGTCAACAGACTGTTGGCCCGGCTGTAGTCTCGACGAAATTCAGAGAGCTTGTATTGTTCTGAGATTTCCTCTTTCGCAGTTTCCAGTTTAGCCTCCAGGGCGCTAAAGTCCTCGGGTGCATAAATCGGGGCGCCGACGCTTCGCGCCTGTTGAACGGCCTTTTCTGCGGCCTGCAGCCCATCATAGGGGGCCTTGGCGCAGGCAACGGTGAGCGACAGTGCTGTGAAGACGAAGCATGCCAGCCATCTCGTTCGTTGAACAGAGTCGTCGGCGGTGGACCACAGTCCATCTCCCTGGCCTGCGACGGGAGTCTCGTTCACGTGCTCGCGTGCACCCATAGAAATACTCCTCGCGTGATTTGCCGGCGGCCCGCTTGTGTCTGCCTTGAGAGGCCACGGTCCACTGGACGGCTAAGGCGTGGATTGCCGTCTCTGGTCGCATCGCTCTCCCTCAATCACTCTACCGTCGCCTCGTTATCGACGCAAGCGACTGCAACAACACTGACAACACCGCGGCGTGATGGATGACGCCTGTTGTATGTAGGAACAAAACGTCAGCTCCCCTTCCCATCTCCTTGCAACTTCGGCTAACATGCCGGCGGAATTCACGACCACACACGGGACTCTAACCATACAGGAGGATTCTATGGGAAAAGGCGAAAACAGGAAGAAAGAAACAAAGAAGAAGCCTGCCAAAACGATGGCAGAGAAACGGGCCGAGAAGAGAGGCAAAGGCAAGTAAGTTACGCTTCGTCACGGTGCGGGACCGGCAGAGAGAATCCTCATGCCGACCGCATCGGCTTCCGCACGAAGGGGGACGGTCACCATTCGGCAAGAGCCCGTCCCCCTTCTTCATTCCTTCTGGATATGGATTGCGCCACAGCGCAGCTTACTTAAATCCTTTGCGTTGAGCATAGAAGGTCTGAATCTCTTTACGGATATAGCCTAATAACCAGCCGAGCAGGACGCAGGCCCAAATGAGAACAGCCGCAATTAAGCGATTGACGTATCCCTCCTCGGCATGTCCGCCCGGCGGTGAGACATAATACCCCATGTAGGTTAAGACGGTGGCCAGGACGGCGCCGGCAAACGACCATTCAATGCTGACGCACAAAGAAGTGATCAGTACAGGCACCGCATACAACATGGGAACCGCAATTCCGGCAGAAGTCACACCGTCCAGGAGGCAGATAAGCGCGAACAGTGGAAGAATAGCGATTCTCATGCGGCCGATAATTCGCACAATTCTTTCGTGGTCGGCAGTGAGTAGACTTCCGACTACGATGGTCAGTATGGACACAAGCCCCACTGCTCCCTCCTAGAACAATTTTCGGACTACATGTTCAATAAGCGGTAGACGCAAGACCATGACAGGCAGGGGGCCTGCCCTTTGTCGAAGATTGTATGGCAATTCAGTGGTTAAACATAACCAGGCAAAGGAAAGGCGCCCTGTGGGACCTTCACCGGTCTCCGTTGTGCCTTCTGACGCGCGAACGACTTTTTACCCGATAGCGCCAGTAATAGACATCCCTGACTATGCACTGTATGGAACTGCGTGGCCATGCCGAACTGTTTGACCTCCTGGTCGAGAACGCAAACGGCTTGGCGATCTTTACGCTTGATGCCGACGGTCGGGTTGCGAGCTAAACGCGTCGGCCGAGAGGCTGCTGGGGTATGAGGAGCATGAAATCATTGGTCGACCGGCAGATTGTTTTTTACTCCTGCGGATCGGGCCAACAAGGAACCCGAAAAAGAATTCAAGACGGCGGCGGATGTGGGCCAAGCGAGCGATGACCGATGGATCGTGCGAAAGGATCAGTCGCAGTTTTGGTGCGGCGGACTCACCATCGCGCTGAGGGATGGAGAACTGCATGGCTTCGGAAAAGTCATGCGCGATCAGACCGACATGAAGGAGGCCCTTGACCAGGTCACCCGGCTGAACCAGAAACTGCACGAAACCGTATACAAGCTGAATCAAAGCCAAAGTAATCTGCAAGATAAGTTGCGCGACCTGGAGAAGTTTGAAGACGCGGTCGTCGGCCGGGAGCTGGAGATGATGAAGATCAAGCGCCAACTTCGACCGCAACGGTGACAAAAAAACTCTCTTCGAACACGTCTCCGATGGGGCGGAAGCTTCAGGGCGTGATTCGCTTATAAATCGTTCTCATTGAGACAGCGCCCCAGTCCCTGTTGCTCGGCAAAGTAGTAGGCATAGTGCAGGGCGGCGAGATTCGCGACACGTTCTTCTGCCTCTTCACGAGTATTCGCCTGAATCATTTGGATCCCATACCTCGCCGTCATAGCATCCAGCACATCGATCAATCCATTCTTATGATATTGGCCTAAGCGCCCTCCTGCGATGCTGTGCTGAATCGTGCCTTCGACGACAAGAAACCGGTGAGGGAATGCGAGCAGTCCTTCGAGTTCCCGCAGCAATCGCAGGCGATCGGATGGATTGGAGACCGTCGTGTGAAGTTCCTCCACGCGCTTGCGCTCCACGCACCATAGTTCCGGTGCTTCAGCAATGGCATAGTCGCCCGCTGGAAGTGCGTGTCGAATGGTCCCGGCGATTCGAATGAGACCATGAAAATCGTAGGGGTGTTGCTCATTGGTGTCGACGAGCATTTCAATCGCAGGCACCGTGATTTTGGGTTGACCTTCCCGGGAGAGGGTCAGGAGTGCTTGGGGCCCTCGCAGGTCCTGGCGGGATCGTGGGGCGGGTTGCGGGCGTGAGGGAGCGGGCGGAGAAGATGAACGGGCGGGTGGCGCGGGTGCGGGAGCGGCCTGTGTGGCAGTGTCATACCGTGTGCGCGCGATGGGGTCACCGAGGATTTGATAGGCTTGGTTGATCAGTTGTGTTCGGGCTTCCGCTTTCCGGTGCAGCGTGGGTGAATGGTTAAAGCGATCGGGATGCCAGATCTGTATCTGTTCATGCCAGGCGTTTTTGATGTCAGCCTGCGTGGCGGTTGGTAAGAGCTCGAGCACGATATAATAGTTGGCCTTCCGTTCTTCCCGCATGAGTCACTCCTTTTTTGAGGCACAGAAGTGTAGCGGAGTCTCATGGAAGAGATCTAGATTGAAATGAGCTGAAAGGCCGACGCGCCAGACGCCGATACAAGCCGCCAGGACTTTTTTCGCATGACCTTTCGGGCGTCCTCGAAACCCGAGCGATCATTCCAGTCCACTGCGTTTCGTCAGTGATTCGTCAATCCTTAAAAATCTCTGCACGAACCTCCCCTTGACTCATGGGCAAATTACCCTCGATACGCTGACCTGGAAGTTACACGCTTCTTCTGATAGATTCATCGTTCATCTATGCAGCTGATGGTCCTATCTTCGTGGCACATTAGATCCGAGCTCAGGTCATCTTCTTGATACCAGCAGAATAGTCATCAATCCTCAACGCCAAACTCTTGAAACAACATGATAGAAAGCGCGCCTGACGCTGAGTCGGTGTGACTCTCCAGTTCGGCGCTTTCAGAAAGACCGGTAACAGGCACACATGGTTTCTCCCATCACTCCACTCGTTTCAGAAGCGACCCCGTACAAGATCGTTCACCTCATCGCCAAGGAACTCGGCGTTGCATCCCAGCAGGTCGCAGCGGCGATTTCACTCCTGGATGAAGGATCGACCGTGCCCTTCATTGCGCGCTATCGCAAGGAAGTGACCGGCAACCTGGACGACACGCAGCTGCGCAATCTGGAGGAACGGCTGCTGTATCTCCGTGAACTGGAAGAGCGGCGCGCGACGATCGTGGCTTCCATTGAAGAGCAGGGCAAGCTCACCGACGACCTGCGGGCCACCATCGAGGCAGCCGCCACCAAGCAAGCGTTGGAAGACATCTACCTCCCGTATAAGCCCAAACGCCGTACGCGTGCCCAGATTGCCCGCGAGGCTGGACTTGAGCCGCTGGCTGATGCGCTCTTCACCGATCCGACGCTCGATCCGCAACACGAAGCAGCGAAGTATGTGAACGTCAAGCCTGCCGCCGACGGGGTAGAGGCCATCAACGTTCCGGACGGGAAAGCCGCGCTCGACGGCGCGCGCGACATTCTGGTCGAGCGTTTTGCCGAAACGGCCGAGCTGCTCGCTAAACTGCGCACACGCCTGTGGGATGAGGGTGTCGTCACGTCCAAGGTGATGAAGGACAAGGAGACGGCCGCGGAGGAGAAATTCCGCGATTACTATGCGTATGCCGAGACGATACGCACGATTCCCTCGCATCGCGCGCTGGCCCTGTTCCGCGGCCGCACGCTGGGCATACTGACGGTCGAGCTGGGCCTGGGCGAGCCGCTCGAAGCCGCCGTGCCGCATCCGTGCGTCGCTATGATCGCCGCTCACTTCGGCATACAAGACCGCGGTCGTCCCGCCGACAAGTGGTTGGCCGAGGTCTGCCTTTGGACCTGGCGCGTCAAGGCGCACCTGCATCTCAGCACCGAGCTACTGATGCAACTGCGCGAAGCCGCGGAAACGGAAGCGATCAAAATATTCGGCCGCAATCTGCATGAACTACTACTGGCGGCACCCGCCGGCCCCAAGGCCGTGCTGGGCCTCGACCCCGGTATCCGCACCGGCTGCAAAGTGGCCGTTGTCGATGCCACTGGCAAGCTCCTGGAGACCAACACGATCTATCCGCACCAGCCGCGCAATGACTGGCAGGGATCGCTCGCGACGCTGGCTCAGCTCGTGTTACAGCATGGCGTCGAGCTGATCGCGATCGGTAACGGCACGGCCAGCCGCGAGACGGACAAGCTCGCCGCCGAGGTCATCAAGCTGGTCGCGACCAAGAAGCCGGAACAGAAGCTCACCAAGATCGTGGTCAGCGAAGCCGGCGCCTCAATCTATTCGGCGTCGGCGTTCGCCGCGGCGGAGTTTCCCGCCCTGGATGTGAGCTTGCGCGGCGCCGTTTCCATCGCCCGGCGTCTGCAAGATCCGCTGGCGGAGCTGGTGAAGATCGATCCCAAGTCGATCGGGGTCGGTCAATATCAGCACGACGTGAACCAGCGCGCGCTGGCGCGCTCGCTCGATGCGACCGTCGAGGACTGCGTCAACGCGGTGGGCGTGGACGTCAATACGGCTTCGGCACCGCTGCTCGCGCGGGTGTCGGGCCTGAACAAAGTCCTGGCGAAAAACATCGTGGAGTACCGCGATGCCAACGGGCCGTTTGCGAACCGGAAAACGATACGCGAGGTGCCGCGCCTGGGCGACAAGACGTTCGAGCAGGCAGCAGGCTTTCTACGCATCAACAATGGCGACAATCCCCTGGACCGCTCCTCGGTCCACCCGGAAGCGTATCCGGTGGTCGAGCGCATTCTGGCGCGCATCAGCAAAGGCATCGCTGACGTCATGGGCCAGCCCGCCGTGCTGAAGGGGCTCTCGCCCGCCGAGTTCACCGATGAGAAATTTGGCGTGCCGACCGTGCGCGACATTCTCTCTGAGTTGGAGAAACCAGGCCGCGATCCGCGCCCCGAATTCAAAACAGCCACGTTCCAGGAGGGCATCGAATCGCTGTCCGATCTGCAGCCAGGCATGATCCTCGAAGGCGTGGTCACGAATGTCGCCGCCTTTGGCGCCTTCGTCGATATCGGCGTACACCAGGACGGTCTCGTGCACGTCTCCGCGCTGGCGAACAAATTCGTCAAAGATCCGCACGACATCGTCAAACCAGGCCAGATCGTCAAGGTAAAGGTGCTGGAGGTCGACGCGAAGCGCCAGCGCATTTCCCTAACAATGCGCCTCGACGACGCATCGGGCGCCTCATCGCGCGCGGGCAGCGCTCCCGTGGAGGCTCAAGCTGGAGCAACGCGCGACCGGCGTGACAGGCGTCCGCAACAGCCTCAACGCGCCCCGGAGCGCGAGCCACAGTCGAGCGGCACGATGGCGATGGCACTTGCGGCGGCGCAAGCCAAGCTGAAGAAGTAACGAGGGTAATTATTTTCCGCACAGAAAGCTCTTAGAGCAAAAAATAGGCGGTTCCGTCGCCAATCGTCAGCACCGCC
>JBDUAJ010000079.1:0-11331 GCA_040004695.1 Nitrospirales bacterium | reverse complement strand
GGCGTCAATCCAACCGTGTCGGCATAGAGGGAAGACCAAGAAGGGGAAAGGATCAAGACTCCTAACAGTAATCCTATGAGAATCCGTACGTGCAGCATGGCTTGAGGTGTGCGCTGTATGGTAGCACAAGGGCTTGGTCGACGGTACGTGGTCTCTTGACGGGGGCCAGGCGCTTTTCTTTTGCCTTCCAGTTCAGTCATGCCGTTTGTTATTCTCGCGCCATGGCGATTGATCCCCAGCGATGTGCGCAATTCAAAACCGAAGTGCATCAGGCCAAAGAGTCAAACCGCGAGGCCTGGGAGTCTTCCACGAAGTTGGTCGGACACTCATCGATCGCTCAGACGCTGAATCGCCTGGGGCAGGCCATTCAGGCGTCCGATCAACCCGCCGTGCTCAAAGTTCTCTTAATGCACAGCCTTGCTGGCGGATCGTCCGATGGGGTCCACCAAGTGCAGGGAGAGTCACTCAAACAGTTGACCGGCCTGCCGACAACCAAAGCCGTGCGAGCTCTCTGCATTTTGTTCGGGCTCGTCGGCCCGTCAATGAACGCGGCGCCGTGCTCCTCGTGGAGTCCTTCGGATATAGAATCGTTTGTCCGCACGCATCACAATCCCTACGATCTTTTGCTGGACGTCGATGTGGCGTCTCTGCTGGATCTCGGGGCCGGAGATCTGTCTTTCGCCATAGAATTGGCCGACCAATACGTCCCGCGCTTCCAGGAACGGCAACGCACACTCGTGCTGCACGGCGTCGATCGATTGAAGCCCGGCTCCCGTCTTGGTGGTCGCTTGCACGCTGACCCCGATGTGGTCAAGAAACTCAGCCGATCATGCGACAAGGGGTTTTCGACTCTTGCGTTTGAATTTTGGGGCAATCAAGACATGTTTAATTTGGAGAAGAACAAGGACGTGTGGCCCTGCTATACGATAGTGACCTGCCACGGGCCGGCCACCCCTACGTTTGCGTATGAACCCACACGGGTCTCAGCTCCACTGATTGAAGCTGATCTGATACGAACAAGAGGCGCGTCTCGTCACGTTCGTATGGAAGGCGAAGAGGCGTTGGAAGTAGATCATGCTGGACGCTCATTGCTCTTCCCTCCCTGGAAATTTGATATTAAAGGTCCCGTGGCCTTATTGAACCTCATTGCGCAGCAAGGCAAGTGCTGTCTGCTGACATCCATCGACACGCAGGTCTTCTGGGAAATTCTCTCGCAACTCTTCGAAGATCCCAACGTGCGGCCGGCGGACGTGATCTTCACGCCTGAGACACTGCCTGTTATCTTTGGCCCGCGCTATGCCGAGTTGACCGCCTTGCCGGTCGGTGCCTCGGTGGCCTTGTCGATACTTGGAGAGCTGCGCTCCGCATTCCCCATTGGTAGCTCGGACAGAGGAACCCCTCAATCGTACCGATTTCGCTATGTCGAGATCCGACGGGGCGCCGTCTTTGACGGAATTCCTGCCAGCCAAACCGCACGTCTGTTCAAAAATATGACTGAAGAAGCTCCGCCGTGGTTTCTCATTCTTGTCCCCGAGCCACTCAGCTGTAAATTGACGCTCTAGCGGTCGTTTGCTAGACTTTCGGCACACTCCTCAGACGTTCATCTTTAAAAGCCATCACGTGTGAACATGACTCATAAAATACGACTGCTCAAGACGAACGTCGAACTCGTCGTCAAAGGGAAGTCGCAGGCGATCGAGTGGGCCATCGTGTGTTTGCTCGCACGTGGGCATCTCCTGATCGAGGATGTGCCTGGAGTCGGCAAGACGACGCTCGCTCATGCGTTGGCACGTTCAGTGGACTGTTCATTCAAACGCATCCAATTCACCAGCGATCTGTTGCCGTCCGATATCCTTGGCGTGTCGGTTTTTAATCGCCAGAAGCAAGCCTTTGAATTTCTGCAGGGCCCAATTTTTGCCAACATTGTACTGGCCGATGAAATCAATCGGACAACTCCCAAAACACAAAGCAGTCTGTTGGAGGCGATGAATGAGGCGCAGGTCTCGATGGATAACGAGACCCGCGCCCTCCCGCAGCCCTTCATGGTGATCGCCACACAGAACCCGTCGGAACACCATGGCACCTTTCCATTGCCGGAATCGCAGCTCGATCGCTTCCTCATGAAGATTCGCATTGGCTACCCTGATCTTGCAGCTGAGAAAGAAGTGCTCGATCGTCCAGCCACACTTCATCCAGCCCAGGAATTGGAACCGGTCCTCACGGCTCACGATGTCCTCGAATTGCAACAGGATGTCGAAAAGGTCCGGCTGGACGACAGCTTGCTGGAATACTTATTGGCCATTGTAGCGATGACGCGGCGAAGCCAGTTTCTTTCTCTCGGCGTGAGCACCCGGGGGGCCAGCGCGCTCTCTCGAGCGGCAAAAGCCCTGGCGTTTTCTCGAGAGCGTCACTATTGCATCCCGGACGATATTAAGGAACTGGTTCCGATCGTGCTTCCCCACCGTGTGACGCTCAAAGTCACGCGCGGGCTTCGAGGGTCTGGCTCTGAAGAAGCCGAGCAGGTGATCCGCGATATTGTCGAATCGGTTCCCGTCCCACTGTAACCAGCGATCAGCCATGAGGTTCACTATCCAGTGAAGCCTGACGTCCGGTTCAAGCTGACGACCGATCACTATGGCGCTCTCTTCACTTCGCGCATTGCTCCGCTGGGCCTCCCGTAATCGTTCCATCCGCCTCACGTCGGAAGGCGTCCGTTTCGTCTTGCTCACCGTCGGCATCGGCGTCGCGTCTATCAATACGGGCAACAATCTTCTTTATCTTCTCTTCGCGATGATGCTGAGCCTGATCGTCATATCAGGTATCCTCTCCGAACGGTGTTTCAAACAGGTTGACGTGAGCCGGCGCCTGCCGCCTGCTCTCTTTGCCAATCAGCCTGCAACGGCGGCCTTTGTGATTGCGAACCGGTCATCTCGCTTGCCTGTGTTTTCATTGCGCATCATGGATGTCATCGAAGCGACCGCCGTGGATCGAGGCATACAGCTGCTTCAGTTACTCCCCGGGGCCAGGACGATTCAGTCCTATCCACTCCTCGTGAAGCGGCGCGGGACGTATGTATTGGAAGGAATCAAGCTCTTCACGCGCTTTCCGTTCGGCTTATTTGTGAAGGCCGCCACATTTCCTGTTCGATCGGACGTCATCGTCTACCCCGAGATCAAGGACCTCTCATCGGTTCTCCTCGACGACTTGTCGATGGTTGGTCATGACCAGGCGCTCCCCCGGCGTGGACATGGGACGACATTGCATAACCTTCGACTGTACCAACCCGGCGATGACTCCCGGACGATTCATTGGAAAACGACCGCACGGAAGTCCCTCTTGATCGTTCGCGAAACGGAGGCGGAAGATCAGCGCCAGGTGACGATTGTCTTGCACACGCAGATGTCGGATCCGTCTCACGGCCCGGACTTTCATCACCAATTTGAGCAGGCCGTGTCGTTGGTGGCCTCGTTGGCCGTCTTGTTCACTGAACGAACGTATGAGGTGCGACTCGTGGTCGGAGAACAGGAGCTGGCCTATGAGATCGGCGAAGCACATCTCTCTCGCATGCTATCTCTCTTGGCTGTATGCCGACCGACCGTCGAGTCCCCAGCAAACTCAAGGGAACCGCTCCGACTCACGGAATCTCGCGGCAATGCATTAACGATTCATGTGCTTCCTTGCCCTGACCCGCGTCTCGCTGAGGCCACGCAGGGCATCAGCCGCGTCCTTATTGCATCTGAATGCATGTGATCACATGACGCTTCAGCGAGCCTTACGAGTGAGTGCGAAGCTATTGACCCTTGTGGCATTTTCCGCTCTTGTGGGAACGGGGAAGACACCAGCGGTCGTAGTCATCGGTGGGTTTCTCGCCTTGACCATCAGCTTTGCCCAGGAGTGTGAATGGGGCTCGAGATGGAATCCGTTGCACCTCCCACGCACGGTGTGGAATGGAGCGCTCTTTATCGCCTGTCTGGTCACCGTCATGGATTTTCTTTGGGGTACTCAAAATGCCCTGCAGGCCAGTCTGTACGTCCTTGCCTTTCTAATGACGAACAAGCTCCTGACGCTCGCTCGGCTCAAGGATGTTCCTCAGCTCTTTGTCATCGGATTTTTGGAGTTTTTAGCCGCAGCCGTGCTGACAGTCGACCTCTGGTATGCCATGGCCTTTGTCGTCTATCTGCTCGCGGCGATTTGGGCCTTGCTCTTGTACCATCTGAGTTGTGAAGCGGTTCAGCACATGCGCGTCGCTGACGAAGCATGCCTGGCCTCCATGCCCGTTCCGCTGACGGCGCGGTTCTTTTGGACGACGAATGCGATTGCCATCGGCGCGCTCGTGGTGACCAGCAGCATTTTCTTGGTGATGCCACGGACTGGATTTGGATTCTTTCAACAGGCCCATGGAACTCCTATTAGGACATCCGGTTTTTCAGAGAAAGTCGATCTGGGTGTGATCGGTGCGGTGAAGCAGGATCCCACGCTTGTGATGCGCGTGCAATTCCCCGAGCTGGAGGGTGAGCCGGCGGAGCGTGTGTACTTGAAGGGAGCCTCCTTTGATCACTACACCGGACAATCCTGGACGAACACATTCCCGAGGCGACGATTTCTTGCCAAGACTGACGATGGGCTATTCGAACTTAGCCCAAGGTCGGCTCTCGATCGAAACGTCCCGCGTGTGCACCAAGACATTTTGCTGGAAGCACTCGATATTTCCGTGTTGTTCGGTCTCCCCTTTGTGAATGAGATTCGCGGCCCGTTCGTGTCGCTTGAAACAGATGGGATGGGCGGTCTCTGGCTGCCGCATGCCCTACCCCGTCGGCTTCAGTACGCGGTGACTTCAAGCCACACCTCTCTGTCGAACGAGGATCGTCAGCGTGAGCTATCGGCGTATCCGACTGAAGTAAAAAGGCGGTTTCTGCAACTCCCTTCGGTAGATCCTCAAGTAGCCGACCTGGCGCATGCCGTGACCCGAGATGTCCTCACTCCATATGGCATGACGATCGCCATCAAGCAGCATCTACTCTCAAGTTACGCCTATAGTCTCGACGTCGGTTCAATACTTAGTGCTAGTCCATTGGAGGACTTTCTATTCACCCGTAAAACCGGCTATTGCGAGCACTATGCGACCGCTATGGTGATTATGTTAAGGACAGTGGGTATTCCCGCTCGCCTGGTGACGGGATTTCTTCCCGGGGAGTGGAACGATTTTGGTCATTATTACGTCGTTCGCCAGCAGGACGCGCATGCCTGGGTCGAGGTCTGGTTCCCTCGATCAGGATGGGTCACGTTCGATCCGACTCCAAGTGTGATGAAGCCGGTTCTCAGCCCACTCCTAAAGCAAATGGGGGGACTGGTCGATTCAATTCGACTGAAATGGGACCGATTCGTGATTCACTATAGCTTCTACGATCAAATGACTGTCGCACAGGGTTTGCGCAATCAGGGAGAGACCGTGCGCACATACTTTTCGAGTCTGATCGCGATGCTGAAAGGCTGGTTGGTGCCGGCACAGGACGCGGGAGCAGTGCCTACATCGCAGATTCCTTGGCGCGCGTTGGGATCAGTCTTCCTCTGTGTTGCGTGTGTTCTATTCATCGGTGCATGCTTGAGACGGCGGAGGGTCAACACGGCCTTCCTCAACAGCGACTTTGCCTCCATTCGACTATATGAACGAATGCTCGCTGTCTTAGCCGCCCGCGGAGTGAGCAAACGCTCGGCCGCTACAGCCTTAGAGTTTAGCGCACGAGTTTGTCAGGAGTGCCAGGCCGCCGGGCCACTCGTTCAGGAGCTGACCGCACTGTATTATCGGGGTCGCTTCGGCCATGAATCGCTGTCCCACTATGACCTTCAGCAAGCCGAGCAATTGTTAACGCAACTTGCCTCTGTCCCGCGATAGAGCTTCCGACCGCCTTACCCGTCATTCCAGTGCTCCACGCGATCGCGATGATCGGGCCTTATTCCGGTCGGCGTGATCGATGTGACATAATTTCGCGCCAACCTCCCTTGACCTTGCCATCGGAGGGATTACTTTTCAGTGCCGTGCCTGTTTTGTTCAGGAGGTGAGAGTATGGATATACAAAAACCGGTCCGGGAGTTTTTGCGAGCCGCAGATATTGTCTTGGATCGTTTAAAAAATGGTCATCCCTTCTTAGACCCTGCCAAGCGCGCAGTGGGACGAGTGCGTTATTCAAGGAGGTGTGTAAGCCGCGCATGGAATCTGAAGCACAACCGGGAGGGATGCGAACTGTACGGTCTAAATATGGAGCGGGAAACGGGATTTGAACCCGCGACCCTCGCCTTGGCAAGGCGATGCTCTACCACTGAGCTATTCCCGCCCACTACCTTGGGAAAAGAGTGCGGATTCTACTGATCGAGTCCACGTAAGTCAAGTCGCTCTAGAAACATTACTTTTGCTACCGATCATCTTAAGAGACGCCTTGATGGGCACGCTACGGTAACAGTATCACCGCTGCCAGTTACCTTTTGGTAGCGCGAGCCGATGGAATCCAACTATCTGCTTTTATTGACGTTTTTTTATCAGCAACTCGCTCACTTATTTAGAACGCTACCAAACATTACCCTTGTACTGGGCTCCGATATGTGACGCAGAAAACTGTGTCGCATAAACATATGTCATTTCAATGTGTTAAAGGTCATGACATGAAACATATACAGGGTGTGCTTATTGCAAATCTTCTCTGCGCTTTGCTTTGTGGGAATAGTTTATCTGACTCAAGGCGGCAAATTTTGTGCATAGGGAGGTGATTAGGTGGTCTCCGGTTTCTTTTGCAGTCATTTCGCTAGGCTGGAACAGCCAGCACTCAACTGAGGAGGTGTTCGGATGTTTTTGTCACGACGGCAATTTTTAAAGGTCTCGGCCGGAACGGTGGCGGCAGCTGCTATTGCCGATAAGGCGCTGGCGCTGACGGCATTGCAGCCGGTCATCGAGGTGGGCAACCCCCTCGGCGAGTACCCGGACCGCTCATGGGAGCGGGTGTATCACGACCAGTATCGGTACGATTCGTCGTTCACGTGGTGCTGCTCGCCCAACGACACGCACGGCTGCCGGATTCGCGCCTTTGTGCGGAACGGCGTGGTCATGCGGGTAGAGCAGAATTACGATCACCAGACGTACGAAGATCTGTATGGCAACCGCGGCACGTTCGCGCATAATCCGCGGATGTGCTTGAAGGGTTATACCTTCCATCGTCGGGTCTATGGACCGTATCGCTTAAAGGGCCCATTGATGCGACGCGGCTGGAAAGAGTGGATGGATGCCGGCTCGCCCGAGCTGACGCCCGAAATGAAGCGCAAATATAAGTTCGATGCGCGGTTCTTAGATGACATGGTGCGGGTCTCCTGGGATACCGCGTTTACCTATGTGGCCAAGGCGGCGATTCTGATTGCGACCAAGTATAGCGGAGAATCGGGCGCGCGGCGCTTACGCGAGCAAGGCTATCCACCGGAGATGATCGAGATGATGAAGGGCGCGGGAACCCGGTGCATGAAGTTCCGTGCCGGCATGCCGGTGTTGGGCATTGTCGGCAAGATGGCGGTGACGCGGATGAATGGCGCCATGGCTTTGCTCGATTCGTGGATCCGAAAGGTGTCGCCCGATCAGGCGCAGGGCGGTCGGTATTGGACCAACTATACCTGGCACGGCGATCAAGATCCCTCGCAGCCCTGGTGGAACGGGACGCAGAACTGCGACGTGGATCTCTCCGACATGCGCTTCAGCAAGCTGAATACGAGCTGGGGCAAGAACTTTGTCGAGAACAAGATGCCGGAAGCGCACTGGAAGTTGGAATGTATTGAACGCGGGGCCCGGATCGTCGTGATCACCCCCGAATACAATCCGACGGCCTCGCGTGCGGATTACTGGATTCCGGTGCGGCCGGAGTCGGACTGTTCGCTGTTCTTGGGCGTGGTGAAGATCATCCTCGACGAGAACATGCAGGACATCGATTACATCAAGGGCTACACCGACATGCCCATCCTGGTCCGGACGGATACGCTCCAGTATCTGGATCCGCGGGATGTGGTCAAGGATTACGCCTTCCCGGACTTCTCGAAGTCGTATTCGGGGATGGTGCAATCGTTAAAACCGGAGCAGGTGCAACGCCTGGGCGGCATGATGGTGTGGGATCTGGCGAAGAACCAAGCGGTGCCGCTCCATCGGGAACAGGTGGGCTGGCACTATCAACAGAGCGGCATCGATGCGGCCCTCACGGGGACGTATCGGGTGAAGCTGCTCAACGGCCGGGAAGTCGACGTGGCGCCGGTCTATCAGTTGTATATGGTGCACTTGCAGGACTATGACCTGGATACCGTGCATCAGATCAATCGGTCGCCGAAAGATCTCATCGTCCGCTGGGCGCGCGATTTTGGCTCGATCAAGCCGGCCGCGATGCACAACGGCGAAGGCGTCTGCCATTACTTCCATATGACCGAGAACGGGCGGGGCGCGGCGCTGATCTGTACGATGACCGGCAATATCGGCAAGTTCGGGACAGGCTGCCATACCTGGTCCGGCAACTACAAGGCGGGCGGCTGGACGGCCACCCCCTGGTCGGGCGCGGGCCTCGCGGTGCATACCGGTGAGGATCCGTTCAATATTAATCTGGATCCCAAGGCGCATGGCAAGGAAATCAAGACCAAGTCCTACTACTACGGCGAGGACGTGGGGTTCTGGAACCATGGCGACACGGCCTTGATCGTGAACACGCCCAAGTACGGCCGCAAGGTGTTTACGGGCAAGACGCACATGCCCACCCCGAGCAAGAGCCGGTGGGTGGCAAATGTCAACGTGTTGAACAATGCCAAGCACCATTACGACATGGTCAAGAACGTCGATCCGAACATCGAAATGATCATCACGCAGGACATCGAGATGACGTCCGATGTGAACCATGCGGACGTGGCATTTGCGGTGAACTCATGGATGGAATTCACCTATCCGGAAATGACCGTGACGGTGTCCAATCCGTGGGTGCAGATCTGGAAGGGCGGCATTCGACCACTGTATGACACCCGGAATGACCTTGATACATGCGCCGGTGTCGCCTCGAAGTTGACTGAGATCACCGGCGATAAGCGCTTTAGAGATTACTTTCACTTTGTGTATCAAAACCGAGTGGACGTCTATCCGCAACGCATGTTGGACGCCTCCAGCACCTATTACGGCTACAACGTCGATACGATGCTGAAGTCGGAGAAGGGCTGGATGGTCATGGTCCGCACCTATCCACGGCATCCGCTGTGGGAGGAGACGAATGAGAGCAAGCCGCAGTGGACGCGGTCGGGCCGCATCGAGACCTACCGGATCGAGCCGGAGGCCATCGAATACGGCGAAAACTTCGTGGTGCATCGCGAAGGAACGGAGGCTACGCCCTACCTGCCTAACGCGATCTTCACGACGAATCCGTACGTCCGGCCGGACGACTACGGCATTCCGATCACCGCGCAGCATCATGACGACAAGCACGTGCGGAACTTAAAGCTGCCGTGGCAGGAAATCAAGCGGCAGAGCAATCCGCTCTGGGAGAAGGGCTACCAGTTCTACTGCGTGACGCCCAAGACCCGGCATCGTGTGCATAGCCAGTGGTCGGTGAACGACTGGGTGCAGATTTATGAAAGCAACTTCGGGGATCCCTACCGGATGGACAAGCGGACCCCGGGCGTCGGTGAACACCAGTTGCACATCAACCCGCAGGCGGCCAAAGACCGCGGCATCAACGACGGCGACTACGTCTATGTGGACGGCAACCCGGTGGACCGGCCGTATCGCGGCTGGAAGCCGAGCGATCCATATTACAAGGTGGCACGGTTGATGATTCGCGCGAAGTACAACCCGGCGTATCCGTACCACGTGACGATGGCGAAGCACGCCCCGTACGTGGCGACGCCGAAGTCGGTCAAGGGGCACGAGACGCGGCCGGACGGACGCGCGATTGCGGTCGATACCGGGTATCAGTCGAACTTCCGGTATGGCGCGCAGCAGTCGTTCACGCGGTCGTGGCTCATGCCGATGCACATGACCGACAGCTTGCCGGGCAAGCACGCGGTGGCCTGGAAGTTTAAATGGGGCTTCCAGATCGATCACCACGGGGTCAATACGACGCCGAAGGAATGTCTCATCCGCATCACGAAGGCGGAAGACGGCGGTATCGGGGCGCGGGGCCCGTGGGAGCCGGTGCGGACCGGGTTCACCCCCGGCCAGGAGAACGAGTTCATGATCAAGTGGCTCCGGGGGGAGCACATTAAGATCAAGGTGTAAGGACTGCGCAACGAGGACAGAACTGAGAGGGGTCTCTCAGCACTCAGTCTTCAGCACTGTAAGGAGGAGATCACATGCCGGAAGTCTATAACTGGCAACTGGGGCGCAAGATGCTCTATCCCTATGAGGAGCGGCATCCCAAGTGGCAGTTCGCCTTCGTGTTTAACATCAATCGGTGTCTGGCGTGCCAGACCTGCTCGATGGCGGACAAGTCCACGTGGCTGTTTTCCAAGGGACAGGAGTACATGTGGTGGAACAACGTGGAGACCAAGCCGTACGGCGGGTACCCACAGTTCTATGACGTGAAGATCACGCAGTTGATCGAGCAAGTGAATCCCGGTGGGCAAGTCTGGAACGTGCGGGTGGGCCGCAAGCACCATGCGCCGTACGGGGTGTTCGAAGGGATGACCATTTTCGATGCCGGGGCCAAGATCGGCCAGGCGGCGATCGGGTACATTCCGACCGACCAGGAGTGGCGGTTCGTGAACATCTACGAGGACACGGCGACCTCGATGCGGGCCATCGTGGAAGGCACCGACAAGACCGGGTTCTCGCGGGATGAACCGTGGCGGTTGCAGGGGAGCAGTCTGCCAGAGCATGAAACGTTCTTCTTCTATCTCCAGCGGATCTGTAACCACTGTACCTATCCGGGGTGTCTGGCGGCGTGTCCCCGCAAGGCCATCTACAAGCGGCCGGAGGATGGGATCGTGCTGATCGACCAGAACCGGTGCCGCGGGTACAAGAAGTGTGTCGAGCAGTGCCCGTTTAAGAAGCCGATGTACCGGGGGACCACGCGGGTGAGCGAGAAGTGCATTGCGTGCTATCCGCGCATTGAAGGCAAGGATCCGCTGACGGGGGGCGAGCCGATGGAAACGCGCTGCATGAGCGCCTGCGTGGGGAAGATCCGCATGCAGAGCTTGGTGCGGATCGGCGAAGACGGCCTGTGGGCGGAGGATCGCTGGCATCCCCTGTACTTCACCATTCGGGTGGAGCAGGTGGCCCTGCCCTTGTATCCGCAGTGGGGCACCGAGCCCAACGGCTTCTACATTCCGCCACGG
>JBDUAJ010000078.1:0-11380 GCA_040004695.1 Nitrospirales bacterium | reverse complement strand
TGATTTTTGATATAAATCCCGCCCCTTCTCTTTTAAAATGCGCAGTAAAGTGCCAAGCCCCTTATACCGACCCACACGCGCGGGACCCATGCCCGTAGCCTGATGTGAGAGGGGAGAACTTAGATCAAGCCTACCCGCCCCTACCCCTGTCCCAGGCTATACGAGGTAGCAAAAGAGGGTGCGTCTGGGGTGCGGAGGGTGCGGACAGGTGACCCTAATTGGTCTACTCCTGTCCACACGAGCCCTTGTGTACGAGAGGGTTTTGCGAGATTGGATGATTCTCAAAGCATTTTGTAAACTACCGGTTGGAGGTTCGATTCCTCTCGCCAGCTCCAACACTTAACGTCCTCCCCTCCTGCGATTGTTTGCTGCGATTCTGATCTGCCATTGAGTCCAGGTTAGTCCACCGCGCCTTTATCTAACCCTCAGCTCGATGCTCGCATGGCCGAGCCTCGCTGCGCATAGCTCGGTGGCTGCACCGCTGCAACAGCAAACTCGCGTAGATATGGCGAAGGCTCTGTCGCGCCTTGAGTGAGCGTCGGCATCATCGTTCTCGCGGTATAGCCACCTCGGTCGTGAGGGAGCCGGAGAGACAGGTGCCGCTTTATTCTTAACTGTTCGTCTGCGACCCAATTCAGACAGACACCAACCGTGGTCGCATGTCTTCAGTGTGATAAATGGTAAAATAGCGGGGAGTCTAGAAGGCGTATTCATCAGGCAGTGTGTCAGTGCGGCCCATTTCGTACCATCGACCTAGCGACTTCGCAATGGCTTTCTGTAACATCAGCAAATCATCGGGGGAATTATGGAGAGTCAACCGGTCAAGAATTATTTCCGCTTCCATCTCAGCCCATTGAGTCATGAAGATCCTCGTCCATTGCTTACACAGAGGGTAAACCGATGATGCACGGACTTACGCGGAAGGACAGATAAGGCTTGTCTGGTCTTCTGCCAAAACGACCTCTTCGGCATCGATTTCAACCGCAGCCGCCTGCTGGATAAGATTCACTGCAATGATGAGGCGGCAGGTGGTGGCCCTGCGCACAAACCTGCCGTGGATACCCTGTAGCGGACCACGGATCACGGTGACGATCATCCCTTCTTTAAGATGATAGGGGTATGTCTTATAGTCGTGACCGGATTGCGTGAGTCGCTGGATAGCAGCTATTTCCTGCGCTGGAATGGGTTCAGCAGCATGGGCACTTCCAATAATTTGAACCACGCCGGGAGCTTGCAGGACATGCATGCGTTGGTCTAAGCCGAATCGGCCAAAACAATAGCCTGAAAAGAGCGGCCACTCAATCTGTTTTCTCCGGTCTTGCCATTGGCTCATCCGTTTACAAAGCGGGAGCAGGCATTCTATTCCACGACCTGTGAGCTGATCCCGGACGACTTTCTCACAGCGGGACCGCGTCCTTATGGCATACCACTGGGGGTGTTGAATAGTGATCATGGTATTCTCCAACCTACTTCGGCGTCAAATGGTCCTACGATGCTGTTCACATATGTACAATTACCCTAGGCTTATTGGCCCTATTGGTCAAGGTACAACATTTACTTAGGACTTGTAATGTTAATCTGGCACTGCGACAAAAGGCGGCTTGGCAAGGAATCCGATATAGGTCAAAAGGGCAACAGAGGCTGAAACAAGTCACTGGCCTTTGCGACTTCGCTCGGTACGAGACTGCCCAATTCAGCTCCAGACTCTATGAGCGTTCGCCGCAGGGCCGCGACTTCTCGTCGCAAGCGATGACACTCCATTGCTTGCTGGACCAGAGGGATTAATGCGGCGCGATTGACAGGTTTGTTGAGTAGTCCAAACATGCCGTACTGCAGGCCCTCTGTCAGCATGTCTTCCGTGGCGTCGCCGGACATAACAATGAAGGAGGCATCTGATCCATTTTCCCGTGCGGTTCTCAGCAAGCCGAGACCGTTCATGCCCGGCATATTAAAATCCGTCAGCACCACGGCAAATGTTTCGGCTTGCAACCTGAGTAACGCGTTAGACGGGTTCGTGAAAATCTCAATAGCGACAGTGGAGAGATAGTGGCGGAGCGTATGCGAAAGACTATCTAAGGAGAGAGAGTCGTCATCCACTAACATGAACCGGACATCCATCGAACACGCCCTATTCAATCAACGGAAGACAGATCAAGTTAGAATGCTCGGTAACGTAGGCCCATTTGCCGTTGATGTCAAGGCCGTTTAGCTTACGTACATCAATGTAAGCCTGCATAAGACGGGTATTCCGTTCAAATTAAACTTGGGGTTATCACAAACCAATGCTTCCGAACACAAGCATCACGGGAGTGTAGGAGCCACGCCGACGCAAGAACAGGGGATCGATCCGCTCCCGTTATACACGCTCCACATGATCACATCAGGAAGAGCAGCCCCGCTGACTGCGGTAAAAGGAAATAAATATTGACCTATATCTTGTGGTGATAAACCGCGAGCCACAATGCCTAAATAATGTGCAAGGAGCTAATTGCCTTTATGAGGGCCCTCAATGAACCATCGAAGGGACGATTATCCACAGGATATTCCACAGAGCATCCGCATAACGCGCTGGTCTTGTCTGCCTTACAGAAGTGAGGGTCAATGCTTTTCCCCAATGCCAACACGGTATTCGAGGTTACTTCATCTCATCGACAGAGAGTCAATCGCAAGCCGGGAGTGGCAGTTTGACCGCCGATGTTGGAACTTCGTTGGAATATTGAAATCAGTTGAAAGATCGAGCAGCTGGTATGGATTCATGACCACGGGTCGGTGGACTGCTTCATCGACTAAAACGGAGGAGAATTCTACCTTTGTCCACAAAAGCAACCGGCACGAGTGTCCTCAAAGACGCCTTATCAAGTTTAAACGGTGCCGATCCGATAACACTGGCAGGTCACTTTGTTTTCAGGAGGCCTATGAGTACAGCATCTGTCCAGGACCCTATCACACGTCGGGCCAGGAGTTGTGAAGCGCGAAGTCGGTACTGGGCCCAAGTTCTTAGGGAGGCGAATAGCACAGCGCCCTCTCGGATTCCCCTTCCAGCGGGCATCCCGTCGGAAGTTACCGCGGTGCTTAATCGAGACCGATTTTATGAAGCCGTGCATAGGGAACTGAGCCGGGGTGAACGGTGTGCCTCAACCACAACCCTCGTCCTGTGTCACTTAGAGCAGATGTCTGAGGATATGTCCACGGATGCGTTTCATCAGGCTCTCGCGCCTGCGTGCTTGTACTGCCTCCGCGGGTACGACTATGCCGGGCGGTTGGCGGAAAATACCATCGGGTTGCTGTTACCGGAATCGGACCGTCACGGGGCGCAGACCGCGATTCTACGGATTACGACGATCATCATGAGTCAATTATCGGCGTGTCATCCCGCCCAGCGATGGAGCCTTCGGGTCGGCCTCGCCTGCTTCCCATTCGAGGCGGAAGACTCTGTTGGCTTGTTTCACACTGCTAGCGATACGCAGTTCCTTCTGCAAGCGTCCGTCGATGAATTGACCATGACCACGTAGTCCTCTGCCCGTGATGGGTCAAGGGATTCGAGGAGATCGCCTCATCGTGCCGAGCATGGAAAGACGACGGATGCCCCGATGTGCCTTACGCGTAGACTCTGGGTATCCACGGAGAACGGGCGGCAGTATGGTGGCCTGGTCACAGTTTTATCGAAGGCTGGATGCCGAGTGCATAGTTTTATCCCACTGATAGACGGGATGCCTCTTCAATTGCACTTGAGACTTCCGGGAGACGTCTCCCCGCTGCAAATCGGACGCGCGGCTGTACGGTGGACACATCATGCCTTCTTCGGTGTAGAGTTTCTCGCGATCGATCCCGACGAAGAGCAGCGCTTACATCGCGTGATGGCTCATCTTCTCGCCTCCCCTGTCTAGCCGCATAATGCATGAACGCTTCTGCTGCAATCGGGATTCGCTGCGACAAGCCTTCGACGGGCAGGCTCGCCGCTCATCCTCTCGACGTACTGTTCAAGTACGCCTCGGGGTCATACAGCTCCGCCTGCCCGTCTCGCGACGCGACTCCACGATTTCCCAACGAACCGTCATGAATAATGCGGGCTAGGAATCAGTGATTTCCGTCCTTTCGCCTGCGCTATCAGGAACCGATGTGCTGGGCATCAGACGCCGGTATTGATGTGAGTCAGTCGGCGTGAGGGAAGAAGAGGTAGAGGAGAACTATCGCCTGCGGTTGGTCAGTGCACACTGAACAGACGAGCGCTTATTTGGGGGCGCGCCCGCGCACGGCAGGGGGCGACGCATTGGTCACGAGCGTCCAGTGGTCGGCTGCATAGGAGAACAACCCAGTGATGCTCTCAGCATCAAAAGGATAGACGGCACTGGCGAACTCCATGCCCAAGACCACTCCAGGCAGAAGGCGTGTGGTGGCCGCCCCCAGGTTAGCCGTCATTCGTCGCACCACTAGGTTCATGCCGAGCCCATTTGTTTGTCGCAAGATGGCCGCAAACTCACCGTTGTTGAGGCGACATGGAAAATCGTATCCACGGAGACTTGTCTTCAACACGCATGCGATGCTGAGCACAAGCTCTTTGGCGATGGACTCTCCGTAGCGTTGCTTCAATAAGGGCCAATGGGATAGGCGGAGGAGGAGTAATCCGAAAGGGTCGCCCTGCCGTTGCGACCAGGCTACTTCATGCTCGAGGTAACGACTAAGCATCCGTTCCGTATAAAGATCGGTGGTAGGGTCAAGGCCCGGGAGTGACGAACTACCGTTGGACTCCAAGAGGTGTAGGCGCTTCTGCTCCAGATCAAAAATGAATCCGCCCAGGATGGTCAAGCCATCCTGAAGACTGCGGGATGTGGCCGCAACGAATCCTAACCCCCGAAACCGGTCAACCTGGCTCGAGTGCTCCCCGAACGCGGAAATCAGCGCCGTTCTGATCTGCCGTTCCAAGGACACGATCTCGCGTTTCAGATGAAACTGAGTGACTTCGGAAGGCAGTTGCGGTCCCTTCCCTTCAGACATGAAATCCTGGCGCACGGCGTCGATCTGCTGCTCGAGCTGGCGTAGCGTTCCAATCACTTGGGCGATGTCGCCCACGCTGAGCTCCGACGCTCTGTATTTGATCATGCCTCGTCAGCCTCTTCAGCAACACGAAGGACACCGTCCTCCTCTGTCGACTTTTCTTGAAGCATCCGGCGAAAGGTGTTGATGAGCGTCGGCAGTCCACAGGGTTTTCGCAAGAGCATAAATCCTCCCGTGGCCGCGCCTAGCCGTTCCAGACGTTCATCGGAATATCCGGTGAACAACACCACCTTCATCTTCGGCCGGATGTGGATGGCCCGTTCAGCGAGGGCGGCGCCATGCGGGATCGAATCATCCGTCCCTTCTGCTGGCCACAACTCTTGCGGTGTCAGGCCCACGTCCGCCAAGAGCAGGTCGATAGGCCCGTCAAACGCCTCACATAGGGCCATCGCCTTTTCACCCGTTGCGGCCGTCAAGACATCAAAGCCATGAGCTTTGAGGCCGGCGCTCAAAATGAGTCGAATGGAAGGATGATCATCCACAAGGAGAATAGTCGGCCGCCGGTCGGGTACGCTCCATGGGACCAGGCCCTCCGACACGAGGTCACTCATCTCGTCCTCCTTCTTGGGGTCTCGGCTACAGAAAGGGTAGCATATAGCGCGAAATTGCCAATAATCGAGCGGTAGGTCCGGTCAGAAGGCTTCAGGAAATGCCTATAGGCCCTATGGCCCTATTATGCGTTCCTACATCGGATGGTTCAGATGCCAGGCCGTAGGCGCCTATCACATGCTCATCGTGCATGCACGTCCATCTACTTTAGTCATCGCTTTGTTCCGGTCCTAGATATTCATCCCCAGGACCATTAAAAGCCTACGTATATTACCTTTTTTACGCTATCATCGATGCCTCAGGAGGTGATCGATTGACAGAAGATCAAGCCATGCGATTGCGTGACCGCTGGGTCATACGCCGAGACACACCGCCATGCCAACATTTTCAGCTGGAATTGTTATGGACCGACAAAGGCGTGTCGACAGAAGTCTATCTGTCTCCATTGCGGGACAGAGGTGTGCCATGGCATAAAATCGGATCTCTCTACTACGACATGAAGACTCTTTGCCGTCCCAAGAGCTGAACGTGTAAATCCTTTTTGAACCCAGCCGAAAGCACCGATAGCGGAAAGCCGCGAGCGGCTTCTGGAGCTCGAGATCAAAATATGCATGCAATAACTCCAATCACGCCCAGATAGACCCCTTTCAAGCTAACATCTCACACTCTTTGGCCTCTAGGCTGAATCTGCTAGTCGGAATTGGGAAAGCGGCCGCGGAACATCCGCTGGCGTCGGGAAGAACCATGGAGCGCGGCGAACAAATGGCCACGAAACATCAGCATGGCGACCGCCACCGGAGGTGTCAGCAGCGCGAGGATCCAGACGGCTCCGGTCGGCAAACCAAGATAGGTGAGCCAGGCATTGATCAGTGTGAACGGAAAGATCAGCACCTGAAAGAAATCCAATCCGGCTCCCCGCCCGAGCCTGCTGGACAGGCCGAAGAAAAATGAAAAGCCAAACGGCGCGACCACAATCGCCAACGGCAAGAACCACTCGATCCAATTGTCCAGCACGAATTCATAGCTCGCCCGTAGCACGTCAAGCGGGGAATCATGCCGTACTTGATAGATCACTTCAGGGGCGGGATTGAGCAGAATAAATAAGAGCAGCAGGATGGCGGCGGTGAGCAATTGCCCATTTGGATTCGCCGCCATTCCTTTGTCCAGCAACATCATCGGAATCCACAAGACAAAACCTACGCCAATCACATCCCAAAAGTAGGCCCCGAAGCTTTCCCAAATATCCTGGAAGGTGATCGCCCTCGCTTTGATGACCGCCTCTTCGATCAGGCTTAGCGTGGCGCCGATCAACAGGGCATTGACGGCTCCCAATATGAACCCACCGAGTATGCCGAGCGGCCTGGCGATTTCCGTCGCCAACACCATCAGGATGGCAAATACGGTGACTGCCACGGCGGCCATCCACCCGCGAATGAACGAACGTACCGTGGCCTGAAGAGCGTCACGATATAACTGAAGTGTGGCCGTGACGATTCCGCTCATCGTCTGTATGGATCTCCTTGTCGTATCTGTCGTTGCCCTAGCCATCGACCGGCGACACGCGACAACACGGTCGCCGGAATGAATCGAGTCAACCACCGTACCACTCGCCCACGCCATCCGATGATGATGACCACCGGCCCACGGTGCAAGGCGGCGAGCGAGGCCGAGACCACTTGGGCTGCCGTATCGCTACCCAACAGCTTGTTCGCCTGAAACCCGGAGGTCTGATGAAAGTCCGTGTCGGTACTGCCCGGACAACACGCCTGAATGCGCACCCCGAACGGACGAACCTCTTCAGCCAGCGCCTGCGAAAATGTCAGCAGAAAGGTCTTCGTCGCCGCATATTCGGCCATAAAGGGCAGCGCGAACAAGCCGGCGGTCGACGCGACGTTAATCACGGCGCCGCTGGACCGTTCGACCATGTCAGGTAAGAACAGCCGCATGGACTCCACAATCGTATTCACATGGAGCCGGAGCATTGCTTGGATGCGAGGCATCGGCACGTCGATGAATGGCCCGAAGGCGCCAAACCCGGCATTGTTGATCAGGAGGTCCACATGGTCACGCCGCTGTCTCGCGGCGACGTAGAGACGCTGCGCTGCATCCGGTAGGGCCAGATCCATGACTTCTGTATGCGTCACCACCTTGTGTCTCTCGCTTAACGCGGAGGCGAGGTTCTTGAGCAACACTTCATCCCTGGCGACCAGCAATACATCGTAGCCGGCGGCGGCGAGGGCCTTGGCATATTCCGCGCCAATTCCACGGCTGGCACCGGTCACGACGGCAAATAGACGAACCTGTTTGTCCTTCATAAAAGCCTCTCTGCTCGGCGGCGACAATAGTCTGTCCCTGGTGATGAGTCAACAGGTGACTCACGAGATAGCTGTCAGCCATCAGCAATCAGTCATCAGCTTTGCGGAACGAGATGAATTATCTTATGCTGAGCGCTGATAGCTGAACGCTGACGGCTGCACGCAAGGGATGGATGATCGCAGCGACTTCAGACGCTCTTGCCGGTCATGCCGGCGATGCCGGGCTCCAGGCCGCTATGCCCCATGAAGTCTTGGGTGGGATAGCCCTGTTGGCCGTCATTGGGATTATTTTGATTGTGATCGGCGCCATGGGTGTGTGGCTTCTTTTTCAGATTGAACGGCGTCTGCGCAAACCCGACTAACACTCGTTTGTTTCCTCTCGAGCCTCAATTTTTATTTCGCAGCGTTGACTTGGCACAGTGAGTGCTTATGTCGATGTTCGTGCACCGTATGGACATTTATTGAAGGAGCGCGCATGGACCTCAATCGGATGACCATCAAACTCCAAGAAGCATTACAAGCGGCTTCTGCTCACGCCATGCGGCGAAGCCACCAAGGCATTGACATCGAACACCTGTTGCTCGCCTTACTCGAGCAGGACCGTGGTCTCGCGACATCCCTCTTAGAAGCAGCCGGCGTGTCGGCTGCTGCTGCGAAACAAGCCGCCGAACAGGCCCTGGCGAAATTGCCGCAAGTCCAGGGAAGTGGAGGCAGCCCCGGCCAACTCCATGTGACCTCACGGCTGTCTCAGGTGCTCACGCGCGCGGAGCAGGAGATGCAAGCACTGAAGGATGAGTACCTGAGCGTCGAACATGTGCTCCTGGTTATGGTGGATGAGAGCGGGGTATTTCGTCGGCTGGGTGTCACGCGCGATCGTTTGCTCTCTGCCCTTCACCAAGTGCGCGGCAATCAACGCGTCACGAGCCAAGATCCTGAAGGAACCTACGAAGCGCTCGACAAATATGGTCGCGATCTGACCAAATTGGCCGGGCAAGGCAAGCTCGATCCCGTCATCGGCCGCGACGACGAGATCCGCCGCGTGATCCAGATTCTGTCACGGCGCACAAAAAATAACCCGGTCTTGATTGGTGAGCCCGGGGTCGGCAAAACGGCGATCGTGGAAGGGCTTGCGCAGCGGATCGTGAAGGGCGATGTCCCCGAAGGATTAAAAAACAAGCGGTTGATCACATTAGATATGGGCTCGCTCGTAGCTGGAGCCAAATTCCGTGGTGAATTTGAGGAACGCTTGAAGGCGGTCTTGAAGGAAGTCCAGGCGGCCCAGGGTCAGATTTTATTGTTCATCGACGAGCTCCACACCGTGGTCGGCGCCGGCGCGGCCGAAGGATCCATGGATGCCGCCAACCTACTCAAACCGATGTTGGCCCGAGGTGAGTTGCATTTGATCGGAGCCACCACCTTGGACGAATACCGCAAACATATCGAAAAAGATGCCGCTCTGGAGCGACGCTTCCAACCGGTGGTGGTGGATCAGCCGTCGGTGGAAGATACGATTTCAATTCTACGTGGATTAAAGGAACGCTATGAAGTGCATCATGGCGTCCGCATCAAAGATTCGGCCCTGATTGCAGCCGCAAAACTGTCCCATCGCTATATTACGGACCGGTTCTTGCCGGACAAAGCCATCGACCTGATCGATGAGGCCGCAGCGCGCTTACGCACGGAAATCGACAGCGTTCCTGTGGCGCTTGACGAAGTCTCCCGCAAGGTGATGCAACTGGAAATCGAGCGCGAAGCACTGCGCAAGGAAACCGACCCGGCCAGCCGGGCCCGTTTGGACACGATCGAGAAGGAACTGGCTGAAAAACGCCGAGACATGGAGGCCCTCAAAACCCATTGGGAGTCGGAAAAGGTATCAGTCAGCCGTCTTCGAACATTGCGGCAGCAGATCGAAGCGGTGAAGCAGGACATCGAACGGGCCGAACGCAACTATGATCTAAACCGCGTGGCCGAATTGCGCTATGGTGAACTCCCCCGCCTCGAGCGAGAGCTCGCCGCCGAAGAGCAGCACCTGGTCAAGAAACAGGGCGAGAGCCGGCTACTCAAGGAAGAAGTGGATGAGGAAGATATCGCGCTCGTCGTCAGCCGATGGACCGGCATTCCGGTGACGCGCCTCATGGAAGGCGAACTTCAGAAATTGCTGCACCTCGAAGAGCTGCTGCACGAGCGCGTGGTGGGACAAGACGAAGCGGTGAAAGCCGTCGCCGATGCCGTCCTGCGTGCGCGCTCCGGCATCAAAGACCCCAACAAACCGATCGGTTCGTTTCTCTTCTTAGGCCCAACCGGCGTCGGCAAGACGGAACTTGCGCGGGCGCTCGCTGCCAGCCTGTTCGATGACGAAAACAATATGATTCGTATCGATATGTCGGAATACATGGAAAAGCATACCGTGGCTCGCCTCATCGGCGCGCCGCCAGGCTATGTGGGCTACGAAGAGGGCGGCCAGCTGACCGAAGCGGTTCGACGTCGACCGTTTGCCGTCATCCTGTTCGATGAAATTGAGAAAGCGCATCACGATGTCTTTAACGTGCTCCTTCAAGTCCTCGACGATGGGCGCTTGACCGACTCGCAAGGGCGCACGGTGGACTTCAAAAACACCGTCCTGATCATGACGTCCAACATCGGGAGCCAGGAGATTTTGGAGTCGCAACAGCGTGGACAGTCCTACGAAGCCTTGAAGCTGGTGGTGACCACTGAATTACGGCGGTATTTCCGACCGGAATTTCTCAATCGCGTAGATGAGACCGTCGTGTTCCATGCCTTGACGGTGGAGAATCTCGTAAAAATCGTCGATATCCAATTGGCCCGACTCCGTGATCGCCTCGCTGAACGGCGCATCACGCTAAACCTTACGCCGGCCGCTTTGGAAGACTTAGGGAGACGCGGGTACGATCCAGTTTACGGCGCGCGGCCGCTGAAGCGATTGATCCAGCTAGACATCGAGACGCCGATGGCCCGACTTCTCGTCAAAGGTGAATTGCGCGATGGAGATACGGCGACCGTCCAGCTCACGGATGGCCAGATCGCGGTGATCCCGACCGTGGAGGCGACCCCTTGACTCAAGGCGGATCCGCCTTATCTGTATTCTCAGCAGAAGTCAGGTGCAGCTATTCATTCATTGAAAGGGGGATGCGATGACCATGACGACGTTAATGCCGTTTGATGTAGATAAGTTTCTTGACGAAGCCCTTCGCGCCGGCAATGGGAGCGCTTCCTGGTCGCCTGCGTGCAATGCGTATGAAAATGAACGGAGCTACTGGGTCCAAGCCGCCTTGCCGGGTCTGGACCGTAAGGACATCCAGATTGTCGTTGAAGACGAAGTGTTGACGATTAAAGGCGAGCGGAAGGAAGACGCCTCCAAGGATAGAACCTACTTCATTCGTGAGTTCAATCGCGGCTCATTCGTCAGATCGTTTAAGCTGCCCAACACCGCGGATCAGACC
>JBDUAJ010000077.1:0-11416 GCA_040004695.1 Nitrospirales bacterium | reverse complement strand
CCACGGCTTATCACCCATTCCGAAAGCGTGCTGTACATTTCCGGTGAGGAATCTCCGCAGCAGATTAAAATGCGCGGAGAGCGGCTCGGGGTCGATGCGCCCTCGCTCTATATCCTGGCAGAAACTTCACTCGAAGAGATTCTCAAAAGCATCCAAGAGCTCCGGCCTGCCGCGGTGGTGGTCGATTCGATACAAACTGTTTACACGGATCAGATCAGTTCGGCGCCGGGAAGTATCAGCCAGGTCCAGGAAGTGGCCGGCCAACTCATGGGCTTGGCGAAACGAAGCGGTGTCCCGGTATTTATTATCGGCCACGTGACCAAAGAAGGCGCCATCGCCGGTCCTCGCTTGCTTGAACATATTGTGGACACGGTGTTGTATTTTGAGGGTGATAAGGGTCATAGCTACCGCATTCTGCGTGCGGTGAAAAACCGCTTCGGCTCGACTAATGAAATTGGCGTGTTCGAGATGAAAGATGTCGGCTTAGAAGAGGTGACCAACCCCTCGGAACTCTTCTTAGCCGAGCGGCCTGCGAAAAGTACGGGCTCGGTCGTCGTCTCGAGCGTGGAAGGCACACGTCCCATTTTAGTGGAGCTCCAGGCCCTCGTTTCTTCGACAGGCTACGCCATGCCGAAACGAATGGCGAATGGGGTCGAGATCAATCGCGTGTCATTGCTCCTCGCCGTCATGGAGAAACGCCTGGGTCTGCATCTGTCCGGGCAAGATGTGTATGTGAATGTCATCGGTGGCATGCAAATCGATGAACCCGCAATTGACTTGGGGATTGTCGCCGCGGTCACCTCGAGCCTCCGCGAGTGTCCTATCGATCATGGCACCGTCGTGTTGGGCGAGATGGGGCTTGGCGGAGAAGTGCGCGCCATCAGTCAGGCTGAATTGCGCGTGCGGGAAGCGGCGAAGATGGGGTTCCGCCGGTGCATTTTGCCCCATCGTAACCTCGCGAAACTCGATCCGATTGAGGGAATAGAGCTGATCGGCGTTCACGACGTTGGGGAGGCGTTAGATGTGGTGTTGGGATGAGGCAAAATGCAAAATGTAAAATGTAAAATTGGGGAAGAAATCCGGCATTTTGCATTGTTAATTTTGCCTTGCATCTTGCTGCTGTCCGGCTGTGCATTCTGGGCGAAGCCCAGTGAACCTGCGCTTGAGACTCCCCTTCAAGAGGCGACGCTTGAACGATTGATGGGCTTATTGCAGGAGCGTGAGGCGGAGATTCGGACCCTGAAAGGACTCTTTGGCGCGCAAATTCAGGGGCCCGGCATTCCCGGAACGCAACGGGTGGAAGGCGCCGTCGTCTATCATCGGCCGGATGCCTTGCGGCTTCGTGGATTCAATCGACTCGGCATGAGACTGTTTGAGTTAGCCGTTGGCGAGGATCGCTATACCTTGCGGCTCATCAATGGGAAGGTGTTGACGGGGAATATGACCGATCTGAATCGAGTTGAAAAAATTGCGCGGCCGTTTCGATTGAGCCTCCTGGCGATGACCGGGATTACCGGCACGCCGCCTGTCGCAAAGGATGAACGAGCGTTACTCACCGATGAGGCGGAGCGCTATCGGATCGATATATTTGCTCCGGGCAATGGGATCAATGGCTCGGACATTCCCTATCGACGGATTTGGTTCGATCGTCGATCGCTCCATGTGGTCCAGGAAGATCGGCTGACTCCAACCGGCGACATTGACGCCACCGTACATTTTGACGATTTCCGACCGGTGAATCTCCCCCCGGATGGGGCGATCGCTCAAGCCGGCACGTCGTCGGTGAAGAGCGTTCTGAAGCCGTTTGTCATTCGAGCAGAGGAGAGTCAAGGCCCAAGCAGTCTTCAGCTAACTTTTCGGGAAATGTCGCCCAACATGCCGCTGACGGCCGAAGAACTTCAAATGACCGACGCCAAAGCAGAAGCTCACGCAGATGATGGTATGATGGGATGAAACTGCTGGCAGTTGAGACGGCCACGGGATGTCAAAGCGTGGCACTGATGGATGGACCGAAGATCCTGGCGCGACGTGATCGCGATGCCGCTGGGCATCATGGGAAGTATCTAGTGCCGACCATCGATGAGGTGTTCAAGGCGGCAGGGTGCAGACTCTCCGATGTGCAAGCGCTCGCTGTCTCAATAGGCCCGGGTTCTTTTACTGGACTGCGAGTCGGGCTGGCGACTATGATGGGATTCCGGATGGTCGCCAAGGTGCCGCTGACGGCGGTACCGACATTGGAAGCCATGGCCTGGAATCTGCGCGATTCAAAAGATCTGCTCTGCCCGGTCTTAAAATCCCGTACCGGTGAGGTGTATTGGGCATTCTTTCAGTGGCAGGATATGGGATTGATAAAGATCGGCGGGGAGCAGGTAGGACCGTTGGAGAAGTTGGCTCACGCCATGACTCAACCGGCAGTGATATATGGAGAGGGATGGCAAGCGAATCGTGATGAGCTGCGCCGCCTTTTCAACTCTCAACAGGTACTGATCCAGGAGGGGCCTGCCGAGTGTATGGCGGTATCTGCCGTCAGCGTGGGTTTGGCAGGAGTGGAACAAATGGGCAAGAACGATATCGCGGGATACGGCATCTCTCCTCGGTACATTCAACGCGCGGAGGCGGAAATCATGATGGATCGCCGTCTGACTGGTGCCCAATAAGACGAATGGGTTCGACACACCATCAAGAACTCGGATCTCCTCTCATAGAGCCTGGGACGGTCCAACATTTGGACACCATCATGCAGATCGAAGAATCCTCATTTTCCGCTCCATGGACCCGGAGAATGTTCGAAGTCGAGTTGACCGATAATCCATTCGCGCGTGTGTTAACAGCCCACATTGGAAACGCTGGTCAGGCACCTGAGGTCTCGCGAGAGTTGGTCGGGTATGTCTGCTTTTGGGTCGTGTTTGAAGAATTAAGAATGATGACTCTGGCTGTGGCGCCTCATGTCCGCCATCGCGGTATCGGCCGGTGTCTGTTGCAACAGGCAGTGACAATGGGTCTGGAGCAGGGGGCGCGGCGGGCATTGCTGGAGGTGCGGGCTTCAAACAACCCGGCCCTAGCACTCTATGAACAGACGGGATTTTCTCGGTCCGGGATGCGAACAAAATATTACACGAATCCAGTTGAAGATGCGGTGCTGATGGAATTAGAGTTGTGATAGTGAGCCGGTCAGAAAAGCCGTCATGCTCGCACATGGCGCACGATTAGAATGTGCTCGCTCGGGCAGGGAGGCGTCTCAGGGCTTCAGGCGGGGAGGCGGGGTGAAATGTGTGCAGAGTAGGGGCCACTCTGACCAGCCCATTTAGTGTGAGGGAGGAAAGGTAGTAGTGAACGGGACGGTGTAGACAACCCAGTGATGGGATCGCGGGAACTACTCTTCGCGACCTGTCGCTCATCTAGGAGGGAAACCTATGATGATCGTCGATCGGATTGCAGAGTTGCTGCGGGCCTCCAGTCTGGAATTTAGGCAACTGGAGGAAACTCACCACCGACTGGATACCGAATTGGGGGAACTTCAGAAACGACACGTGTTGACGCCACAGGAAGAACTCTTGAAGAAGCAGATGCAAAAAGAAAAATTGGTCAAAAAAGATAAAATCGCGGAACTGATTCGGCTCTATCGCGAAGAGCAGGAGCATTCGCCCTCGCATTAACAACCGCGCGTACTGACATCATGGCCGGCATCCTTCCACCGCTCGCACGTCACATTTCTGCCGTCAAGCGACGCCTCATCGTGATAGGAATCGCGCTGCTGGCGTCGTTTATGCTGACGTTCGCCTATGCCCCTGATATCGTGGCCTGGCTCAAACGGCCATTTCACGACGATCTGATCTTTTACGGCCCGACCGAGGCGCTGTTCGCCTCCTTGAAAGTCTCGCTGCTGGCCGGCGTGATTCTCACGATGCCGGTGATTCTCTATCAGAGTTGGAAATTCATCGAGCCGGCGCTGTTGCCGAAAGAACAGCGCTGGGCGATTCCTTTGCTCGTCTTGGCCGCGGGGTTTTTTGCCTTGGGTCTCGCGTTCTGCAATCTCGTCATCCTCCCGCTGGTCATCCAGTTCTTCGTCAGCTTCGGCATGGACCGCGAGTTGACCCCGCAATTGGCCGTGGGTACCTATATCGATTTCAACGTGAAATTTCTGCTGGTATTTGGGTTCGCCTTTGAACTGCCCCTGGTCTTGACCCTCCTGGCGCGAGTTGGGGTGGTGTCCAGCGTGATGCTGGCGCACTATCGAAAACATGCCGTGATGGTTGCCTTGATTCTCTCGGCCCTCGTCACTCCCGATGCGACACTGTTTACCATGCTGTTGATGGCGGTGCCGCTCATTATCTTGTATGAAATAGGGATTTGGGGCGCTCGGCTCTTTGGGCGACGAAAAGGTTCCATAGAGCCGGGAATGAATCTGGAGGGCGTGACGCCGGTTGGGACCGCAGGTCATCGGGTACGATAACGTGCAGCCCCTAGTCAAAAGCTAAGCAGTAGTACGAGTTGACACGTGAAACAACCCGCTCAACACTCCAAACGTCAGCGTAGCATCCACCCGTTTGCCCTTTGCCTTCTCATTGTTTTGTTCGCCGCGCGAGTGAACGCTTCCGGTCCTTCTCCCTTTAGTAGCGAAGTCCCGCAAAACTTCCCTGGACCGATGATGGCTCCCAGCATTCAGGCATTGGCTTCGGTGGGTCCCCAAACGGTATACGCCGGGTCATTCGGGATGGGAGTCTTTCGAAGCGAAGACCGGGGGCAGTCTTGGATCGTGGCGAATGCCGGGTTGACCGATCCCTTCATTCTTTCCTTGGCGGTGGGGCCAAATGGAATGATCTATGCGGGAACGTTCCGGGGCGGTGTCTTTCGCACGAAAGATGGCGGGAAGACTTGGGAAACGTTTAACACGGGCCTCAAGCGATTGGAGGTCAAGGCCCTGCTGGTGAAGCAGGGGGTGCTGTATGCCGGAACTGGAGATGGGTTGTATAGTCGCTCGTCGGAAGGGATGTCTGAATGGACCATTGTGACAAAGGGGCTGGATGACGTGCTCGTTCATGCCATCGCGATGGCGCCGGACCATACCCTCTATGTCGGCACGTCCGGCAAGGGCATCTTGCGCTATGCGCCACGTGCCCAGGAGTGGCAGCGCGTGACGCACGGCTTAATGGATCATGAAGGACTGAGGGAGAATTTCATTCGGGTTCTGGCCATCGATAAAGACCAGGCTTTGTATGCCGGTACGTTCGATGGGGGGGTGTTCAGGAGCGGAGATGGCGGGGAGACATGGCGATCAATCAGTCGCGCCCTGCCCAACGATTCCATTCGCGGAATCGTCTTGCATGAGAAGAGCCTGTATGTCGGCACGGGGCGAGGCATTTTCAAAACCATGAATCAAGGCGGACTGTGGACTCCCATCAACAAAGGGTTGACGGAAATGTCGATTCAATCGTTGATTGCCGGTGAAAGCGGGATTCTCTACGCCGGCACGAATGCCGGCGCGTTTCGCAGTGATGACGGCGGCACGACATGGGTCGGTATCAGTGAGGGGTTTCAGGCGGAACAGAAGTGATGTGAAAGCTGTCAGCCTTCAGCGATCAGCTGTCAGCCCTGAGCAGAAATCTCTTCCGAAATGCTGAGAGCTATTTCTTCCAACAAAGGAGTCATCATGGCGGATGCAAGTGAGACACGGGCCACAATTAAAATAACCGTGAAGGGTGAACCTTTGGGCGAGATCGTGTTGCGCTTTTACGCGGATGTTGCGCCCAATCATGTGAAGAATTTTGTCACCCTTGCGAAAGACAAATTTTATGATGGCTGCACGTTTCATCGCGTGATCCCTGGCTTCATGATTCAGGGCGGGGACCCGAACAGCAAGAAGCCGGATCGTTCCCTGCATGGCATGGGAGGCCCAGGCCATCAAGTGGCGGCAGAGTTCAATAGCAAACCGCACAAGCGCGGCGTGTTGTCGATGGCGCGGTCCAACGACCCGAACAGTGCCGGCTCCCAGTTTTTTGTTTGTGTCGCGGACGCCAATTTTTTGGACTGGAAGTACACAGCCTTTGGCGAGGTCGTCAGCGGGATGGAGATTGCCGACAAAATTGTCAACGTGAAACGGGATGGACGGGATAATCCCTTGGAGCGCGTCGAGATGACGGTAACCGTCGTCGAATGAAACCGCGCAAGGCAAAATTCATAATTAAAAATGTAAAATTTATAAATGGAGAGTTCCTCACTTTCTACTTTTGCATTCTAACTTTGGCATTGGCCCTCGGCGCCTGCGCCATTCCGACTATTCCCGCTCGCATCATGTATGAAAATCCAACGGATTTCGTCCGCCTGGAAGCGGACCCCCATGCCTTTCATGAAATTACGCACACCTTACACAGTCATCCCGTCGACATCGATGATGAGGAGATGGCCAGATTGCTGAAGGGATTTTCTGTTCAAGAGGATCGCAATGTCTTGCAGCAAGTATTTGGGGGCAAGGCGGAGCTGGAACCGGTGTTTCGCGATGAAGAAATTGCATGGCTTGCTCCACGCCTGTCTCAAGCGCTCACCGCTGCGCGTCCGGACGAGCGCGTGGCGTTTTATATCAGCTACCCTCAAACGTCGATCAAACGGGAGATCACCTCAGGCGGTCTGTATGTGCATCACGGTCGCCTACATTTCATCCTGGGCAATTATCGGATCGTGTACGGCATACCGGCTTATGGCATGGTGTACGACCGACGCTATCCCGTGTCTCCGACAGCGGCGAAGGGATTCAATCTGTTCTTTAACCCGGCCGAGGCTGTAGAAAAACAGAAGGGCACATGGTGGGAGTTTTTGTCCGGCCGAAAGAAAGATGAAGTCGTCATTGATTTGCAGAAACTTCCCGCCATGAAAACTGAGAAAGCCGCTGCCGACCTTGCATGGGTCTTGAGCTGTGACCGGTGCGACAGCTCAAGCGGTTATGATAGGATTTGCAGTGTATCGTAGGTTTTTAGGGGTCTTAAAAGTCGTCACCTCCGGGATGTTGGACTAGAAGTCTTTCAGCCTCTCGACGTTAGGGCAATCTGAGCATGGATTCCGTCGCTCTCGTCAACATGCCGTTCGGGCATTCCAAGTTTCCCTCCATTCAACTGGGGACATTGTCTGCCCTCCTGAAATCACAGGGCATTGGTGTCAAGAACCATTACCTCAACCTGTATTTCGCCCAACGGATCGGGTTTCCCGTGTATGATGTGCTGTGTGAAAGTCAACTCCTCATCGGAGAGTGGCTGTTTTCACGCCTTCTGTTCAAAGACAACCCGAAACACCATCAGTACCTGCGTGACTTCAAGCCGTTGATCGAGGGCATCTCCCGCAAGGCCGGCTGCGCCAGCTCGTATCTGGAAGAGATCGAGGCCATGCTCGCGCCACAGTTCCTGACCTGGGCATTGACCTCCGTTGATTGGGGGCAATATCGCCTGATCGGGTTTACCTCCATGTTTCATCAGAATGTCGCCAGCGTCACCTTGGCGAAATTGATCAAGGACCTGTATCCGGATGTCAAAATCGTGTTCGGTGGCGCTCATTATGACGGGGACATGGGCCTCGAGTACTTCAGGGCCTTTCCGTGGATCGACTATGCCGTGGTGGGGGAGGGGGAGGGACCGTTTCCCGCTCTTGTCCGCCAGGTTCTCAATGGCGACGAGGGGGAGCCTCCTGCCGGAGTGGTCGCGCGAAAAAATGGGACGGTCGCGTACAAGCCGAACCAAAAATTATTTGTAGATTTTGCCCGCACCGGTCCACCGGATTACGACGAGTATTTCGCGCAGCTGAACGAAGTGGATCCGTCTTCTTTTAAAGGCATGAATCGGATTCTGCTCTACGAGTCGGCACGAGGGTGTTGGTGGGGAGAGAAGCACCATTGTACGTTCTGCGGACTCAATGCGCAGAGCATGAAATTCCGCTCCAAATCGCATGAGCAGGTCATTGAGGAATTACGCTGGCTGTCCAGTCGCTATGACAGCACGCGATTCCGTCTGGTCGACAATATCATCGATATGAAATACATCGATCAGGTCTTTGGCGCATTGGGCGCAGGCCACTATGACCTGGATGTCTTTATTGAAACCAAAAGTAATTTGAACAAACAGCAGATCCATACCTTGGCGAAGGGCGGTGTGACGTCCATGCAGCCCGGTCTGGAAAGCTTAAGTGCGACGCAACTCAAGGAAATGGATAAGGGCGTGAGCCCGATGCAGAATGTCGTCGTGCTCAAATGGAGCCGATATTACAACGTGAATTTAAGCTGGAACATTCTGCTCGGCTTCCCCAAGGAAACGGACGAGGATTATCGCAAGCAGATCGAGCTCATCCCCGCCTTAGTGCACCTGCAGGCCCCGGAGAGCGTGGGGAAACTCTGGTTGGAGCGATTCAGCCCGTATTTTTCACGCCCGCACGAATATGGCGTGCGCATTACCGGTCCCGGCATGGCCTACGAGTACGTCTATGATCCGGAGACAGTCGATCTCATGAAGGTGGCCTACGACTTTGAGTATGAAGTCGACCAGCGCGTGGACCCGGATCTGTTTCGAGAATTGGTCGAAGCGACTGGTGAATGGCAGCGGCGTCAGGCCTCCTCCGACAAACCCTATTTGTATTATGTGAAAGCGATGGGCTATGTGACCGTGTATGACGGGCGGCTCCCGGGCGCGCCGTCACGGCAGCGCTATGATGGGATTGCCGCCGTGGCCATTGAGGCGTGCAACGAGGCGCCGAAAGCTTCGGAGCAAATCCGAGAGCACGCGAAAAACAATGGCCTGGCAGAAGCCGATGATCCACCGATGATCGAGCAGGCGCTAATCGAACTCGTCGGCAAACGCATTCTGTATACGGAACGAGGAAAGTACTTCACGCTGGCACTTCCCACCAATACCTTTCATTAGCCCGAACTATTCATGAATGCCTACTACAGCGGCCGATCCTCTCGCCCGGCGTGGCTTTTCTCGTTCGGTCTCCTCGGCGGACCGCCATGGATCACCGTATCAAGAACCGGCCGGCTCACCAACTCGCCGGCGCGCACAGACGTGGCGCTCTTTATTCATCGCGCCGTGCGCCCTGCGAGAAGCCCACGGGAAGGGGCGCGTCTTGGCGCGCCTGGGTGGGCGGGTGCAATGGGAGCTTCAGTCTCAGCCGCTTCGTGACGGCATTCATGAATAATCCGGGCTAGGCCGTCGCTCTTAGCGAGCGGCTGTCTCAAGACTCGCCGTCATGCCGGACGCATAGGCGAGTGTCACTTCGGCGATCTTGTAATCGTACTGGGCGTCAGCCAATCGAGTTTGCGCGCTCGTGACCGCCACTTCAGACTGCGTCACTTCCACGACAGACCCTAGCCCTAAGCGATAGCGCTGCTTCGCCAATTGCAAGGCTTCCTGGGCGGTTTTCACTTGCTCCTCTGCCAACTTAATTTGTTGCGCCAGGGTCACGGTATCCAAATACGACGTCGTGACCTGTTGGATCAGCGCCTGTTCGATGCTGACACCTCCAGCCTGCGCCGCATTCTGCTGCGCGGCCGCTTCCCGCACCTGATTTTCGATGAGGAATCCCGTGAAGAGCGGCATCGACACAAAGGCCCCGGCCGTCCACCAGCCCCCGGTGGCAAGATTCCGGCCCGTGTCGAACGTTTCATAGTCGCCGCCGCTTGCCAGGGCCGATATCGTGGGAAAATACTGCCGCTTCATGGCCTTCACCCGTGCTTCCGAACTCGCGATGAGTTCTTTGGCCTTACGGACCTCCGGATGAGCAAGGCTCTCGCTGATGAGGGCATTCAGCGGGCGTTGCGGCCGCACCTCAATGGGAAGATCCTCCAACACATACTCATCTGTCCCGGCAATGCCCATCGCGCGATTGAGGTCAGCGTAGCCGGCTTTGGTATCGTTTCGTGCTTTCAGGAGCAATGATTCCGCATTGGTCAGTTCCACCTGAACCAGATCCAGGTCTAATTTGGATTTCAGCTGTTGCCGGTAGAGTGCTTCAATTTGGTTTTTGATGACGCCGCGCTCTCGGACGGTCTCTTCGGCAATCTGGACGAGCTTCCGGCGCTTGAGGCTGTTGTAGTACAGTCGCTGGACATTGAGGGCGATGAAGGCTCGCCGCGCCTGAATGTCCTGTTCCTGAGCGCGCTCGGCCAGCTTCGAGGATTCTACGAGGCTTCGAGTGTATCCGAAGTCATAGAGACGCTGGTTGGCAATGACTCCGGCAGTATAGGCGCTCAGATTGGACTGCAGCAATCCACCGCCCATGAGAAACCGCGGGTTGATCCGTCCCGAGCCGGCCGAGCTGTCCACGTTGGCGTAGACCTGGGGGTAATACAGAGACTTGGTCTGTTCGGTCCTGGCGGTAGCCGCCTTCATCGATGCCGATGCCTCTTCAAGAATGGGATGCTTCTGCAATGCAATCTCCAGCGCCTGCCTCAGCCCCAGAAAGCTTCCACGGGCTAGAGGCTCGGATCCGGATCCGTCCATCTGAGCGTGAGCGGAGGTCGTGATGGTCATCACGAGCAATAGAACGAAGCCGATAGCAAGGGCTCTGGCTAAGAACGCCATCATGTTCTCCTTCATTTCTCGGGTCTGCGCGAACTGAATTTCTGGACGGACGGCTTGCCTTCCGGCAAATTGTACGGTGCAGGCCGGACGGAAGCGCCTTCGACCAGCTTGCTTTTCCCGACGACCACCACATCTTCCATGCCGTTGAGCCCTTCGACGACCTCGATCCATCGTCCGTCGCTCAGGCCGGTCTTAATCTTTCGCTGAACGGCCTGCCCTTGATCGACGATAAAGACCAGGGTGCTCTTGTCTTGGGTCATGAGCGCGCCGGCCGGCACGACCAGGGCATCGGGGCTATTCCGCAGTTGCAAAGTCAGTTCGCCGAACGTACCCGGCTGGAGGGCTTGATCGGGATTCGGCAAGTCCACTTCGATGAGGAGGCTGCGCGTGGAAGGATCAAGGGCGTGTGTCGTTCGCGTCACCGTGCCGGTGAATAAGCGACCCGGCAATTCCTTGACGGTGAGGACCGCGGGTATGCCTGTTTTCGCCCACGGCGTGTCTTCCTGCGGCACGTTGGCATAGACCCGTACGGTCTCGAGATTCATGATCGTGAATAATGGAATGGCGCCGGACGATGAACTGGTCGCAACCTGAATCAACGCCCCGGGGTCGGCAAAGCGGGCGGTAATCGTTCCATCATAGGGCGCTCTGACTTTGGTGTAATCGCGAAGTGCCACGCGTTGCTCCATGAGATGTCGGGCGCCCTGGAATGCGGCTTGCGCCATGTCCACATCCTGTTTGGCAATCACATCCGGCGTTTCTTTCCACACATTGGCCAAGCGGTCATGGGTAATCTTTTTGATGGTGTAGTCGGCTACCGCCTGTTGGTATTGCTCTTCGACCTCCGGCGCATCGATCAC
>JBDUAJ010000076.1:0-11455 GCA_040004695.1 Nitrospirales bacterium | reverse complement strand
GTCAACAAAGAGGTCGCCCCCTAAGTTCTCTTTACACACCAATTGACGACACCTCGATTCCAAACCTGGATATCGAATTTAACATCGTGGACTTTCGGCACACGTATTTCTCTGCTGCGTACTGGAGGCCACGATTTCGCGGCCGTTGAGGACACCGCCCGATAAGGTCCCCCCCCACTGCCTACGTTGCTCAATCAGTGCCCTTTTACTCACCATCGTGCCCGAGACATAAGCGTACTAGCCTATACACTATGCTCTGTAGGCAACAATTTACACCTGCGACTTTACGCAGAGGGTGGGTGCCGACGTGTTTTTCACGGAGGTCAGAGTCACATGGCTCGGGGAACCTAATGACTGGTTTCAAGCTCGTTGGAATGGCATTGCTCCTGCTCGGGAATGTGGCCACATCGAACCGTCCGGCATAGATTCCTTCGTCCCACTTCTATTCCTGTTCACTAACTCGAAGCTGAAAAGAAGGTGGAGGTACTACGGAAACGCTTATCTTAGGCATTGCCACCCTTCTTAGACCGAACCAGTTCTCATTCTACCTTTTACCTAGACAGGAATTCTTCATGGGGCTGGAATTGTCGAAATCGCTGACGACCACTCTGATGCTTTTCGCCGATGGCGTGTGAAGAAAGAAGGCGGGATACCTCACGAACAAAGAATGAGGGGAAGATTGATATCTAGGTCTAAGGCAGTCGAATGTCTGGTTAAAAAAGAAATGGTTGCGTCGATAGCAATCGTTCGAAGTTTTCTGAGGAAACTGCCGGACTAAAGAGAAATCCTTGCACAGCATCGCACTGATGAGCTTGCAAGAACGCCAATTGCTCTGGCGTTTCAACTCCTTCGGCGATCACTTTCAGCCTGAGATTGTGTCCTAAGCTAATGAGCGTTTTGACGATGGCCGCATCATCGGTATTGTTCGAGATCCCTCCGACAAACGATTGATCCATCTTCAACGTCTTGAGGGGGATCTGGCGCAAACAGTTCAGCGACCCATGACCAGTACCGAAGTCATCCATCGACAGATCGATCCCCATGCTGCTCAATGAAGCGAGGACTGAAATCGTGACGTCTGGGTTTTGCAGGGCCATGCGTTCCGTAATCTCGAATTCGAGCATCTCCGGCGCCATACCGGTTTCGGTCAGAACGCTACGGACTTGCGTGACAAATTCCCTCCGCCATATTTGACGATCAGAGAGATTGACGGCCACCCGAAGGTACGGGTATCCGCGCTTATGCCATGCGGCTGCCTGGCTACAGGCCGTGTGTAACACCCATAAACTTAACGGGATGATTGACCCTGTTTCTTCTGCTACCTCTATAAATTCAGCCGGAGTCAGGAGTCGATGAGCGTTCGGATGTTGCCAGCGCAACAATGCTTCCATGGCAGTAATCTGCCCAGTGCTGAGCTCAATGACGGGCTGGTAGTAGAGACGGAATTCATGGCGTTCCAGCGCCTGACGAAGGTTTCGTTCGAGAGTAAGACGGTCACTAACGCTTGCGTTCATTGCCGGGTTGCACAGCTCATACGTATTGCCGCCTTGTTTTTTCGCGCGGTACATGGCCGCATCCGCATTCCGGGCAAGTCCGTCGGGGTCCATGCCGTCCCGAGGGTAGATACTCAGCCCCATGCTGGCTGTAATGGGAAACTCCTGTCCTTCCAATAAGAAACTAGGCCTAAACGCTCCTAGGAGCTTCTGCGCGATCCTCTCAGCATCTCCCGGCTCGGACAGTTCAGGCAGAAGAATGATGAACTCATCTCCACCGGACCTCGCCACCGTATCACCCGACCGGATAGATGCTTTCAAGCGTTCAGCGACCCACTGCAATACAAGGTCGCCCTTGGCATGGCCCAGAGTATCATTGACGGTTTTGAAACCATCTAGGTCCAGTACCAGCACAGCGAGTGGTTTGCGCGTGCGGGCGGCCGGACAGAGAGCCAGCTTGAGGCGATCGTAGAACAAGCGACGGTTCGGTAATCCGGTCAAGGCATCGTGGTAAGCCAGTTCAATGATTTCCCGCTCCGCCCGCTTTCGTTCGGTCACATCTTTCAGGATCATCCCCAGACCAATCGGGATGTCGTCACCCGCTTTGACGACAAACGCGCTCAGGACGATTGGCACTCGTGACCCGTCGCGTCGAATGATCTCCTTTTCATACTCGACAGGCTGGCCGGCTGAGAGGACCGCTTGAATCGCTTCTACTTCCTGCCGGCAATATTCCTGGGCGGTTAGCTCCTGATAAGCCATCGTTAACAGCTCGTCTTTAGAATACCCCGTGAGCTTGACCATCGACTCGTTCACGTCCTGCTGCTGGCCTTCCAGCGACACATAGACAATGGCATCCTTCGATGATTCATAGATGCTTTTGAAGCGCCCTTGTGCCGACTGGAGGTCCAATTCTATCCGCTTGCGCTTCCTTCTCTCCTCCGCCTCGCCGAGTGCCCGGATCAATACTGGCGCTAAGCGCGAGGGGCGGTCTTTTAAGACATAATCGGTGGCGCCGCCCTTCAGGGCCTCAATCGCCACTTCCTCCCCCATCGTGCCCGAGAAAAAGACGAAGGGCACATCAGGGCATTTAAGCCCGGCAAAAGCTAGCGCAGACCGTCCATCATAGGATGGAAGCGAAAAGTCGGAGATAATGAGGTCGATTCCTTCCTGGTCTAGTCCTGCCGCAAACATTTGTCGATCCTCCACCCGGACCACTTCACATGTCACTGCGTGCGCTTCAAGGGTGGACTGAACAAATTCTGTATCCGTGACGTCATCTTCGAGATGGAGAATGCGGATCAAGGGTGGCACGTGAACACCTCCCTGCAAGGATTAGCCATGACCACTCATTGATGGTCTCCGACTTCGACCAAGTACTTAAGTCCTACGAATTTGATGACGTCCGTGTTCAATCCAGCGGGATAACGCTTCCAATTCCAATTGTTCTCCCGAGTGCCCACCAACCGATGCGCGTTGTTCCGACAGCATTACGGCGCCCCTGCATGTGGTAGTGAAAAGTAAAATGTCGCCCCTTCATGAATCACCCCTTCAGCCCATGTTCTGCCGCCGTGTTTCGCGATGATGCGTCTGACATTGGCCAAGCCAATTCCTGTGCCTTCAAACTGCGTGTTGCTGTGCAACCGCTGAAAGACACCGAACAGTTTATAACCATACTGCATGTCGAATCCGACTCCATTATCGCGAATGAAGATGACCGTCTCATGGCTCTCCTCGGTTCGGCAACCGATGTCAATGTGCGCACGCTCGCGCGGACTCGTATACTTGATGGCATTCGCGATTAAGTTCGCCAACACCTGACGCAGCATGGCGCTGTCTCCTTGAACGTCCGGCAATGGGCCTATATTCCAGGAAATGTGTCGCCCTTCAACTTCTGATTGGAGCTGGTCGATCACGTCCTTGACTAAGTAGTTCATATTCACCTGCTGGCGTCGCATCTCATTGCGGCCCATCCGCGAGAACTCTAAGAGATCGTTGATGAGACGTCCCATTCGAGAGGCGGATTCCGAGATTTTGGTCACACACCTCCGACCTTTTTCATCAAGTTGTGACGAGCCGTGCTGTTGCAGCAGATCGGCAAAGCCATCGATATGGCGAAGCGGCGCGCGTAAATCGTGGGACACGGAATAGCTAAAGGCCTCCAGTTCCGTGTTGGCGGCTTCCAGCTGCGCCTGATGAAGTTTAAGTTCCCATTCGGTGCGCTTACGTTCGTTGATTTCTTGCTCCAGGCGCTGATTGATGGCAGCCAGTTCTCGCGCCTGCTGACTGGCCCGCGCGCGCACGCGGTAGAGGTCCACAAAGACGGCCACCTTTGATTGCAAGACTTCTGGAATGAAAGGTTTGAACAGGTAATCGACCGCGCCCATTAAATAGCCTCGAATCATGTCCTCATTGCCACTCAGCCCCGTGAGGAAAATGATCGGGACATGTTTGGATCGCTCGCGGGCTCTAATGAGTGCCGCCGTCTCGAACCCGTCCGTGTCTGGCATCTTCACGTCCAGCAGGATCACGGCAAAGTCCTGTTCTAGGATATAGCGCAGAGCCTCGCTGCCTGAATTGGCCTTCACTATATTTTGTTCCAAACTAGAGAGGACCGATTCCAAGGCTAAGAGGTTTTCGGGGAGGTCATCTACAAGGAGGATGTTACATGGTTGTTCCTTCAACATAGTGTCACGTAATAGGGGACCCGGTACTGCTCTCATGCCGTAGTTCTTTGTAGCTATATCCCTGGCGCAAAAGCATAGTTTAGCACCATGTTGCCCGTACGATAGATGGCCGGATGTCCGCGGAGACGATATAGCCGTTGTGTGGTATGGTTTTAAGGGGGACCAAGTCGCACTACTCGATGGCTGATTAGCAACCTCACTTCACCGCTTTAACGGGCAAACCTCATCGAGCGCTTAATCATGATCTTAAGCGACTGAGAAAATAACAAGCCTCCTGCCCCACCTGACACAGCGATTCAGGACCTTGCTCAATAATCTCGCAACTGTGACGCAATACCCAGTAGACAAGGCGGGGGGAATTTTAAAGGAGTTGCTCGGTGGTCAGATCCAGCTTCATCCCACCTCGGAAGGATCGGGACAATATCTCACGGCTGAATTGTTTGGAGATTATGCAGGATTGATTCGGTTAGTCTTGTGGCAAAATAAATTTGGTGGAGGGCAGGGGAATTGAACCCCCGACCCCAACGTTGCGAACGTTGTGCTCTCCCAACTGAGCTAGCCCCCCACTCGAAGACAATGCAAGAAGACAAGGCAAAATGAAAAATTAAAAGATCATGCGCCGTGCTTCTCAACCGCGAGCATGAGGCCACGGAGGAGATGGTAAAAAGAGCGGCTTTCGTTCAACAGGCGGCATTATACACAACCCGCAGGGCCATCGGCAATTCGAACTCGCCGCCCTTCGACAAGGAGGCGACCGTCTGCGTAGAGCTGAACCGCACGTGGATAGATGGCATGTTCCTGGACAAGAATCCGCGCCGCCAATGTCTCCGGGGAATCGCCTTCCAGTACAGGAACTGTGGCTTGGAGAATAATGGGACCTTCATCCACGCCTTCAGTCACAAAATGCACCGTGCAACCCGCCACCTTGGCGCCCCACTCCAGCGCTTGCTTCTGCGCTTCAAGACCGGCGAAAGACGGGAGCAAAGATGGATGAATATTCATCATTCGGTTCCGGTATGCGTCGATTAAAACCGGCGTGACGATTTTCATGTACCCTGCAAGCAGCACCAGATCGACCTCGTGTTTTCTGAGGATGTCCAGAACCGCGCGATCATAGGCTCCTCGCTTATCGATCATGCCCGCGTAGGGTGTCGGATCGAGAAACACATCGGTCACACCGTGAGTACGTGCTCGCTCAAGCGCCTGCGCATCTTTTTTATTGCTGATGACGACAGCAACACGCGCGTGCACGATCCCCGACTCAATGGCATCGATGACTGCTTGGAGATTTGAGCCGCGCCCCGATGCGAGCACACCAAGCCGCAGTTTATTCGTGGCCATCGGTTCCAACATATTCGACCAGCGGATGCCCACTCTCCTCGACCGCCATCTCGCCGATGACGTAGCCCTTATCCCCTAGCGCAGCGAGTTTGGCAATGGCCGCATCCGCGAGGTGCGGTTCGACGATCACGACCAGTCCGATGCCCATATTAAACACACGATACATTTCTTCGCGCTCGATTCCGCCCATCTTGGCCAGCACCGTAAAGATCGTCGGGATCGGCCAGGTCTGGCGTTGAATCCGTGCGCGACACTGAGCAGGGAAAATTCTCGGCAGATTCTCCGTCAACCCACCACCCGTAATGTGGGCAATCCCTTTGATGGCCAATTCACTCGTCAAAGCAAGGATCTGCTTGGCGTAGATGCGCGTCGGTGTCAGCAGCACCTCTCCGAGCGGGAGATCCAGATCGGTCAGGCGACTATCAACCGTCAGTTTGCCGTCATCCAAAAGCACCCGCCGCGCAAGGGAATAGCCGTTGCTGTGCAATCCGGTCGACGCGACCCCAATTAGCACATCGCCAGCCTGGATCGTTGTGCCATCGATGATCTTTGGCCGATCGACGACTCCCACGGCAAATCCGGCGAGATCGTATTCACCGTCGGGATAAAACGACGGCATTTCGGCCGTCTCTCCACCGATCAGTGCACATCCGGCCTGCCGGCACCCCTCGGCAATCCCCTTCACTATCGATTCGGCTTTAGGGACCGCCAGTTTTCCGGTCGCCAGATAATCCAAGAAGAAGAGCGGCTCCGCCCCACTGACTGCCACATCGTTCACGCACATGGCCACGAGGTCGATCCCGACCGTATCATGGCGATCCATCAAGAAGGCTATTTTTAACTTCGTCCCTACTCCATCGGTCCCGGAGACCAAGACCGGATCGGTATAGCGCGAGGCTTGCAGTCGAAATAATCCGCCAAACCCGCCCAAATCGGTCAAGACCTCCGGGCGAAAGGTGGAGCGGACCAATGGCTTGATCCGGTTCACAAATTCATCGCCGGCATTGATATCGACACCGGCTTGTTTATAGGTAGTCATCGGCGCGGCATCTTACCGGAGCGAGAAGGAAGAGGTCAACGCAACAATCATCGCATCGAACCGAATTCCGTCTTAAATAGATCTCAAACGTCTGAGTATGATGATGCTGCGCGCCTGTGCGAGATCAATGCTGATTATGGTGGAGAGGCAAACCGGCGCGACCGATCCACCAACACGCCCACTTCTTTTGCCGCTCGCAGGCCGCTTTCAACCGCGCCGTTCATATAGCCCTGCCACTGGACACTCGTATGCTCGCCGGCAAATACAATGCGGCCGTGGGGTTTGGAAAGCCACGGACGCCAGGCAGGATCATAGGCGGGATCGAAGTACGCATACCCGCCGCGCGCCCACGGATCGTTCTCCCACGAGATCACTCGAGACGACAGAACCGGCAGTTGGTTAACCCCAAGCCACTCAAGCTGTCGCACAAGCCCCTCCACACCCTCATGGGCGATGATCTGTTGCGTTTCTACACTCGCCGACCCACCAGCAAGCAGCGAGAGGATACCTTCATTGCCAGACTGTTCTTCATTCCCATCCCACACGGCCCCGATGGGCAGATCCGTACCGTAGGCCCTGCGCTTCCCGGAATGTCGCCAAAACCGTCGCTCAAATTGGAGCATCGTTCTCGTTGCCGGACCATAGTTCAATCGAAGAACCGCCTGTTCCTGCTCGGGTGGCAATGGCGGGTCACAGACAATGTCACGCAGCACCGTTGCGGGGACGGCGCATACTAGATAGTCCGCACTCATGTCGCTTTCTGTGCCGTTCCCCGTCCGAAGGCGGAGCCGCACGTTGTCCCGGGTCTGAGAGACCGCCCGTACCTCCGTTCGTATATGCATGAGTTCCCCGAGCATGTGAGCAAGACCCGATGCCAGCCGGTCATTGCCGCCCTTGATGCGATACATGCGCCCACCGCCAGGCACATCGGCCGCCAATTGATCGACGAGCACAAGTAAGGAGAGATCGGCGGGGTCCGCCAGGAAGAATCCTCTCAGTCCCCTGGCCAGCGCGCGCATCTTCGCATCGGCCTTTACTTCATCGAGCCATTCGGCCACCGACGTACGAGCCATGTCTTGGGCAACAAGGCTATCCCATCTTCGATCGACCAGGCGATACCCCCGTATCCGCGGCTCGAGCCGTTCTCGCAGTGTTCGCCATCCCACACTGCCCGGTCCGCCGGACATGCATGGCGGGCCGTCTTCGCCTCGCATGACAAAACCAAATCCCCCTTCAAGTATCGGCACCAATTCAAGGCCAAGCCTGGCTACAAGCCGTTGCATTTCCTCCTGACCCTCATCGATGAGATCCGCACCGGCTTCTGCATGCTGTCCGTTGCGCCACCCGTCGCGAAGCGTCCACACGCGTCCGCCGACGCGGTCACGCGCTTCCACGACGGTGACCTGCGCGCCGGCATTCGCAAGATCTACGGCCGCGGCCAAACCAGCCAGACCGGCACCTGCCACGATGACAGATGTGCCGCGCAGCACGCCTTCGTCAGCCATGATGGAGTCTACTCATGAGACAACCGACTTCGCCAGGGGACTACGCTCATTGCTTGGCAAATTAAGTATGATGAAATGCTCGGAATGTGAACATTATGCGCTTGATTGAGATCGTTCGCACATCACAACAGGTCACGCAGACTCAGTCTCGCTTAGAAAAGATTCGCCATCTCAGTACCTGCCTTCGGCGTCTTGCGCCCGATGAAATCGAGATTGGGGTCAACGTTCTGTCCGGACGGCTGCGCCAAGGCAATATCGGCATGGGAGCAGTCACCGTACATGCCACGGCTCCTAAGCAGGCTGCAGGCGAGCCGTCGCTGACGCTGAAGCAAGTCGATGAAGCCGTTGAGGCAGTAGTCCGCTCGACAGGATCCGGATCGAGTGCTGAGCGGCGGCGTCTCTACGCCACCTTACTGTCGCAAGCGACGCCGGACGAGCAATCTTTCCTGAAGCGGCTCGTGCTGGGGGAACTCCGTCAGGGAGCTCTTGAAGGGATGATGGTCGAGGCGGTCGCAGGCGCAGCGGAAGTCCCAGCCGCCGCCGTGCGCCGGGCGCTGATGTTGGCCGGCGATCTATCCACAGTGACGACTGTCGCATTTACGGAAGGAGCAGTGGGACTCTCACGCTTTGCGCTACACGTATTGCAACCCATTCAACCGATGTTAGCCCAGCCTGCCGACGATGTGGCGGATGTGTTCAAAACACTCCACGAAGCGGCATTCGAATACAAGATGGATGGGGCGCGGGTGCAAGTGCACAAACTCGGTGAAGATATCCGCGTGTTCACCCGCACACTCATCGATGTGACCGCCTCGGTACCGGAGATTGTTGAGGCCGTCCGGGGACTCCCCGCCCGTTCGATCGTCCTGGATGGGGAAGTCCTGGCTTTCCGGCCTGACGGCATTCCTCATCCGTTTCAAATGACGATGCGCCGATTCGGCCGCAAGCTGGACATTCACCACATGCGTGATGTACTGCCATTGACGCCGTTCTTCTTCGACTGTCTCCATCTCGATGGGGAAGATCTCATCGATCAGACGTCCACAGCGCGTGTAGCTGCCATGAAAGAAACATTACCTCTCCCGTTGGTGACGCCCCGTCTCGTCACACCAGACGTGACCGCAGCGGAGGCGTTCCTTCAAGAGGCACTGAACCATGGGCATGAAGGCGTCATGGCAAAAGCGTTAGACGCCGCCTATGAAGCCGGTCGACGCGGCAGCGCCTGGCTCAAGATTAAACGCCCCCATACGTTGGACCTTGTCATTCTCGCAGCCGAGTGGGGGAACGGTCGGCGGCAGGGCGGGCTGAGCAATCTGCACCTTGGTGCCCGCGACCCGGTGCACGGTGGTTTTGTGATGCTGGGGAAAACGTTCAAGGGCATGACGGATGAGATGCTGATGCGGCAGACAAAGACGCTCACCGCGCTCCAGATAGCGACTGACGGCTACACCGTGTACGTGCGCCCTGAAGTGGTCGTCGAGATTGCCTTCAACGACATCCAGTACAGCCCTCATTATCCCGTCGGGTTGGCCTTGCGTTTTGCTCGCGTGAAACGATACCGCACCGACAAGACACCCGAGCAGGCGGATACGATCGAGACTGTGCGCGCGATATATGCCCACCGGCTGGGGTCGCTGCGCCATGAATGCGCCCCAATCGATTCCTGCACTTGACCAATGAGCATACTGTCTTTCCGAATAGTGTGCCGTCCGGCTTTTCCCCATGCGGCTCTAGTGGTTACGCGTAATCATCTGTCTGATGTACGGGAATACTCGATTTCCACTAGACTGGTTCATCTGGTTAGTTGTAACTAAGACCCAGGTGATCGACGGGTCTTACACCGAGGAGGAACAATTCTATGGCGCAGAAGAGTCTGCTACGAAATAAACGGGCAAAGCGAGGCCAGGATCAGCAGCACTCCACGTATATCACCCGTCGCCAGCAAGAGGTCCTCACCTACATCGCAGATGGACTCAACAACCGGGAAATCGCCGATCAATTGAACATCAGCTCTCGAACTGTAGAAGTCCATCGCTTCAATCTCATGCGCCGCTTGCAAGTCACGAATGTCGCTCAGCTCATTCGCCAAGGCCTTCTGATGGGGTTACTGACAAAGCTGTTCCGGGCCACCGCTCCGCGCGTTTGACGAGCGGTTCTCCAAGAGCGACGGTGTTACAGACGTGAGGAGGCTCTGAGTGGAAGTCAGCCGTGCGAAAGCGCTGCGCATCGCCTGGAACTCGAAAGGCGAGCCGTCTTGTCCCCATAACCGGTTGGCCGCGGAAAGTACGGAGTCCGGCTATTTCACCGGCCAGTACGTCTGCAAGGCCTGCGGTGAATACGTACCGGTCCACAATCATGTCGCGCGCGGTGACCCTCACGACATGAAAAGACGTCACTGGGGACGCTATGTGCTGTACACCTCCCTGGGATTGCTGGCCGCGGCCGTTCCGGTATTCACCGTGTGGCACAAACGCGGTCGGAACGGAGGCGAATCGCGATAAGGGCGTGGTCGCCTCCCCTAGTGCCGGTCAATCGTCCTGGTCAGTTGACGCGCCTTGCCTCAGACCGCTTCTTGCCTACACGCGCGCTTCGAAACATCACTCTGCCGGCGCGTTGGCCGTCTCATCTCATTCGTCGTACTCACCGGCCTAAGAATTCGCCCAGCGGAGCCAGAGACTCGATATTGTCTGAAAATATTTTAACCGTGGCAATGAGGGGGACAGCGAGCAGTGTGCCGGGAATGCCCCACAGCCATCCCCAAAAGATAAGGCCGGCGAGGATCACAAAGGGATTCAGAGTCAGGCGATGGCCAAGAATCTGAGGCGTAACGAACGTGCCTTCAATGATGGTGATCCCCCAATAGGTTCCACCGATGAGAAGCACCCATCCGATGTTGTCAAATGTTAATGTGGCAACCACGGCAACCGTGATGACGCCGAGGGCAGGCCCGAGATAAGGAATATAGGTCAGAAGACAGGCCATCACCCCCCAGAGCACCGGATTCGGCATGTCCAGCGCGTACATCGCCGCGCCGACTGCGAGCCCGACGCCAATGTTAATAAGCGTCACGGTGAACAAATAGGTCGAGATCTGATGCTCCATTTCACGGACGATCTCCACGGCCCGCTTCTTGTCATGGAATCGAGGTAAAATCTTCACCAGTTTCTGCAGGAACAAGTCTCCCGAAGCCAGCAGGAAATAGAGCAACATAATCGTCGTGATCGTACCAGCCAGGAATTCCCCAGTCTGATTAAAAATTGTGTCGGTCAACTTGTGTTGCTTGACTTCGATCTCTTGTTTCTTGGTCGGACCGTTCAGAGTCGTCATTTTTTCAACGAGTGCCGTAGCCTTCCCCATCTCCTCCATGGGCTTTTTCAAGGCGCCGATTTT
>JBDUAJ010000075.1:0-11554 GCA_040004695.1 Nitrospirales bacterium | reverse complement strand
ATGCCCCAGGGATCGGACCCACCGGTTGGAATACAGCCATCCTGAACGTGCTTGGAGGTCACTGAACTGAGCACGGATCGTCTCAGGGTTCATGCCGCCTGTTTAGCCGTTCATCCGCGGCGAGATGAACACAACAGACTTGAAGGATTCGAGTAATCATGGAATTAAAAGCGTTCCTCTTTAGTCTCATCGTCATCTACATTTCCGCGCGGCTCCTCGGTGAGCTGGCTGTTCGAATGGGCCAGTCATCGGTGCTGGGAGAACTGCTCGCCGGCGTGCTCGTCGGGCCAAGTGTCCTGGGACTCGTTCATCAAACCGAGACGCTGACCCTTCTGGGAGAAATCGGCGTGATGTTATTGCTGTTCGAGGTAGGACTGGAATCGGACCTGCAATCCTTTCTTCGGGTCGGTCCTTCTGCGGCGGTCGTGGCGCTCATCGGCGTGGCGGTGCCTTTTGGATTGGGCTATGGCGTAGCAGCGATGCTCCATTTCACGCCGCTCCAAGCCATCTTTGTCGGCGCCACCTTAACCGCAACCAGCGTCGCCATTTCTGCGCGCGTGCTGTCTGATCTGGGCCAACTTCGGTCCCGGGAAGGCAATATTATTCTTGGCGCGGCGGTCCTCGACGATATTCTCGGCTTAGTGATTTTATCGGTCGTGGTCGGCCTCGCGGAATCAGGTACCGTATCTTGGCTCTCGATTGCCCAGACGGCCGGCCTTGCGATCCTCTTTCTGGGGGCAGCCATGGTCTTTGGCAATCGGTACGCCACGCTGTTCAGCAAGCTGGTGAACCGCTTAAACACGCGCGGCGCGCTGGTCATCACCGCGCTGACCTTTGCCTTGTTATTAGGCTATGTGGCTGAAGAGGTGCGTGTGGCGCCGCTCGTGGGGGCATTTGCGGCCGGCCTTATTCTCGCTAGAACGGAGCACCAGCGTCTCATTGAGGAACGGCTGAAACCCATCACCGACGTGTTCGTCCCGATTTTCTTTGTCCTCGTCGGCGTGGCCCTAAATCTAACCCTTTTGAACCCCTTCAATCCCCAGAATCAGTCCGTCTTACTTCTGGCCGGTGGGTTGACCCTTGTCGCTATCATCGGCAAGTTAGTTTCTGGATGGGGTGTGATGGATCGAAGGGTCAATCGCTGGGTGGTCGGTATAGGCATGGTGCCCAGAGGGGAAGTGGGGTTGATATTTGCCGGGGTCGGGCTCGGTGCACACATTATTACGGACGGCCAATATGGCGCGATCCTGATCGTGGTCGCTCTGACGACCTTGTTCTCACCGGTATTTCTGAAGCGTCTTCTCCATGATAGAAGCGCGGCGCGTGAGTCCGACCGCCCGCCGGCATTGACCTGAGAGGTATGGAAACCGTCGGTGAGGTTACCGGGCAGAGGTCGTTTTAAGACTCGTCGTGACCGATTTTACAATCTTCATTTTCTTCAATGCATCGACAAAGAGATCGGGAGTCTGCGACTGGAGAAGATCGACCTCGACATTGTACCACCCTGCGTTCGCTTCCCCCGTCCGGCCGTGAATCTCCTGGATGAGATCCTGAATGCTTTTCTCCGGGGTATTGTCATGGAACGACACCCAAAAGGCGAAGGAAGCAAGCGGAGGCAGATCGCGGGGGCTATCGGCAATGCCGGAAAACGGACCTGGCGACAGCGTCGTCAGCTCACCGGCTTTCGCGGGAATGGCGTGGCTCAGGTCTGAGGGCATGGTTTGAGCCAGTGTCACTGTGGCTTGTTTGAGGCCACGCTCAGTTTTCGTGCGCACGTCCATCCCGGCCCGGGCATCTTCATCAAGCTTCGCCATCTGTACCGACACGCGACCAACTCGATCGGTCAGTTGGTATTGCCCTCGGGCTAATCCCTCGATGGCCTGATGCCCTCGTGCCAATGCCTGTTGCTGGGCCTGTATGGTGCGCGTGGCCTCCTCCTGGCCCTGCATGAGCCTGACCAAAACTTCCTCCTGCCGAGCCAATGCCTTTTCTGACACAGCAGAGGCATGAGAAATCGACGTCGCAGGAGCTTCCATCGGTACAGGGGGCGGCGGCGATCCGACTCGATCTGCGAGCCGGTCCACGACAAGAAATAAGACGGCGATCGCAAAGCCGGCCCGTCCCGCCATGGCCACACGGGACCACACTGACTGAGTGAGCCACGGACGAGAGGGCAGGGCTGGTGCGGGGGATGCTTGGGCATGTCCATCCTTGACGACGGGACGCGCCTGTTGCGACTCCGGCTTGGCGGTGCGATACGCGACCTGGACGGAGCCGCCATCGACTCGATTGTGAATACTGATCTCGATCACGTGATCACCGACGGGGAGCCGCGCCATTTTCATTCGCAGGTCCTGCGCACATAAACTGCCGATCAGGCGACCGCACGCGGTGCGGATTTCTACCGTCTGAATGGCGCGCGCTTGCGTGATGGACGCGACGGCGTGACCGGCCTGGTCGCATTCCATGGTGCCGACACATTCATGGTTCACAAAGATCTGTAGCGAGCCCGGTTCCTCGTCGTGGTCCCGGCTCGGCACTACGTGTAGTGAGCCCAGCAAACGTGCTCGATACGCTTCAACTGAATCGTGTGTGTCCATGGCGCCCCCCTCAGTGGTCGACCGAATGATACGACTCGACGAGTCGTCCATTCAGCAAGGGACGGATTCGCAAATCGAGCTGTGGGGTCGGCGCGTCATGCGCGTCACCCTGATGTACGTCGCACACTTCCGACAGACAATCCCGGCAGAGCGCGAGATGCCACACTCGATAGTCATACCCATAGCCTTCTTTAAACAGATGCGCCCATTGCTGGCGTGACAAACAGGGAAAATGTTCCGGCTCGCTCTTCCGATAATGCGCTTGCACGATGCGGCTCAGTCGATCCGCTTCTGCGTGAAATTGGTCGGGGTAGCGGTGTTTGTGAGATTCGATGTCCAAGAGATCCTCCTGCGTGATCCCCACTTCATCGACGGCCCGTTGCCATCCATTTCGCCGCCAGCGTTCAAAGTTCTTGTATACGCGTTGCGTTTCCGTTGTGCCGAGCCCGAGCACTTTCGCGACCTGGCTTTGCCCGAACCCATACAAATGATAAAAGAGCGCCATTAACGCATCGCGGCTGATCACGGCCCGCGACGTCAGCCCTTCCAAAAAACGCCCGAGTGGCGACAAGAGTTCCTTGTCATAACAAAAGGGCTCCGGCTGACTGAAGTATTTCGCGATCAAACTATCGAAGAAAAATAAGGGGCGACAAGGAATCTCCGTCCGCCCGTACATTAGGAAGCGTTCGACCAGCTCATAGCCCCAACGCAAAGCCAGTTTTTCATGACAGACGTCGTCGGCCCATTGCCCTGTCTCCCGTAAGAACCGGCGCGTCTGGGTCGTCGCATGATTGAGCAGGTGCGGCAACGCTTCGGTCATGAGACGTTCGTATTCGTCTACAGTCATGACCAATTGACTTAATCTTGCAGTCACGTCTCGTCTATCAACCATTTCATACCTCATGGGCGTCGAGTATGCCATAAGCGACCGCATTCAGCTATGAGCACCATTGTACATTTCTGAATACCTGGCATGACGTTTTATCCATGGTGCCAGAGCATCAATTTGATATCAGGAAGCGTTCACCATTACGGTTGTACATCTAATGATGTCCTTATGACGAAGTCCTCAATGCTGCTGATACTCGCTATGCTGGTCACGTTCGGCACGGCGACGACTATGACCTATGCCGGCGAATGCACCATCCCCATCACCCTGTGTTGACAAGGAAAAGGACAAAACATCGAGCAGTCCGAAGGCTGCCGAAGGTGAGAAAAAGGAAGAGAAGAAGCACGCCGGCCGGTAGAGTTATCTTCTTCACCACTGAATCTCCCACCCCCACTGTAACGGTCGAAGGGCTGATGTACTTTCTCGGGAAGCATCAGCTTTTTTCATGTCCGCTTCCGCCCGGAGGATCGGCTCAACCTGCGACTCCACTACGCGGGAACGACTACTCCTTGTGAATTCACTTCCGTAGGCTCCTGGGTTTTCCCACCGACCCTGGAGGGATCGAAACAAAGACATCCGAAGGAGTGCGTTTGATGTAGACGGCTTATTGCCGGGCTGTGACCAGCTCGGGCTTGGGCTGCTCCTCCTCGTCAGGCGCTGCTGGATGTCCTTCCTCTCGCCGTTCCTCGAACCAGGGGAAGAGAGCGGGGAGCACCACCAAGGTCAACAGCGTCGACGTGATGAGGCCCCCGATCACCACAACCGCCAGGGGACGCTGCACCTCCGAGCCGATCCCGTGGGCCAGCGCGAGCGGGATCAGACCCAGCAAAGCGACTAGGGCGGTCATCAGCACCGGCCGGAGACGCAACAGGCATCCGTTGATGATGGCCTCATCCCCGTGCTTGCCCTCTTCTCGTAACTTGATAATGTACGAGATGAGCACGATCCCGTTCAGCACTGCCACCCCGAACAGATTGATGAACCCCACCGAGGCCGGCACGCTCAGGTATTCCCCCGTCAGCCAGAGTGCCACGATGCCGCCGATCATCGCGAACGGTAGATTGAGGATAATCAGCGCGGCGTAGCGCACCGAATTAAAGGAGGAGAACAGGAGCATGAAGATGATCCCGATCGTAATCGGGACGATGATCTTCAGGCGCGCCATCGCCCGCTGCATGTTCTCGAAGGAACCACCCCACACGAGATGGTATCCGGCTGGAAGTTTGATGCGCTGCTGAATCTTCTTCTGCGCCTCGGCGACGATGCTCTCAATGTCGCGGCCAAACGTATTAAAGCCGACGTAAATCCGGCGTTGCAGCCCCTCGCGGCTGATGAGCGCGGGCCCTTCCAGCAGTTCCACTTTCGCGAGGTCGGCGAGAGGAACCAGCGCACCTGACGCCGTCGTGAGCAGGATGTTACTGATCGTCTCGACGCTGTTGCGGTACTTCTCAGGATACCGGACGATCAGGTCGAAACGCCGTTGTCCCTCATACACGCGGGTCGCGGATTCCTCGCCGATCGCCGTCGTGATGATCTCCCGGATCTGCGCCACGTTGATGCCATGCCGCGCAATCTTCCCGCGATCGATATCGATCGTGAGATATGCTTGTCCAAAGAGCTGCTCCACCCGGACGTCTTTCACCCCTCGGACCGACGTCATGATCGCCTGGATGTCCTCTGCGGTTCGTCTGAGAATGGATAGATCCTCGCCCATGATCTTCACCGTCGCTTCCGATCGAACGCCGGATAACAATTCATCCACGCGCTGTTGGATTGGCTGGCTCAACAGGAAATTTGCGCCGGGGACGCGCTCGAGGCGCTTTCGCACCGCATCGTTCAGCTCCGGTTTCGTCTTCGCCGTGGTCCATTCATCCATCGGTTTCAACGTGACCACGGGATCGCTGGAATTCGGCTCCTGGGGATCGTTCCCCAACTCCGACCGCCCAATCTTGGACACCACCATGCGCACTTCCGGAAATTCCATCACGGCCCGTTGCATGTCTTTTTCGATCTCAATGGACTTCTCGAGCGAAATGCTCGGCAGCCGAATGGTCTGTGGTGTCAGCGCCGCCTCATTTAAAATGGGGATGAACTCGCCGCCGAGAAACGGAAAGACCATGAGCGTGCTGCCCAGGAGCGCCACGGCCAGGAGCAAGACCGTCTTCGGGTGACCCAGCGCCCATCGCAACGTCGGCAGGTAGAGGCGTTTCGCCCACCGCAGCAGGAACGTGTCCTCTTCACTGCCACGCTTCAGGAACAGGGAACACAGCACCGGTGAGAGCGTGAGCGAGAGCACGAGCGACACCAGGAGCGCGATCATAATGGTGTAGGCCATGGGCTGAAACATCTTTCCTTCCATGCCCTGCAGCGACAGGATCGGCAGAAACACGATGACGATGATCAGGATACCGAAGATGACCGGCTGGCCGACTTCTTTGACCGCCCGCAAGACCAGTGTTTTCCGGTCTTCTTGTTGTTCGACGCCCTGCTCGGACAGCAAGCGAAACACATTTTCCACGACCACGACCGATGCATCGACCATCATCCCGATGGCAATCACAAGCCCGCCGAGTGACATGAGATTGGCCGTGAGCCCCACTTGGCCCATGACGATAAACGTGACGAGGGGGGTAATGATCAACGTCGCGGTCACGATTAGGGCGCTCCGAACGTTACCGAGGAACAGAAACAAGATCAGCACGACCAGCACCACGCCTTCCAGTAAGGCCTTGTAGACCGTCCCGAGCGCGGCGGTGATCAACTCGATACGGTCGTAGAACGGCACGATCCGAAGTCCGTCGGGCAACAGATGCTTCGCATGGATCTCATCGACCTTGTCCTTGACCGCCTGGACGACCGTTCTGGCATTTCCACCCCGCAGCATGAGCACGATCGAGGCGACCACTTCTCGCTGGCCATTCAAGACAGCCGCCCCGTGGCGCACCGCTTGGCCGATCCGCACTTCGGCGACATCCCGAACGTAGACCGGCGTGCCTCCCACTTCTTTGATCACGATATTCTCGATATCCCCCAACGTCTTGATCAAGCCCACGCCCCGGACGATGTATTTTTCCGCATGCTTTTCAAGAATATTCCCGCCGGCGTTGGTATTGTTTTTGGCCACCGCTTCAAACACATCATGAAGGGCGAGGCCATACTTTCTCAGCAAACCAGGTTCGACCATGACCTGATATTGCTTCACGAACCCTCCTATGGCATTGACATCGACGACATCTTTCTGGCCTTTGAGCAGAGGACGAATGACCCAATCCTGAAGCGTCCTTCGATCCGTGAGTTCCGTGTTCGTCATGATGTGATCTGGCTCGTTATCGTGGGGACCTTCGAGATAATACTGGAATACTTCGCCGAGACCGGTGCTGTTCGGCACCAATTGGGAGACCGAGCCGGGAGGCAGTTGTTCCTGCACTTCCAGGATGCGCTCCAGCACGACCTGTCGCGCTAAGTAAATGTCCACATTGTCTTCAAAAATGACGTCGATCAGCGAAAGGCCGACTTTGGAGAGCGATCGAATTTCCACCAGTCCCGGCGACCCCGTGAGTTGCAGTTCAAGCGGAAACGTCACGAACCGTTCGATTTCGGCCGGCGAGAGACCGGGTGCTTTCGTGACCATCTGCACCCAGACGTTGGTCACATCAGGGAAGGCATCGATCGGGATCGTGCGAAACGCGTACACGCCTCCGGCCGCAAGGATGCATGCGAGGGTTATGACCAAGACACGCTGACGGAGAGACAATTCGAGGAGGGAGGCCAGCATTCGATCAGATCTGCTCGCCGAGAAGTTCTGACTTGAGAACAAACGCGCCCTGGGTCACGATGGATTCGCCTTCTTTAAGGCCATCAAGAATTTTGACCATATCCCCGCTGGATTGACCGAGCTTGATGTCGCGCGCTTCAAATGACTGGGCATCACGCTGCACGAAGATAAACTTCTTATCCCGGTCTCGCTGGACCGCGGATTCCGGCACGACCAGGACGTTTCGCTCGGCGTCCGAGTACACCCGGATCGTCGCGTACATCTCGGGTTTGAGCTTTCGATCCACATTCGGCAATTCGAGGCGAAGCGGCATGGTTCGGGTGGCGGGATCGAGCACATCGCCGACGTAGGTGATTTTACCTTGGAAGACTTGATCCGGATAGGTTGTCACGATGACCTCGACCGTCTGGCCGTGCTTCAACTGATCTTGATGAATATAGGGGATGTCTTTCTCCGGGATATTGGCGATGACCCACACCTCTGAGAGATCGGCGACGACAAAGAGCTTTTCGATCGTCTCAACGACTTCGCCCTTGGTCAGGTTGCGGACGATCACCCGGCCGTCGAAGGGGGCGACGATCGGCACATGGGACTGGATGGTCTGTTTGCGATCCAACCGGGCGATTTGTTCATCGCTCATGCCCAGCAGGCGTAGCCGGTCCTGAGATTCCCGCTTCTCCGCTCGAATACCGATCATCTCACCCTCGCGGCGCTGCATTTCCGCCAGCCCGATGACCTTTTCTTCGAGAAGCGACTGCGCACGCTTGAACGCGCGCTCGGCCACGTACAGCTTGGCGACGGCCTTCAGGTAGCCGGATTGCGCCAAGCCGAGTTCGCTGCTGTAGAGGATGGCCAGCAGATCGCCGGCTTTGACCTCCTGGCCGAGATCGACGTAGACGTCCACCACCCGCCCCCGAACCAGGGTGGTGATCTCGGCCACGGCACGTTGATTCGGCACCACCGTTCCAGGGAAGTCACGAATGATCTGAAAATCGACGCGTGCCACTGGTTTCACCTCAATGCCGCCACGCTGAATCTCTTCAGCGGTCAGGTGGACGACGCCCCGCTCAGTCTTCTTTTCAGTTACCTTTGCTTCCGTGGTCGCCTCTGGAGCGCTATCACATCCCACATTGAGTAAGAGCCCGCACAGGGGTACAAACAAAAAAGCCTGAAGTGTCCGTTTTCTCGATCGTTTCGTCACGCTGCTATCCTCTGTGATGAATCATTCTGTTTAGAGACAGAGTAGACATGCATATACACGATTGTTCCCTGGTCAATGTTTCCGAGCGAAGAGCGACGCCCGGGAAGGGCTGCATTCTGCGGAGGCCATGAACTGTTGTTCCGCGTCCTCATCATAATAAGGGACCACCGACTGCACGCTCTAGCCGTGTTAACGCCACCGACAGATCAAACCGCGCCTGCGTATAATCGAACAGAATTTGCTGTTGAACTCGCTGCGCATCCAACACCTCCAGCAGGCTGGCGGCGCCTTGCCGGAAACTGAATTGCGCGATGCGGAGCGCTTCCTGCGCCTGCTTCAACAATCCTTTTTGGAAGACATCGATCAAATGCGCCGTCGTCTCAGCATCCTTGAAATGCTGATTGACCTCTTGAATGAGGACATTGCGCTGGCGCAGCAGTTGCGCTTCTTCACCGCGCTTCACTCCAAGCGCACCGGCAATTTGCCCTTGCTGTCGGTACCAGATCGGCGTGGGCACGCTGACCCCGGCCGTAAACGCCTCACGACCGATTTCCCGCCAGTACGCGGCATTCACGGTGACGTTGGGGACCCGAGCCTGACGTTCGAATTCGACGTTGCGATCGGCTTGTTCGATGGACGTCACAAGACGTTGCAGTGTCGGATGCTGTTCCAGCGCGCGCACGACCAGGGGTTCGAATGTGAGGTCCTTCCAAAAGATCTGAAAGTCTCCTTCGATAGCATAATCGGAGCCCAGTGCCCCGGCGGTGAGCGTATCCAAGACGACACGATTGACCCTCACTCGATTTGCTATTCGTGTGACGATCTGCTGGGCCTTCAGGACTTCCACCTCCGCTTTGATCAGCTCAAATTGGGGCGCCTCGCCCAACCGTACCCTCGTGTTCACGATCCGCCGGACATCTTCGACGATGTCGAGATTTTGCTTCGCCAACTCAAGATTTCTCTGGGCGAGCAAGAGTTCATAAAACACGATCTTCACATCGGCTGCAAGATTCAACCGGGTCTCGACCAGTCCGACGGTCGCCCCGGCCAGCCCCGCCTCAGCCGCTTGCTGGCGAGCCTGTCGCTTGGAGGGCCACTCCAAGGGTTGACCCACCGACGCGTTATATTCGGTGAGTCGTTCCCGCATGGGGACGTCGATCGCGCTAGTGGCGGTCACACCGGCGTCCCGCAACATCCCGTGTCCTCCATTGCCGGAAATGGTCGGATTTGGGTAAGCCCCGGCGGCTATGCGCCGCCCCACGCTCTGATCGATCACGCTTTGCGCCCCGTCCATGAGCGGATTGCGCTCCAAGGCCAACTCAAGGACTCGTAGGAGGTCGTAGGAACGCACTGATTCCGCCCCTTGTGCCTCTCTGGGCATCATCGAAGAAACCGTAGAGACCACGCATAATCCAATGATCCACCAGACACGCATGACATCCTCCATTTTGAGCCCACATTGTTGCGTCGTCACCCGAGGGTATTTGCTTTCATCCTCACCAGCCGATCCGTCGAGAGGCCCGCAGCGCTCAGACAAGCGTCTGCCCACGCATACAGATCATGCGTCTGTAAATATGTCCGCATGGCACCCATCCGGCGGCGCCGCTCGTCGGCCGGCATCTCAAGGGCATGGCGGATACTGTCACCCAGGCCTTCGGCATCGTAGGGATTAATAATGAGCGCCTCCGTCAACTCTTCCGCCGCTCCGGCCATCTGACTGATCAACAGCACACCGGACTGGTCGATTTGGGTCGCGACATATTCTTTTGCGACAAGGTTCATGCCGTCATTCACGGAACTCACCACAGCCACGTCCGCGAGCCGATAATAGGCTACCAAGAGATCAAAGGGGACGTGTTCTTCCCGGTATAGAATCGGGTGCCATTTGTCCGGCAAGTCACCATCGGTAGAGCGATGACGCGCATTGATCTCCAAGATTGTCTGCCAAATGAGCTTGCGATATCGCCGATAGGTCTCTACGTCCTTTCGAGTAGGAATGGCAATTTGAAGAAATGTGAATCGTCCGCGATATTCCGGATAGCGGCTGAAAAATTGATCGATGGCCCAAAAGCGCTTGAGCAGGCCCTTCGTGTAATCCAGGCGATCGACTCCCAAGCCAATCCGCATGTCGGGGCCCCCGCCCAACTGTCGCCGGATCGCCGCCATCAGACGCTCCGTCTGCGGAGCCTGAGCCTGGTTCGTGAAGGCGTCCACATCGACACTGATACCTTGCACGGTCACACGGGTCGTATGTCCTTTCAGCACGATCGTGCGGCCATCGTCATCGACCTCGGCATCCAGAAATAACCGGGCGCATTCGGCAAACGATCGCGCATACCCAGCCGTTTGAAACGCCAAGCTGTCCGATGCTAAGAGCGTCGCGAGAATCTCCCGGCCCTCGGGCAATATGCGAAACACCTCCGGCCCCGGCCAGGGAATGTGCCAAAAAAAGGCGACTGCGGTGCTGGGTATCAGGTCTTTGATGAATCGAGGCAGGAGCGCGAGATGAAAATCGTGGATCCATACGAGCCCGCTCCGCGTCCGCAGCTGCTCAATCACGGACTCCGCGAAACGGCGATTGAACTCTACATAGTCTGTCCAATAGTGTCGTCGATACGACACGCGATCTAAGGTGATGTGACAGAGCGGCCACAGCACCTCATTCGCATACCCCTGATATCCTCCCTTGATCTCTTCAGGCGTCAGCCAGACGCGACGAAGGGAGTATGCCGGGGATTCGGGCGGAACTGCAACCGTCCCATCCGGCTCTATGGCGTCATGATCCGCCTCCCCGCTCCCCCAGGCGACCCACACTCCACCAAGGCGTTTGAGAACCGGATCTAGCGCCGACGTCAGCCCTCCATCGGTCCGCTGGCAGAGACGATGGCCCTTACGAATCACATGTTCGTACGGCTGGCGATTCGACACCAGGATGAGTTCGGGGCGAGACTCCGCCGACTGCATGCTAGAAGACTGCCGGACCGGTTCCCTGACCTTCATAGCCATAATCTCCACACTCCAGAAGCATCCTTTGCCTGCGTCATCGATGATGGTCTGCTAGAGGTGGCGCAAATCATCCGGGGCTTCGG
>JBDUAJ010000074.1:0-11567 GCA_040004695.1 Nitrospirales bacterium | reverse complement strand
TGATGTCGGCAGCCGGCATGGCGGCGACGTCGGCGTCACATCAAAGTTATCGGTTGGGACCGAATGACGTGGTTCGGATCCAAGTCTATGGTGAAGAAGATTTGACGGTCGAAAGCAAGATCGACGGGGATGGCAATATTAATTTCCCGTTGCTCGGCATGGTGACTGTCGCGGGAAAGACAATTCCCGAGCTACAGGAATATCTCGGCGCTCAATTGTCACATGGCTATGTTCGGATGCCGAGAGTCACCGCGTATGTATTCAAGTACCGGAACGTCTATGTCAGTGGAGAAGTCAAAGCTCCGGGTGGCCATCCATACGAAGATGGACTTAGCGTTCAAAAGGCGATCACGATGGCCGGCGGCCTGACGGACAAGGCGGAACGGGAAGGCGTGCATGTGTTGCGGCGTATCAATGGCCAAGAGGAGACGCTGCCTGCTAAGCTGGAGAGCCCGGTCCTGCCGGACGATATCATTGTGGTACCTGAAGGGCAGAAAATCTACGTCAGTGGAGAAGTCAAAACACCCGGCCGCTTTGTCTATGAGAAAGGCTTGACCGTCCAGAAAGCGTTGAGCTTGGCAGGCGGACGCACCGAGAAGGCCGAGAAAGGCATGGTTAAAGTGACGCGTGTCACCGAAGGCTTGGCGGCCACGATGCCCGTGAATCCCGATGCGGCTGTGATGGCGGGCGACATTATTGTCGTCGAGCCGCAAGATTATAAATTCTACACCAGTGGCGAAGTGAAGAACCCGGGAGGATATCCTTATAAGGACGGCCTCACCGTTCACAAAGCCATTGCCATGGCGGGCGGGCTCAACGAAAAGGCGCAGCGTGGGGACTTGCAGATTCTCCGATCGGTCAAAGGACAAGAAGAGACGCTCGACGTCAAATTGGATACCCTGGTCCTTCCCGACGACATCATCGTGGTGGCTCAGGGAGAGAAGTTCTTTGTCAACGGGGAAGTGAAGATACCGGGCCGCTATTTGTATGAGAAGGGCCTGACCGTGCACAAGGCTATCACGATGGCCGGTGGGTTTACCGACAAAGCAGAAAAGGCCGTGATCAAAGTCACTCGGCAGGTCGAAGGGATCGCTGGCACAGTGGAGGCCGATCTCGACGCCCGCGTGTTGCCCGATGATTTCATCGTCATCGCACAGATGCACAAAGTTTATGTGAACGGAGAAGTCAAGAATGCCGGGAACTACCCGTATGAGAAGGGCCTGACCATCCACAAAATCATCACCATGGCCGGGGGCTTCACCGATAAAGCGGCGGCAGGGCGGACAAAGATCTTGCGGATCGTCAATGGCGAAGAACAATCGCTCCGGGTGAGTTTAGATGCGGTCGTCCTCCCGGAGGATATCGTCGTCGTACCGCGCAGCTTCTTCTAGTGAGGCGGTTCAGCGTTGTCCGGCAGGGATGACGGCCGAAATGCTGCTCAATGGTTCTTGATTCCCCTGTCGTGCTGGCACACGATTTTTCTACTTACTCTTCCAGTCGCGAGATTCACCACGATGATCCGCTCAGTATTCCAGGTGTACCCCTTCGAACGAATGAAGGGCAGGGCTGCCGGCTGTCACGGAAGCGCCCTGCCGCAAGGCTTGGGTTTCGTCAACGTGAACGCGCGACAGTGAGGTGAGGAACATGGGCACACAAGACGCTCGATGGAAGACGTGCATGCTGAGTCTCCTCTGGATCTGCCTGCTGATGCCGTCTCTGGGGATGACCGCGGCATTGCCGTCGCAACACAGTTACCGGTTGGGCCCCAATGATGTCGTGCGCATTCAAGTGTATGGGGAAGAGGACCTGACGGTGGAGAGCAAGGTGGACGGCGATGGGAATATTAATTTTCCGTTGTTGGGTATGGTATCGGTAGTCGGGAAGACGATGCAGGAGTTGCAAGAATATCTGACGACGCGCTTGGCCGGCGGGTATGTGCGGGCCCCCCGCGTGACGGCCTATGTCTTTAAGTATCGCAATATCTACGTCAGTGGGGAAGTCAGGATGCCGGGGGGGCATCCCTATGAGGACGGCCTTACGGTCCAGAAGGCCATTACGATGGCGGGGGGCCTGACGGAAAAAGCCGAGCGGGGCGGGGACGTGCGCATTCTGCGGTCCGTCAACGGGCATGACGAAGCCGTGCTGGTGAAGCTCGACAGCCTCGTCTTGCCGGACGACACGATTGTCGTGGCAGAGGGGCAGCGATTTTATGTCAGTGGCGAAGTAAAGACGCCGGGCCGGTATCTGCATGAGAAAGGGATGACGGTCCATAAAGCGCTGAGCATGGCGGGGGGGCGGTCGGAGAAGGGGGAAAAGGGCATCATCAAAATGACGCGGCTGGCCAATGGCATGGCCGAGACGATAGTGGCCCACCCCGATGCGGCGGTCCTGCCCGATGACATTCTCGTGGTGGAGCCGCAGGACTATAAGTTTTATGCCAGTGGGGAGGTGAAAAATCCGGGCGGGTATCCCTACAAGGAGGGCCTGACCGTGCATAAGGCCCTTGCCATGGCGGGCGGCCTGACAGAGAAAGCCGAGCGGGGCGATCACCATATCTTGCGAGCTGTGAAGGGGCAGGAGGAAACGCTGTTAGGCAAGCCGGACAGCGTGCTACTGCCGGACGACACGATTGTCGTGGCAGAGGGGCAGCGGTTCTATGTCAGTGGCGAAGTGAAGACGCCTGGCCGGTATCTGTATGAGCAGGGGCTCACCGTCCACAAAGCGCTGAGTACGGCGGGGGGGCGCACGGAGAAGGGGGAGAAGGGCATCATCAAAATGACGCGGCTGGCCAATGGCATGGCCGAGACGTTGGTTGCGAATTCCGATGCCGCCGTGTTACCCGATGATATTCTCGTGGTGGAGCCGCAGGACTATAAGTTTTATGCCAGTGGGGAGGTGAAAAATCCGGGCGGGTATCCCTACAAGGAGGGCCTGACCGTGCATAAGGCCCTTGCCATGGCGGGCGGCCTGACAGAGAAAGCCGAGCGGGGCGATCACCATATCTTGCGAGCTGTGAAGGGGCAGGAGGAAACGCTGTTAGGCAAGCCGGACAGCGTGCTACTGCCGGACGACACGATTGTCGTGGCAGAGGGGCAGCGGTTCTATGTCAGTGGCGAAGTGAAGACGCCGAGCCGATATCTATATGAGCCCGGCCTGACCGTGCATAAGGCGATTACGATGGCGGGGGGGTTCACCGAGAAGGCGGATAAGGCCACGATCCACATCACGCGGGTCACCGACGGGTTAGCCCAAACACGGGAGGCCACCCTGGACATGTCCGTGCTGCCCAATGATTTCGTCGTGATTGCTCAGTTCCATAAGATCTATGTCAATGGCGAGGTGAAAAATGCCGGACACTATCCCTATGAGAAGGGCCTGACCATCCATAAAATCATCACCATGGCGGGCGGGTTTACCGATAAGGCGGCGGTCAGTCGCACGAAAGTGTTGCGTATCGTCAATGGCGAAGAATTATCGCTCCGGGTGAATCTGGATGCGATCGTCCTCCCCGAAGATATTGTCGTCGTTCCGCGGAGCTTCTTCTAGTGGGGCCGGGGCGTCGCCCTCGGTTCTCACGACCTGCCCTGCCTCATCCCTATCGTAAATCGCTAGGTGCCTACCCTCTGGCACCGATTGACTGAGACCCGCCTGCTGAAAGCGGCGTATAGTTTCTGACGTCGTTACATGAACGCTTCGTGAAATTTGAACGGCGAGATGAGGTGGAAACATGAGCATTCGAGACCTTCGAAGAAAATGGTGCAGTCTAAGTCTTTTCCTGGTCTGTCTACTGATGTCGGCACCAGGCGTCGCCTCGCCCACAACGTCCCACCAAAGTTACCGGTTGGGTCCCAATGATGTCGTGCGCGTTCAAGTCTACGGGGAAGAGGACCTGACGGTGGAGAGCAAGGTGGACGGCGATGGGAATATCAATTTTCCATTGCTGGGGATGGTGTCCGTTGCAGGCAAGACCAGTCAGGAATTGCAGGAATATCTCACGACACGCTTAGCGGGCGGCTATGTTCGGGAGCCGAGAGTCACAGCGTCCATCTTCAAATATCGAAATTTCTATGTCAGCGGGGAAGTGAAAACGCCGGGTGGGTATCCGTATGAGGAGGGACTGAGTGTTCAGAAGGCGGTCACCATAGCGGGGGGCATGACGGATAAAGCTGAGAAGCACGACATCAGCATTCTTCGATTGGTCAACGGAAAAGAGCAGATCTTTCCCGTCAAGGTCGACAGCGTCGTTTTGCCGGATGACACGATTGTCGTGGCGGAGGGGAAGCGCTTCTATGTGAATGGCGAAGTAAAGTCGCCAGGCCGGTATCTGTATGAGAAAGGAATGACGGTTCACAAGGCGATTACCATGGTTGGCGGCTTCACCGATAAAGCGGCGGTGGGGCGGACGAAGATCTTGCGGATCGTCAACGGCGAAGAACAATCACTCCGGGTGAACTTGGATGCGATTGTCCTTCCGGAAGATATCGTCGTTGTTCCCCGCAGCTTCTTCTAGCAATGGGGCGACGGGAGGTGGCTTATGAGTAACGGTCCATGGATCGTGAAGACACGAAGTGGAGCGATATGGGGAAAAATCTATAGAGTCATCATCGATTCAGCCAGCAGACAGATCGTGTGTGTCGATGTCAGGCTCGGCGACACGAACCGGTTTATTCGCGTACCCTGGAAGAGCTTAGAAATCGAGAACGAAGACATCGTACTGAGCACATCGGAAGGAGAGCTTCAAACCACTATGCGGCCTTCCGGAGCAAGTGTCCCTGAAACTGTGACGCTGGAAGAATCTACGCCGGCTCTTAACGTCTGAATTGCTCAGAGCCGTGAATCCGTTCGGCACGGATGGTTCAAGGATTGAAGCGAGCGAAGATCTCGCAACGGCCATCGTGCTGATAAGACTTCTACTTCAGGACTCAGCCTACTGCATAGCCACAGCGTGAAGTCAGCGTCTGCTCCTCTGCATTGGAGTCGCCACGTCCATTTCGGAGTTCCGATGAAATCCTCAGCAGAGTCGGAGCTGGTCGTCGGGCGCTTAGCCGAGGGATAAGATAGAGCCCGACGAATAAATTGACAATTTTGAACAATGGTCTGGCATGTCCTACCGAGGGCATTCGTAGAAGCCGTTCAATTCGTTAAGAACGATCAGTCCTGGCCACATTAACCCAATGACGGGAAACTTGACGATATCGATCTGCTCCAGGCATCACGCGCGTTCATTTCGGTCGATTGAATCATCATTTGAGCGTAGAGGCTGGTAGGGCATGATCCATGCTTTGATTCCATCCCTTAGTTGACCCGATAAAATCTGGGGCAAGATACTCCGACCACCCTGCACACAAGAGAGATCTCACTATGGGGACATTCAAAACCGTTCACAGGTTGCTTTCGTATGCCGGACTCACCGCCCTGAGGACGGTCTTTTTGTTGGCGGCCGCACTTGCGCCGACCATGTGGGTCAGTCAAGCTCATGCGATCTCATTGAATACACTCATCAGCACAAATGGAAGTATCACCCAAGGCGACAAGCGGTTCGATAACTTCAGCGCCTCCATCGACTTTCAAACCGGCACGGTCTCCCCCACGAGTAATGCCGGAATCGATGTGCAAGGCATTACCGTCGGTACACAGCTTGGTCTGCGATTTTCCGGGCCATTTACCGCGAGCAATACCTCGGGGCTCAGTACCCTCAGTTACAACATCCAATACGACGTGACGGCGCTCAACCCGAATTTCCGGATCCAAGGCCTACAAGGCGCCTTGATTAACTCGACCGTGACGGGAAACGCCGATGCCTTGCTCAGCATTGAGGCGCTCCGTCCGGCCACGTCAGGAGAATCGGTTGCGTCATTGTTGGGAGTGGCGAGTGCGACGAATGTGACACCACAATCCGGCGTCATCGGATTGACGTCCAACCTAGGGCGGATTCATGTCGATCAAACGTTCGTGCTGTTCAGTCAGGGCGGAACGGTGATCACCGAGGGCGGACCAGTCGCGGGAACCGGGTCGGTCACGGTCGGGTCGATCGAGACGAGGTTTTCACAAGTGAACGTGGGACCGCCGGTCAATATCATCCCCGAGCCGGCGAGTCTGGTGTTGTTAGGGAGTGGATTGGTAGGTCTTGGATTGGCAGGTGTCCGCCGTCTGAGGGCCGGTCGATAGCGTCAGCCTCGCGGTCGACATCCAGGGACAAAATCAAATGCTCGATGCAGGGACGATGTCCATATTCTTTCTCGGCTTGTTCATGGGCGCCAGGCATGCCGTCGATGCGGATCACATTGTGGCAGTCTCGACGATGACGAGCGAAAACGGCAATTTCTGGCGGTCCTGTAAGATCGGAGCCTATTGGGGCGCGGGCCATACGATCGTGCTGTTGCTCGTCGGTCTGGCGGTCCTCGGCTTCAGGCTGACGATCTCGGAGACCCTGGCCAGATTTTTCGAGGCGTGCGTCGGTGTCATGCTGGTCGGCCTGGGCCTGTCGGTGGTCCTGTCCCTGTTGCGGGAACAGCTGCATCTTCATCCGCACAATCACGCCGAAGAGGAAGAAGGGACGCCTCATCGGCATGTTCATTCCCATCGGGATGACCTATCTCACGGTCATGCACATCGGTTTCCAGTGGAATACAAGTCCTTATCGATCGGCATGGTCCACGGGCTCGCCGGCAGCGCGGTCATCTCTCTCTTGGTGCTTTCAACGGCTCACTCCCTGATGGACGGATTCCTGTATCTCCTCCTGTTCGGCTTGGGGTCCATCGGCGGCATGATCGTGTTGGGCGCACTCCTGAGCGTGCCGTTTGCGCTGGCCCCGGCAGGGTGGGTGCAGACCCATCGCGCCATGAGGGCGCTGGCAGGGTTGGCCAGCCTCTCATTGGGGGGCGGGATTCTGTATAGCGTGGCTTGATATCTGACTGAAAATCGGAGGCCTCTCATGAAGTCACAAATCTGGTTTCCACTCGGGATGGTGCTGATGATGGCGCTTTACATCGGGTGTTCGGGTTCGGATTCGAGTCCGGGGCCGTCGCTGTCGCCGTCGCCGAATTTGGGCGGCGCGCTGGCGACGGATCGGCTCACCCCAGCGTCTGACGAATTGACGGGAGAAGAATCGGGGCTCATGAGCGCGGGCGATTCGGAACCGGAGTCGCGCCAACAAAGACCGCCCGGCTAAGGAGCGGCGTAGTCGAAAGCAACCCTTGACGTAGAGAGTCTTTCTCTGATTTGGGAGGATTTATGTGCATCATAAGAAAGCTCAGCGCGCTGCTACTGCTGCTCTTGATGGCCTCGCCGGTCTTTGCCGCCAGCCACCGGGAGGCCCCGCTGATTGCGAACGACCCGACGGCGGACATCACCGACTTCTATATGTTCCGGAGTTGGCAAGACCCGTCCAAGGTGATTCTGATCATGAATGTCATCCCCGTCCAGGAACCGGGCGGCGGTCCCACGTATTTCAATTTTGCCGACGACGTGCTGTATGAGATCCATCTCGATACGAACAAGAATAATGTGGCTCAGAACCTGACCTATCAGATCCGGTTCCGTACGGAGATCCGGCCCCCAGGCAATGTCTTTCCGCTTGCCTATGTCGCCATCCCACCCATCACGGCGTTGGATGGCGGAGGAGCAGCGGGCATTTTGCTTCGTCAAACCTACACCGTTACGGAAGTGAACTTCGGGGGAGGCCAGCAACAGGTTGGTCAGGGCATTGCCGTGCCCTCGAACGTCGGACCGAGGACGATGCCCAATTATGAATCGCTGGCTTCGCAAGGTATCTTCCCTCTCACTAACGGTGGTCGAGTCTTTGTCGGTCAACGGGACGAAACCTTCTACATCGATCTCGGAGCCGTCTTTGATACGTTGAATCTACATGCCGGGCCCATCCTCTCTCCGGCAGATGACGCCAACGACGGTATTCTCGTCGGCGCGGCGCGCGACACGCTGAGCGGTTTTAACGTCAGCACGATCGCCATTGAACTGCCCATCAGTGTCGTGACCGGACCGAACGGGAATCAGGTGATCGGCGGGTATGCATCCACCAGCCGTCCGAAAGTATCCGTGCTGCGAAAAGACAGTACCCGGCTGAACTCCTCCCGCTTTGCGCAGGTGGCCCGAATGGCCAATCCCCTGGTGAACGAGTTGATCATCGCGGAGGATTCAAAGGATCGGTGGAATGCGACCGAGGCTGAGCTTGAAGGACAATGCTGCCTTCCGTTCTACTGCACGTCGGCGCTCGCCACGGCCTTGAATCAGGTGTTCGGCACCAACTTTCCGACCGCCAACCGTGAAGACCTGGTCAATGCGCTTCTTCGCTACGCCCCGGGTCCGCCCGTGTGCGGAGGAGGGGTACCGGCAGAGCCATTAGCCGAACTCCTTCGGCTGGATCTCACCGTGCCTCCGACGCCCCCTGCCAGTCAGAAACGGCTGGGACCGTTGGCTCATGATGCAAGTGGAACGAGCACGCCTGACCCGGCCGCCTGGCCGAATGGTCGGCGGCCGAACGACGATGTCACTGATATTGCCCTTCGGGTGGTCGCAGGAGCCTTGATCAATCCTGCCACGCCGAATCTTGGAGATGGGGTCAATTTCAACATCGGCGCGCCGGGGACAAACAAAACGAGCAATGGAATCTCGACCGTCTTCCCATTCCTCACGACACCGCATGACGGGCGGGACCGACGCCACATCGATCCGGGTGAAACGCCCTAACCGTAGACGGTAAAGTTGTAGGTGCCGGGATGCCGAAGACGCATCCCGGCCTTTGCTCAACGGCGAGCGAGGCATCGGCACGATCCAAGGCATCTTCGATATGATTTTTCGACTCCCGCAGATTGTTTCGGCGATGGTTGCCGTCAGTCTGTTTGGTGTTGTCGGTTTGTCCACCCCGCTGAGTTCCTCATCATCCGCTTCCGACGAGACGCTGGAAGCGGTCGCCCTCACCGATCGGCAAATTCGATTATTTGAAGCCCAAGCCGCTAAAGATCCGACGGCTGTCGTCCCCAGCAATCGCTTGGCTCGACTCTATATCCAAAAGGCGCGGGAAAACGGGGACGCGTCCTACTTCACACGTGCCGAAAAGCTGTTAACCAGGTCTCTTGGACAGCATCCGGACAATGTGGAAGCGCTCGGGTTACAGGCTTGGTTGTCTCTCTTCAAGCACGACTTTCAAGGCGCCGCCACATGGGCGGAACAGGCGAGGCGCAAGCGCCCGAACGAGAGTTGGAACTATGGCGTACTCAGCGATGCGTATCTGGAGATGGGGGAATACGCGAAGGCCGCCACCTATGCCCAGAAGATGGTCGACCTTCGACCCGACCAAGGCTCATACAGTCGGGCGGCACATTTCCGATCGCTGCACGGGGATTCGGATGGAGCGATCGAACTGTGGCTGATGGCGATTCAAGCCGGGACTCGCACGGGTGAGTACACCGCCTGGTGCAAGGCCGAACTGGGGGATGAATATTTCAATCAAGGTAAATTTCAAAAGGCCGAAGAGGCCTATCGAGGTTCACTGAACTCCTTCCCCGGCTATCATCGCGCCCAGGCCGGTCTCGCAAAGGTGCGGGAGGCCCATCGGCAGTGGGTGGAAGCCGCGAGCCTCTATCAAAAGGCGATCGACGTGGTTCCGTATCCACAGTATGTCTCTGCGCTCGGCGACATCTATCGCGAAATGGGGCAGACGGAAGAAGCCTCCCGACAGTACCAATTGGTCGAGCATATCGCCAACTTGGACCGGGTGAACCAGGTTCTGTTCAATCGCGACCTGGCGCTCTTCTATGCGGACCACGATCGAAATCCAGAGGAAGCGCTGCGCCTCGCGCAGAAAGAACTCCAGGTCCGGCGGGATATCTACACGTACGACATTCTCGCCTGGGTCTACTATCAAAATGGACGTTATGCCGAGGCTCGAGAGGCGGTGACAGCCGCCATGAAGCTTGGCACTAAGGACGCTCGGATTTACTTTCATGCCGGGATGATCGCCCACGCCCTCGGCAATCGGAAAGAAGCCAAGGCCTATCTGAGCCAGGCACTCTCCATCAATCCGTCGTTCCATCCGCTCTATTCAAAAACGGCGCAAGAAACGCTGCAACAATTGAGATGATGTCCATGTCGATGTTCCGGCATTTGGCATTTGTCCTTATTACTTGTGCATTGCCCACGTGGGCCTACGCCCATCCCATGGGGAATTTTTCCATCAATCATTACTCGGGGCTTGAAGTCAGCCACACGGAGATTCGAGTCCGCTATATTGTTGATTTTGCCGAAATCCCGACCTTCCAGGAGATGCAGGCGCTGGACCGTGATCATAACGGAGAGATCAGTCCATCAGAACGGGAGGCCTATTTGTCAGAGAAAGCACAGCGTCTCACCGACGGCTTGCTACTCCAGGTTAATGAGAAGCCGTGTACGCTGATGCCGATCGCTCAGGATCTGACGGTTACTCCCGGCGCCGGAGGGCTTCCAACCATAAAAGTATCGCTGCTCTATCATGCCATCCTCGACGGTGCCGTAAAGGTGAACGATGATCGCACGCCGTCGAAGGTCTTGTATCGGGATCACAATTATCCAGGTCGCGCCGGGTGGAAGGAAATGGCGGTGGCCGGTGACCGCGGCATCAGGATTATCGGATCGACGCTGCCGCTCAGTGGGGGTGAACTCCTCGCCTATCCAGAAAACGACATCAGCAGCCCGCCACAGATTACCCAAACTCGCTTCTCCTTCGAGCAAGGGGTGGGTCCAAATGGGAATGGGTCCACGGCAGACCGGACAGCCATCCCGACGTTTGACAGTCGCTGGAGCAACACATTCACCTCCCTGATCACCGGGCGCACGATGGACTCACCGGCGATTCTGCTTTCGCTCTTGGTCGCGTTTGGGCTCGGGACCATTCATGCGCTCTCTCCGGGACATGGGAAGACGGTCGTGGCGGCCTATCTTGTCGGCTCACGCGGGACCGCTCGGCATGCCTTGCTGTTGGGGGCGACCGTGACGGTCTCTCACACCATTGGCGTCTTTCTGTTGGGATTGGCGACCCTGTATTTTTCACAATTCTTCGTGCCGGAACGCCTCTATCCCTGGCTTGGGTTGTTCTCAGGTCTGACGATTTTCGTGATTGGGTTGACGCTGCTGCGGCAGCGTTGGCGGTCTATCTGGGCGGGACACGGGCATGAGGTCGACGAGCATGGCCATGAGCACAGCCATACACAGGGGGACCATGGCATCGGTCATAGCCATCATCATCCCGTTGAAGACGGCTCTCTTAAACGTCTCCTGGGATTGGGCATCACGGGTGGAATCATTCCGTGTCCGTCGGCCTTGGTCGTTCTGTTAAGTGCGATCGCCTTCCATCAGATCGCCTTTGGGCTTCTGCTGATTGTGGCGTTCAGCGCGGGTATCGCCGCCACCCTGGTGGGCATCGGGTTTCTCATGGTGTATGTAGGAGAGGCCGTGGGTAGGGTAGACCGGTTTCATTCCGTGACCCGACTGTTGCCCGTCATCTCTGCGGCCTGCGTGACGCTCCTCGGTGGCGTGATTGCGCTTGGATCGCGATTGTAACCACTTAAGGGAAA
>JBDUAJ010000073.1:0-11627 GCA_040004695.1 Nitrospirales bacterium | reverse complement strand
CACGTCTTGGCGTGCCTGGGGTGGGCGGGTGAAATGAAGGCTTCGGTCTCAGCCGCCTCGCGACGACATTCATGAATAATCCAGGCTAGACTATTTTTTTGGCAATTTCTGGACCAGGATCTTCAGCGGCGCGCCTGTGAGAGTTTTCAAGAAAGCTATGAGGTCGGCCTTATCTTCCGGCGTCAGATTCAGTGGTTTCATGAGCGGGCTTAGATGCGGATTCGGTTGCCCGCCCTTATTTTGAACTCGATTACGTCTTCCAGAGTTTTGAAGACGCCGTCGTGCATATAGGGCGCGGTCTCGGTGACGCTCCGCAAGGTCGGGGTCTTGAACGCGCCCTTGTCACGATCACGCCGGGTGACGTTAAAGCGACCCAAATCTTCTTTGAGCAGGCCCTCCTGCGGCACCCCTAAATTATGGAACTGATTATCGGTAAAGTTGGGGCCGTTATGACAGAGCATGCATCGGGCTTTTCCTTTGAAGAGTTGCATGCCGCGAATCGCGGATTCGTCTACCGCATTCGCCTCGCCCATCACGTACTTATCGAAGGCTGCGTTCGAGGAGACAATCGTGCGTTCAAACGCCGCAATCGCATCCGCGATACTCTGCGGGTATGGGGCCGATATCGGGCACGGCGACTCCATCGATGACCACCATGTCACCGAGGGATGATGAGTTCAGTTCTTCTGCGGCGAGAGACACACGATCGAAGAGCAGACATGCGATACCCAATACGATGGACAGCGTCATCAAGGCGATTGTCCGTATGCGCATCATGACCCCTCTGATGGATTCAAGTCGCGAGGCGCCACAGCTTCCGTTGGAAGCTGGATGCACACAACGTCGACAGCAACCGTCCGTTATTTCTGCCTCACTAAAATCCGGATCGGCGCGCCGGGAAAGCCGTATTTTTCACGAATCTGTTTCTCCAAAAACCGGATATAAATCTTAGTGATATCGTCAGGATGGCCGACAAAGAGCGCGAATGTCGGCGGCTTGGTCGCGACTTGCGTCATGAAGACGGATTTCACCGCTTTGTTCGGTTTGCCTCGGCGAACGGGCAAAGGATGCACCACCATAATCTCTTGAAGAAACTTGTTCAGTGCGCCGGTAGGCACCCGGTGCGTGAAAGCCGTCATGACTTGATCGATTTGCGGAAAGAGATGATTCACCGTCTTGGGCTTGATAGCGGACCCATACACAATGGGCGCCCAGGGCAGAAACCGATATCGTCGTCGCAACTCCAGTTCGTATTTTGCCCTGGCCTCCGGTTCGGCAGCCCGCAAGTCCCACTTATTAATGAAGAGCACACACGCCCGGCCTTGCTTGAGGATAAGGCCCGCGATTTTGGTGTCTTGCTCGGTAATACCCTCCACGCCGTCCATCAGCAACACCGCCACATCCGATCGGCCCATCGCATTCATGGCCCTTTGCACGCTGAAGCCTTCGACGGCGCCGTGGTCGATGCGGCCACGCCGCCGGATCCCTGCCGTATCCGTCAAGATGTACTGACGACCGTCGTACAGGACCGCCGTATCGATGGGGTCTCGCGTCGTGCCGGGCACGTCACTCACCACCATTCGTTCTTCATCGAGCAGCGTGTTGATCAATGTCGATTTGCCGACGTTCGGTCTCCCGACCACCGCGACGCGTGTCACGGCCGTCGGCCCTGCCTCTGCGTCCTGCTGCGGTAACAGCGGATAGACGGCTTCCAGAAGGTCGTCCACCCCTACTCCATGTTCAGCCGAGGTGGGAAATAAGGTGTCCTTGCCGAGTCGATAAAAATCGGACATCAAACCTTCGGAAGTCGGCGTGTCGACTTTGTTAATGGCGTAAAAGACCGGCTTTTTCACGGGTCGCAGCAAGGTGGCGATTTCTTCGTCCGCCGGCGTCAGGCCCGCGCGGCCGTCCATGACGAAGATGAGGACGTCTGCTTCAGCGATGGCGATCTGAGATTGTTGGCGGATAAGAGACAGCATGCTATCGGTTGAGCTCGGATCCAATCCTCCGGTATCGACCAGCCTGAACGGTCGGCCGCGATAGCTGGCATCGGCATAATTGCGGTCTCGTGTGACGCCGGGGACGTCGTCCACGATCGCATTCCGTTTACCCAGCATGCGGTTGAACAACGTGGATTTGCCTACATTGGGACGGCCCACAATGGCCACGAGCGGAGGCGTGATGGTGAAGAGATCCTGAGTCATAGCGTGCTCACGTGTCGAACCTATCATAGGAATTTTGTTAAAAACAAATGCGGCAAGAATGAGAACGAGCGGCACTCTAACATAGTCTCGGCTATAATAACTCTCCGACTGTTCCGATACGGTTGAGTGTCAACCAGCGAGTGTACCGTGGGACTCATCAACGGGTTTGACTGGAATCAAGTGGACGACGTCCTGTTGGATATGGACGGGACGCTCTTGGACCGCCATTTCGATAATTTCTTTTTTGAGGAAGAACTTCCGCGGCGGTATGCAGCAAAATATGGGCTGGAGGCAGGAGAAGCCCGTGAAAAGCTATTTGCGCTCTATCGAACAGTGGAGGGTGAACTCAACTGGACGGATCTGCACTATTGGACGAAGACCCTCGACATCGACGTCATCGCGATGACCCAGGAATTCGATCATATGATTGGGTTCTTGCCTTACGCTGAAGAGTTTCTGCGCCATCTCAACGCCAAGGGGAAGCGCGTGCATCTCGTCACGAATGCCCATGTGGCCGGGGTAGCCATCAAAGTAGCGAAGACCGGCCTTGACCGTCATGTCCACCGAATCCTGGATGCCTTCGAGGTGGGTTACTTGAAGATGCGGGCTGAATATTGGCCCATTTGTCAGCGACTCATCGGATTCGAACCGAAACGCACGCTCTATCTCGATGACGACGAATCCTGCCTGAACGCGGCGCAAGAGTATGGCATCGGCCACATCTACCACAGCGCCAAAAGCAGTTCCCAACTTCCGCCGCAACGGTCTGCGCGGCATCATTCCATTGAAAGCCTGGCGGCCCTCATACAGTAATAGCAATCCTTATCACTGTGGCAAAGACTGGGCGGGCATCATGAGCCGTGGCGTCGGCGGCGATTTTCTCATATCTAATTGGAAACGTAGACCATCGCAGCGCCAAAGCATTAATGACGGAGATTATTGACAAGTCTCCTCCCTTTTCGTAGTGTGAATGGATGGATTACCACGAGTACATCACGATTGATCCAGGCAAACGCGGAGGCAAACCCTGTATCCGTGGCATGCGTATTACCGTCTATGATGTTTTGGAGTACTTGGCTTCCGGCATGTCTGAAGATGACGTCCTTGCCGACTTTCCTGACCTCACCCGTGAGGATATCCGAGCCTCTCTGGCTTTTGCCGCAGACCGTGAACGCAAGCTCGTGTCCATCCCACGTGCATGAAGCTTTTTTTCGACCACAATCTTTCTCCCAGGTTGGTTCGGCTCCTCTCAAGCCACTACCCCGATTCAATCCATGTCCGAGACGTTCAGCTCCACACCGCAGATGATGAATCCGTATGGAACTATGCAGCAGAGCACGGCTTTGTCCTCGACTCAAAGGATGCTGATTTCCATCAAAGAAGTTTTGTCTTGGGTGCGCCACCTAAGGTGATTTGGATCCGGCTTGGCAATTGCCGAACAAACCAGATCGAGGCACTCCTACGCGCCTACGCGCAAGACGTTGAGGCGTTCACTCATGATGAAGAATCGGCTTTTCTTGCGCTCGGGTAACGGCTGCTTCAGGATCGTTGGGCCCTTCATGTTCGCCATTTCAATTTCGAATTCTCGTCAGAAATTTTCATACTCGATTGATCTCAGACATGTGCCGGTCTCCACTGCAATCCCAACATGAGGATGCGCTGCAGCAGCGCTTCATACGACAGGCCCGCGCGCTTGGCGGATTCGGCGAAGTCTTCGCCGCGCGCAATCTGGGGATTGGGATTGGCTTCCAGCACGTAGGCTTTGCCGTCCTTGTCCATCCGCAAATCGATGCGCGCGTAGCCGCTCAACTCCAGCGCTCGATAGACTCGCCGGCAAAGATGTTGGATCCGTTGGCGTTGATCTTCGGGCAAATCTTTCAACTCGCTGGTTTGGATGCCGTGCTTCTCCTGATACTTCACGCTCCACTTCACCCGCTCCGTGGCGATATGGTGCACGCTATTCGGCATCTTCGTGAATTGCATTTCCCAGATCGGAAAGACGCGTAAACGGTGGTTACCCATCACACCGACGTAGAGTTCGCGCCCCTCGATGAATTGTTCCACCAGGGCATCGGTCCCAATATTGTCGTGGATGAACGCCACACGTTCTTTTAGTTTCTCTTCTGAGTCCACAACTGACGCTTGCGAGATGCCGAGGGACGCTTCTTCAGTCAACGATTTGACGATGAGGGGAAACGGCAGACGCTTCGAGGCACGGACCTTTTGCCCTCGTCGAATCACGGCGAATTCCGGCATCGGGATGCGGTGATACGCCATCAACTTTTTGGATAACGATTTGTCCCGGGCCAACATCAAGCCTCGAGCGTTGCTTCCGGTGTAGGCCATGCGAAGCATTTCCAAAAAGCTGACGATGTTGTGGTCAAACATGACGATATTGTCGAAGGCTTCGAGCAGATTAAAAATGATATCCGGTTCCCAGTCCTTAATAGCCTGGCGCGCCACCGAGAGATCGTCCTGAAGACCCAAGGGTTTCACTTCGTGACCCAGCTTCTGCAGCGCCGTCACCACGTCGTACTCGGTTTTCCACTCGGCCTGCTCGGCGTCTGACGCGGACGCATGTTCAGGAGGCACCAGGTGTTTATGTACCAGCACAAGTACGCGCAGCGCTTTCATAGTGCGATCCGATGCCCCCCGGTCACGAGATGGTTCATGACTTGTACAGTCAGCAACACGGTAAATTCCGTTTTGGCCTGCTCTTCGGGCACGGCGAGCCGGAGGTTCAACTGCTGACACCGGGCGATGAGATCTTCGAAGACTTGGTCGACCGTGTACTGATAAATCCCGGTCCAACCGGCGACCAATCGACGGACGGGCTTTCTGATACGGGTCAGAAATCGTATGGCGGTCATGTTGTCGGCAAACTGCGGCGCATCGGAGAACAGTCGGCGAAGATCTCGATCGTAGACCGTGGGGCGATCGACCCCATAGTGCCGCCGCTTTTTCTTGTAATGCTGACGCAAGGTCTTGCGCAGACGCTTCAGAGGATCGACCTCTTCCGTGACCACCACGCGAGGCTCTCGGCCGGCCAAAGACCGCATCAGCCGATCCACGTACGTGAGCTTTTTGAACGCGGGCCAGCCCGCATACCGCTGTTCCCATTGAGATCCCGGCGTCAACCAAATGGCAAACGTTTCGGCGAAATCTTCGTCCGGATGGCTTTGTGCATACCATGACTCCAGATGCACGACGAAACTCTTGCTGTACGGTTTAAATGAATAATGATCGGGGTACGGGACGGAAGACCGGCCAAAGAGCTGCTGACGGCGAGGGCGGCGACGGATCGCAAAGGCATTCTCAATCGCGTGGCCGGCTTCATGCCGAAGAATGCGCATGCACCATTCCACATCGCCGCCTTCGACTTCGAGCATCTGATTCAATTCAAGCTTGGCGAGACGAGGGTGCGCAAGATAAAACGGAATGGCAATGCCAGGCACGCCATCGGGGGTGAACCATTCATCAGACAACCAGAAATGCGGTCGGAATCGCAGCCCGCGTTCATCCAGTTCCCGATACAGTTGCGTGATACGCTCTTCAAGTGGACTCCCTTCGAGCTGCAGATGGAGATCGCAGAGACGAAGATCGAGGACTTGTTCGTCGTTCCACGCCGCCCACTCCGGAACCGAGCCGACACCGGCCGGTGCGGGTGACGCGGCACTGCTACCTATGGGTTGTCGGTAGTCATCGGTGCCGTTCCGTTGCATGATGCGATCCGCCTTCATTCCCACAAGTATAGCAAAGGAATGTACGTAGTAGAGACCGTGCGTGCGATCCGGTCACCGGTCAGTGCTTTGAGACGTCTGCTTAGGACGGGCCACCCCCCGATACATATCGGCGCCGGGGCGCGGAACGCCTTCCATCACAAACCGATCCAGGTGTTCCACAGTCAACCCGCTGTCTTCGATGAGCCGATCGATCCGCCGGTTGAGATGACACCCACAGGCAAACAGCCGCTGGAACGGATTCAAGATATTCTGCCACCTGGCGACCTTTGGATCATCGCTTCGACCATGTTCCAGAAAGATAAACTTTCCACCCGGCTTCAGCACCCGTCGAATCTCGCTGAGCGCTCGAAGAGGGTCACGGATCGTACAGAGTGTCCATGTGCTCACCGCACAATCGAACCGTTGGTCTTCCCAGGGAAGCGTTTCCGCCCGATACCGGAAGACTTCGACCGGCATGGCCAGATTGACGCTTCGTTCCGCCACGCGCTTTGCCAGCAGATGACCCGGCTCAATCGCGGTCAGCCATGTGACCGTGTTCGGATAATGGGGCAGATTCAGTCCTGTGCCGAACCCGATCTCAAGCACTTTCCCGAAGACCTGCGAGAGCGCCTCCTGCCGTTGTTCTTGAAAGCGCGGGGTCCTCATGACTCGATCCATGAGGCGTGGAAAGATATGGTCGGCGTAAAGACTCACAGCACTCCCTCAGACGGGACTACATGGACGCTTGCCGGGCGGGATCCTAGGACCCGGCTCACTCTCGGCGACCACAATTCGTTCGAATCTCCATTAGTTGCCCCCCTGACACGTTCACCAATCGCCTGCCCAAGATAGACGGCAAAGTTGACAGTGCCGTTACGAGAGCCATCTGCCTCTCAATGCTGTTCTTCTCGATATATCAGATGAATTGATATCCCTTCAGTCAAAAGGCCTGTCAGGAAATCTTCACACTAGGTAATTGAGCTAACATCTTCCTACGTGACATCAATGAGTTCTGATGTGGCAAACAATTTGATAGTACTTCATTAGATCGTTGTATCTAGGTAGCACGACATGCTGCTTGCGCTGAATCTCTTTGAATATCGCCGTCGACGGTCCGTCTCACCCGCTCGCGTGATACTGCGAAAACTTCTCATGCCATGTATTCAGTTTGTCCCCATGTGGCAGCTCCGGACTCGGCTGTGGCAAGTCTGTGGGGCCAATATCCATTCATCGGTGTGGATCGCCCGGACGGCCTTGCTCGATGAGGATGCGCCGGAACTCATTACGATCGAGGAAGGTGTTCGTGTGTCCTATGGCGTCATGTTGATTACGCACAGTGATCTGGACAAGGAAGTCGGACCAATTCACATCGGCCAACAGGCCTGGATCGGCGCAGGGGCGGTCATTCTCCCCGGTGTCAGCATTGGCGCCTACTCCGTGGTCGGCGCAGCCGCGCTGGTCAATAAGGACGTACCGACGGATGTGCGGGTTGCCGGCGTCCCGGCAAGGGTCATCAAGAACGCCGGAGTGCCGAAGGAATGGATTCATATTACGGATGACAATTATGAGACGCTAGCGGGGATTCAGCGAGCCCAAGACGGGCAGGCCGCGCCGCCGGTAGCATCAGTTGGTGGGCAGAATGGATCGGCATGACCACCGTGGGTCGTTATTTGGTCGATTTCTGCGATTTCTGATTATCTGACTTGTCGCCCTTGACGGCCTTGTTGACCGCGTCGGCGGTAGTACTCGCCGCCTTGGAAATTCCTTTTCCGACCTCGTTCCCGACCTCCTTCACCTTCTCCATGACCTGCGGAATCGGTTTGGGCAAGTCGTCGACCCGTACCTCCGCCATGGCCACACCTATGCCTAAGGCAATGCCTCCACCCAGTATCGCGACAGTTCGATATATTTGCGTCTTCATGGCCCCTCCTTGTTCGCGACAGTTGCGCCATACTTGAGCGTTTCTAAACACTCCTACGGCAGATCAACTAGATAACGGGCTCTCTCTCCGGATGGAGCGGTTCGTTCGTGAATCTGGTAGGGCGGGAAATCGGTTCGCAGGCGCGCGATCAGGCGTTTCATGGGCTGGTCCCCTTCGTGCTCGCATACCCAGACTTCAATGCCTGTTTCCAACTCATGAAACCGCCGCAGGACCCGAAAGCGCGGATCCTCCATATAATAGGCGGACAGCCAGCCGTTCAGAGCATGCACTACCCACCCATGCGCCTGCGCGTACTGGGGACTGACGCCGAGTTCGATGGACCACTGCTGATTCTGATTGGGCGACTCCATATCGTCCTGCTTTGCACCTCAACCGCCAGACTTCTGCAGAGACTAAACGATTCCCATGCGATCGACAAGCCTCTCTTGAATGAGAAGATATGATTTTAGGGGGCACGACGGGTTAAGATAAGCTGTGCATGAGAAAGTCCTCAGCCGGAGTGCAGTGGTCTCGGCGCTGACCGCACAGCGGACACAGGGTCAGCGCGTCGTCTTTACGAACGGTTGTTTCGATTTGATGCACGTCGGTCATACGCGTTACTTGCAAGCCGCCAGAGATCTGGGCGATCTTCTTGTCGTCGGCGTGAATACCGATCGATCCGTGCAACGCTTGAACAAGGGATCCGACCGGCCCATCGTGTCTGAGCGTCAACGCGCCGAGGTGCTCGCGGCGCTCGCCTGCGTCGATTATGTGGTCCTATTCGATGAGCCCGATCCGGGCCGCCTGATTACCGAGATCCAGCCTGATGTGTTGGTCAAAGGCGGGGACTGGGCTCCGGACAAGATCATCGGACGCGAGACCGTCGAAGCGCGTGGAGGCGTCGTAAAAACCATTCCGCTGGTCCCGGGCGTTTCGACCACAGCGCTCGTGGAGAAAATACGAAAACCCGTTATTTGTTAATCGTGAATCGTTATTCGTCTAAGAAAGAGAGCCGAAAGAACCCGATCCGGAATAAACCGGTTAACGTTTAACGAATAACGATTTACGTACCTCTATGCCTGCACCTCCTCACGCCTTCCAGGTTTGGGATCAGCTTCTTCAGCCGATTCATGACGCCGTTCAACATGCGGCCACCCGACCGTGCCTCTCCGGCATACATGGGGCGATGGGTGCCTTCGCCCTCAGCATGCTCACACGTGCCGATGGCCCTTCCTTTTTAATTGTCACGGCTTCGGATGAAGATGCCGAGCGCGTCTATGACGATATGCGTTTTTTCCAGACCATGCTGGGCCTTCCCTCGGAAACCTTAGCCTTGTTTCCGGAATGGGAAACGCTTCCGTATGAGCCGACCGCTCCCGCCCCCGAACTGATTGCCCGACGGGCGCGGACCCTTCACCGTTTGTCTGAACGAGCACGGACGGTCCTGATCACGTCCGTCCCCGCACTGCTTCACCGCGTGATGCCGGTGTCTGTCTTTATGGATGGCTTCGTGCGGCTGAAGGCCGGGGACACCATAGAACGCGAAGCCCTTATTGCGCGTCTCTTGCGCTTGGGATACCGCCGAGGGTCTGTGGTCGAGATTCCCGGTGAATTCAGCGTCCGAGGCGGCATTATCGATGTCTACTCAACCGCCTACGACGACCCGCTCCGGCTTGAATTACTGGGCGACACGATTGAATCGATCCGCCAATTCGATCCCGCGACACAAAAATCTACGGCGAAACTCCCTGACGCCTTGCTGCTCCCCGCGCGAGAATTGCTGCATCCCGCAGACCGGCCGGAAGCGCTCGAGCCGCTTCCTCCCGACGCGGAATGGCGAAGTCCCACAGTGTACTCCTCCATGGAGACGCTGCTCAATTATTTCCACGAGCCACCCATCGTGGTCCTGGACCAGCCTTCGGCGTTGGCCAAAAAGGCGAGCGAATTTTTGGATGAGGCCGCCGACGCCTACTTACGCTTGGGCGATGTCGCCGAGGAGAAGGGGTATTCCTCTCCGGAGCATCTCTATGCCGATTGGACAGAGCTATCAACGGCCATGCAGCCCTGGCCCTGGCTTGCGTTGGAGCCGCTCGCAACCGGTGGGCCGGAGTGGCAGCCGATCGTGACCTTTCCCGCTCAGTCTCCCGGCAGCGTGGGGTTGGCGCAACGCGGGACCCCCTTCCACGAGACACTCGCCAAGTTAAATCAGCTCCGGCTCGTGGGACCGGTCGTGATCGTTGCGCGCACGCGAGGGCAATTGGATCGTCTTCTCTCTCTCTTTGCCGAACAGGATCTGCCGGCGACCACGTGGAAACCGCATGAGTGGAAGGTCTCGTCCCAGAAATCGCCGTTCGGGCTGATACAAGGCAATCTCTCCAAAGGCTTTGTCTCCACCGATGGTCGCCTGACCATCATCACCGAAGAAGAACTGTTCGCCAAGGGCATGCGCCATCGGCCGGCCCAGAAGAGCAAGACAGCGACATTTCTGTCCTCGTTGGACGACTTGAAGACCGGCGATTATGTCGTCCACGTTCAGCACGGGATCGCGCGCTATGAAGGGCTCCGTCGGCTTTCCGTGCAAGGATTTGAAAGCGATTATCTGATCCTCCGTTTCGCGGGCGGCGATACCCTCTATGTTCCGCTCGACCGCCTCAATCAAGTCCAACGCTACAAGGGCGCGGAAGGCCATGCCCCCAAGATGGACAAATTGGGCGGCAGCAGTTGGGGACGGACCACCGCGAAAGTCAAAAAGGGCATCGAAGAAATGGCGCATGAGCTGGTCGAACTCTACGCCAACCGCGAGGTCGTCCAGCGCAGCGAATACGGCGAAGACACGACGTTGACGCATGCGTTTGAAGCCGCCTTCGAGTACGAGGAAACACCCGATCAGATCAAAGCGATCGAGGACATCAAACGTGATTTGGAAGCGCCGAAGCCCATGGATCGGCTGGTCTGCGGCGACGTCGGCTATGGCAAGACTGAAGTCGCGATGCGCGCCGCCTTCAAAGCGGTCGAACACAATCGCCAGGTCGTCGTGCTGGTCCCCACGACCATTCTGGCGCAACAGCACTTCGAAAATTTCTCGCAACGCTTCGGCCCTTTTCCCATTCGCGTCGGCACGTTGTCCCGGTTTCAGACACCGAAAGAGGCGAAGGCCGTCCTTGCGGGCGCGGCCGACGGCAGCCTGGACATCATCATCGGCACACACCGCCTCCTTCAGAAAAACGTCGTCTTTAGAAACCTGGGATTGGTGATTGTCGATGAAGAACAATGGTTCGGCGTGCGCCACAAGGAGCGGCTCAAACAGCTTAGGACGCAGGTCGATGTGCTCACGCTGACGGCGACACCCATTCCACGCACCCTGCAGATGGCCATGTCGGGCCTGCGGGATCTCTCGGTCATCGAGAGCCCTCCGGTCGGCCGACTGGCCATCAGGACACATGTCATGCGGTTTCACGAAGAGACGGTTCGTGAAGCCATCATGCGGGAGCTCGGTCGTGGCGGGCAGGTGTACTATGTCCACAATCGCGTGCAAACCATGGAGCGCACGGGCACGTGGCTGCAGCAGCTCATCCCGGAAGCACGCATTGTGATGGCGCACGGCCAGATGGACGAACGGCTCTTGGAAGGTGTGATGTGGAAGTTCCTGAAGCGGGAAGCCGATATCCTGGTGACGTCGGCAATCATTCAGTCCGGCCTCGACGTCTCCAATGCGAATACTATTTTGGTCAATCGCGCCGATACCTTCGGTCTCTCGCAGCTGTACCAGCTCCGTGGAAG
>JBDUAJ010000072.1:0-11643 GCA_040004695.1 Nitrospirales bacterium | reverse complement strand
CCGCGTCATCCGGCCGCGGCGGCAACCCCAAATCCAGCGTTACCAGCGGCGGACGGTCGCGTTTCATATACGTCAAGGCCTCACGGGGGCTTCCCACGGGATGTACCGCATAGGTATCCTCCAGCGCCCACCGTAACTGTTCTCGGATCTCCTCGTCATCGTCGACAATCATCAATCCTGGCTTCGTCATATCGCCTGCCTCCCTCTCGCATCATGAGCACGAAGACGGATCACAAACTTCGTGCCCTTCCCTTGCTCGCTCTCGACGGTCAACGTCCCACCATGGGCCTGCAAAATCTTGTGGCACTGATAGAGACCGATTCCCAACCCTTTGCCTTTCGTACTCCGAAAAGGCCGGAATAATCCGGCGATGGTGGCATGGTCCATTCCACACCCATTGTCTTCGACGACCAGTTGAGGGGCCTGTGAGACCGTTTCTGTCCGCAGAATAATTCGGCCGTCTGGTCCGACCGCATCTTGCGCATTCAAAATGAGATTGAGTACAACCTGCTGGAGTTGATCCGGATCCGCTTCCACGAGCGGAACGGGTTGCGCTTGACGTATCAAGGTTGCGCCGACCGCGCCATTAAATCCTTTCAAGACCTCATCTACAAGAGTATTCACATCCAGGACATGCAATTTGGGCTTCGGATCACGTGACAAGGCTGCCACGGTCGCCATCAGCGCCGTCATTTTTCTCACCGTCGACCCGACCGTCACCATGGCGGCTCGTTGAAAATCCTGCTTTTCACCATGCCGCTCGGCGTTCTGCACGACCAGTGATAGTGTCGCAATAAAATTCTTCAGGTCGTGGAGAAAGAACGTGGAGTATTGATAGAACGCCTCCATCTCTCGAGCCATGATAAGACGCTACGCCAGCATCACGTGCTGGAGGCGGTCGGCCAATTGCGCCGCGATACAGCGCAGCAGATCTCGATCCTGACAAGAGTAGCCGCTCCCCTCCGCATGGGATCCCAGTGCTACCCATCCGATCGCATGCGACGAGGCTTTCAACGGAATGAGCAGGACCGTGCTCGTCATCTGAAGCTCGCGCCCTAATAAAGGAGGCAGGGTGCCGTCATGCTGTCCGACTTCGAAGGGTTCCTGTTGCCGTTCCAGCCAGGCTTTGATTTCCCCCAAGTCATTCAGCTGTCCGGAAGTCTCGACGACGTGGTGAGCGGCCACCCGGCCCCAGTGTCCTTCCTCCAGATCGGTGGCCATCCAGATGGCGAGCGTTTTGGAGCCAAAAATGCTTTTGAACAAATCAACGCTTCGCCACGCAATCTGCTCAGGCGTCTGTCCCCAACCGACGGCTTCTGTCACCTCTAACCATCGCGTACGATAATCGTACTTGTGAGGAAAGAAATGCCGCTCGACAAATCGACTCATGCCATGGCGCACATGCGCTGACAACAGCACAAAGACCAATCCGGTCACGGCCAGTAACACAAACAGCGCGCTCAACACCATGCTGCCGGACAAACCGGATGCGCGAATAAACGAGGCAATCAGCCCTGTCCCGACCAAGACGCCCCCGACAAGGAGAAAACTGAGAGACCCTGTGATCACTTTTCTCGAGATGTAGATCTGGACGTCGGGAATGGGCCGATAGAAAAGCCCATAGCCAATGAGCAGGCAGGCCGCTCCCGTGACGATGCCACTCAACCAGGCCAATTCGGGATGCCAGACCGAGAAGAGCAGCAGATCAGACATTTGATACAGAAAATACATGCTGAGGAGCCCTAAGCCGACGACCGGAAATTTGATGTACCAACGGGCCTGATCATCGGCATGGCGAAGGGTTTGCTCGAGATTGGCAAGGATCACCGCCTGCACCATCAAATACATGGCAGCATAGATATGGCCGGACGGACCCAACCTCACCGTCATTGAGTCCGGCAAGGCCAGTCCAAACAGGCGGTCCGACCCCACCAACCCTAGAAACAGGAGCGTCAGAAGGCCTGCGGCACCAAAAGCGGGCTTCCACTCGTCCAACAGTTCTGTAGCGTTGGACCGGGCAAAGGCCACGCTGAAGGCTAGCCAGCCAAGGGGCATCAAGATTTCGCCGACGAGGGCTACACGCCTCCAATACAAGAGGGCCTGCCCGGATTCAGCCAGCAGACTCATGCCGTTCCCGAACTGAGTGACGGCCAACGCTGCCAAGGCCGTCGCAAGAGCCCAATGCACGGTCGAACGGTGGGTGCGGGCCATCACGAGCAGGCCCAAGGCCACACACATGGCGGCTCCACCAAAGGGAAACATAACCGGCAAGAAGGACTCGTGCATGAGTGATCGACTCTCTTTTTTTTATCTTAACGCTGACGAACGGGCAGTGGCATCGTCGATTCCATAGCGCACAGAAGACAGGCCATGCTCATACACCTTTCTGTACGCGTTCACCGTGCGATGAAAGTGATAGTGCTCGCTCACGAATATCTGACCGCGGCGGCCCAGATTTGTCCGTGCCGGGGCATCCCCTACTAAAGAGGCCAGCGCATATTCCAATGCCTGAGCATCACCGGGGGGGACAAGCACACCGGTCTCGCCGTGACTGACAAGGTGAGGGATCGATCCTACGGCGCTGGCCACAACCGCCTTTCCCGCTGCCATCGCCTCGAGAATCGACAATGGGACGCCTTCTTTTAGCGAGGGCAACACGAATACATCACACGTCGCGAGTAGCGCCGGGATATCGTCTCGCGCGCCGAGGAACTGAACCGCTCCATCGATTCCCAAGGCCTTCGCCTGCGCCCGCAAGGCCGTTCTAAGACTGCCATCCCCCACGATCAAGAGTTTCGCATGTGGATACCGACGCTGGAGGTGATGAAAAGCCGTGAGAAGAATGTCATGGCCCTTTTCGGCCTCCAACCGCGCGACACAGCCGATGAGAACATCCTCCTTATTCCAAGAGAACTGCGCACGTGCCAGACCCGGAGCATCCTGGAATGCCTCGACAAGGACGCCATTCGGTATGGTCTGAAGTTTGGCCGAAGGGATGCCGATCTGATCCCTCAAAAAATGAGTGACCGGATCGGACACCGTCGTAATATGGTCTGCAAAGCGTGAGAGGAGCCGAAAGAGACGCTGCGTTCTGGGCTTCATTAAGCTGTGAGAGTCATGTTCAGTGTGTACCACTTTCGCACCGGCCAGTTTCGCCGCCAGCCCACCGCATAATAATTGCCCCAGATGGTGGGTATGGACGACTTGCGTGCCGTTTCGACGCAGTTGCCAGGCCAGGCGACCGATGAGACGCAGATCTATTCCGCCACGACGAACATAGGCATAGGAAGGAATGCCGTCCGCCGCGAGCAATTCAGCAAGTGGGCCTCCTCGTGCAATCCCATAGAGTGAGCAGGCATAGCGACCTGTCGCATTCAGAGAGCGAGCGAGTCGCCAGGCTAACACCTCCGATCCGCCAAGACACAGTGCGTACACCATCTGTGCTAATCGAATCGGCCGCGACGTAGGAATCATGTCGTATGGTTCTTCATGCGTACCGTGTTGATGTTCGGTCATCCTGACACCGCCTTTAAGAGGCGATTGTGACTAAGAGACATTGGCCTCGGCCAATATCTTGCTCGACGTAAGATCTGAAATCTCCAGTTCCTTGACGACTTTCGCCGGATTTCCAGCCACCACGGTAAAAGCTGGTACTGATTTCGTCACCACGGCATGGGCAGCCACCACCGCGCCTTGACCAATCCGAACCCCTTTGAGGACCGTCGCGGATTCTCCAATCCACGCCCCATCTTCAATCCACACCGACTTGGTGTGCTCTAGAGACGGCGGAATGTTTCGCATACGGGCGATTGGATCGATAGGATGGCTGTCATCACCGGCAATAAACACACGATTGGCGATGAGCACGTGCCGCCCGATGCGCACCTCCCGTCCTGTCACGATCGTGGTCTGGTATCCGATATAGCTACCATCGCCTATTTCCAGAATGGGGTGATCGATGAGTTTCGATCCGACAAACGTGGTGACACCGGATAGAGTGACGTCATCGCCGATAAGAAGGCGGATTGGATTGCCCATCAATAGAGGCAGGCCCCCGATCACGTGACAATTCTTTCCAACCCGTTCACATTGCGTCTTGAAGAGCGGCTCGTAATACATTATCCGCGAAACGGTTTGCCACGCCCAGCGGCGGACACGGCGTTCTTTGTACAACAGATGATGGAAGCCGGGGATCACCGGCACATGAATTGACCTCAGCCATTTCCCCCATTCGTAGAGCCGCGCATGCAAGGGCGTTTCACGTCGGCGAATTTTAACGATGAATTGCTCGAGTGAGCCCATAGCAGACCCTTGAGACACTAACGCTGCACTTTGTGCCAGGTCACGGATTGCCGACCGAGGAGATATCGCCAGAGCCCAATTGCCGCCGCCATATTGACCGCGCAAAAATAATAGGGGACATACACCGGCATCCATCGCCGCAAAGTCTGACTCACCCAGCCGCACCACGCGAGACTATAAAACACGATCTGAATGGCGAGCGCGAGGGCCATCACCGGATTCCGGCGAGCATCAAAGGACGATGCCAGGGCGGCCATCAAGAACACCGGGACCAACCATCGGAGCAACTTGTGAGAAAGAAGTTGCCAGGCGACCGTGGGTCGAGTCAAAGGATGAAACTGTCGGCGATACCGCCACAGCGTTTGGTATCCGCCGGCGATCATTCTGATCTTACGACGGAACTCTGCCCGCACGTCTGGAACGACAAGTTCAAGGCTGCGCGCTGCAGGTTCATAGACCACTCGCCGGCCTCGAGCGACGACGCCTAGAGCAATCGCAAAGTCGTCGGTAATGGTGTCGGTCGGAAGCGGAGCGAAGAGCGCTCGACGAATGGAAAATAGGGCGCCATCGGCTCCCACTAGTGTCAGTGCGCGGCTCTCCCTTTCAAACAGCCACCGCTCGTACTGCATGTAGATCCCTTCGCCTAATGGTTCGGCACTCCCCTCTGCCTGCAAGGCCACGTTACCGCAGACGCCACCGATCCATCAGCATACCGTTGCACCAAGGCGTGCGCGGCATCAGGATACGGAAACACATTGGCATCTGTGAAAATCAGAATATCGCCGGTCGCGTGCGTCACTCCAACATTGAGTGCCGTCGGTTTGCCCTGACGCGAAGGATACGCGACGACGGTCACACGGTCGTCATACTGTCGCAATAGTTCAGCCGTCTGGTCTGTCGATCCATCCGACACGGCAATGACCTGGAGACGGTCTGCCGGGTACTTCCAGGCGAGCGTGTTTTCAATCTTGAGGATTACCCATCGCTCTTCATTGTGGAAAGGAATAATGACGGTCACCGTCGGCAAAGTTGACAACGGTAGGCGACGGTCACGACGATCACGGATCATCAACAGTAGGGCCGGATAAAACAAGTAGGTGTAAGACAAGCCTGAAATGGCACACGTAAAAAGAAGAATGCTCCAGGACATCGTCCGCGTACCGCCATACTAATTGAGAGTGCCAGACGCATCTTTACAAACAAGCCCTCATGCCACTATCAGAAAATCTCCCGATCTGTTGTCAGTTATTCATAAGACATGTGCAGGAAGTTGTGAAACGTGAAGTATGTGTGTCCGACATGCACAAGGACGGACAGCGCCCATCAAATAGCTTCTGGTAGCCAGCACGGGTCACTTCGTGTATGAGTCAATGGTAATGGCATTCCCGCTGAACTACGAAGGAGGTTCGCGTGAGTCGGCAAACCAAGTTAATCGGCACATCCATGTTAATGATGGCAATCGTCATGACAGGATTCCTCGTGTGGTGTTTGCCACGCTCGTCCGCACAAGAAACTCAATCGGTCCTGCTGCCTCCGCGATCTCACAGTCCTCATTGGGACCATATCGGCATCCTGGATTTTGGCCGCGCATTGCCCTATATCACGGACCGACACATTCAGGATTTGGCCTATCAATGGTTCACCGCCCATGTCGATGCTGCAGAAGAACACGGTAATGCCGAGGCCATGCGGAAGCAGAATACCACCATGGAGCTCTTCCACTATCAATTGGATCTTTCCACCTGCCAACACCAGAACTGTGGTTGGGACAATCCACAGGAAGATCTTTCCCTCCCGGAAGACTACTTCCTCCATTTTTCAGAAAACACTCAATTGCGATTTATGGCGCTAGATGGCAAGGAGGTGACGACAGTCAGCTTACCCGGATGTCCTTCCCCTCAACCGATCCACAAATCATGTCGGGTACAGGTTTTTGTGTGGGGCGACAGCCGGTGGGTATTTAATACGCAGCATCCCGGTTTTCGAACGTGGAAGGCTGGTGAACTCCTTCACCTTTCCAATGACCGAAACGTGAACGCCATTTTCTTAGATGAGCACGGTCCTGGATTTTCGATTACATTTTCATGGGGACGACAGGTGCAAAGTATGTCCGGAACCGGAATACGAGAGTTCAATGGAGCACGTCCGCAGAGCCCTGAATTAGAACAGAGCTACAATGCATCCGTCGCTGGGTGGCTGAATACACTCGGCTCGACACTGAGACCAGTCGGCAAATACGTTCTTCTCAATACGGCCGGATACTCGTTGGAACCACTCGCGGTCGATCAAATATTAGCCGCGAAAGGAGTGACGACTGAATTGATGTTTAGACCAGACGGCTGGGCCGGCGCCTATCAATTTCTACAATTCATCGATCTGGTGAAGCGACTGACGGCGAATGGAGGCGTCACCGATCTCCATGGCAGCCCTTGTTATACCGGTCCGGCAGGCTATACGGCTGGAAACTTTCGCTCATCACAGGAACGCTATCGGATGTGGCGCGTGGCCGGTTACTACCTCGTCAAAGAGTCGAATGGCAATTCTGGCCGCGTCTTCTTCAATCCAACGTTCTGCCCTAACTTTCAGCCCGGCCAGGAAATGGAGTTTACCAAAGAGTGGCTCCCGGCATACCAGTTCGATGTTGGCAGGCCAATCGCGGAACCCTCTGTCTTTCATCACGGCAAAGCCGGCTGTGACTATACCGTCTTTGGGAGAGCCTATACCAAAGCATTGATTCTCGTAAGGCCAAAAGATTTTTGGAATTGCACTGACTATGGAGATTCTACGGTCGCTACGATCACATTACCTCAGCCGATGCGGCTCCTCCGTGGAGATGGCACGCTCGGCCCTCCTAACATGACGGCATCAATTAGAAATGCAGAAGCTCTCATTCTTATGCCTTGACCGGTCTTCCCAACTTCATTCTCTTCAGCTGCATTCATTCAACGAGCCCAGGGCGACCAGTTTTCGGCTTATTGTTTAGATTTGTGCGTGGAATATTCACTTACGAACAAGTCGATTGCAGGTCTGTCTTCGCCATCCCCCTCTTCAACCCTTAAGCCGTAGCATTGAAGTCATCAACACGCTGTTCACCGTGGACCGAAGACGCGAGAATACAGTCGATCGATGTTCCGGCCTGAATCAAGCCCGCATTAACCAAGCCCCCGCAGTGGATCAATGAGCCCGCGTCTCTAACTTCTCCTGGGTTCTTTACGCTTACGACCGAGCGACCAGCTGAAAGACAGGGCCTGTCACCGGCGACGGCGACAGGCCCTTTGTTTTACGACCTGAAACGAGAGAAGGACCTGACGGATCTTTCTTCGGATCATGGTTTACAGCGTTGTCCTCCAGTCCCTGACCAGCATCTCCGCCACTGTATACGATCTCTCACCTGCGAGTGACGGAGCAGGCGGCGCGGACGCTACGGGTTCCGGCGTGCTTGGTACAGGAGGTGCCACAGGAGCGGGACTCGGCGGTGAGGCGGTGTCATTTGAAATCGTCGACACAGTCGGGATCGGAAGAAGCGGAGGGGCCAGTATCTCAGCGGCTGACCCAGCCGGAGGCGTTGTTGCGACAACGGACACAGGTGTGGGTTGAGCATTGACAGGAATCGGTTCGACGACAGCCGGACCGAGTGGGGGCGTAATCACTGGGATAGGTACTGGCGTCAATGGTCGACTATTTGCCACGACATTCGAGGGCACGCCTGACTCAGGAAGGAGGATCAATCCTTCACTATTGCGAATTTGAACCGTATTGGTGACCGGCCCCAACGAGCCGTCCTCTTTCAACTGACGATAATTGCCATTGAGCGAGACCGTCACCGCGCTCGTGTCTCCAAAGTTCCTGCTGGACCACAGGTCCATGGATCGAAAAAGAACCTGCGCATTACTATAGGATCGCGAAAAGACCGTATAGGCGGCACCGTCGCTCGGCGAGCTGCCGCTTTGCGCCACGGTCATCCCGCCGGTCGGTCGACCCACATCGACTTGATACGCGGCATGCCATTGGCCTTGATCCGCAGGGATATAATTGGTCGCATTGCTTGGCAAAGTCAGATCGAAGTACGCCTTTCCAGGACTTCCTGCCGCTTCCTTCACCAAGTAATAAAAGGACAATCGCCACATGTCTTGGCGGGCTGCGGCTGTGCCATAGTCGCCCGGCGTATAATCCGACGGGATGGAATTCCATATGCCGCTGAGAATGGCTGGGCCTCCGTTGGCGGTCACCCGTTGTGTGAGGTCATACAACGCCTGTACGGTGTCTGAACCACGCACCTGGTCCGGCGCAATGAGATTTTCGGTTTCAAAACCACCGATGGCCGCCGCCTGGTCCCGTGCCCTTTGATCGTATCCCAGATTCGTTGCCTGATTGACGGCACCCCACTTCCCTGCTGCAGACAGGTTACCCTGAAGTTGATGAAGCCAGTTCACCACGTCTGCGTTGTATTCAACTTCGAAAGTGGGGTCGCCTGGTCGGCGTCCGCCATACTCCTGAATTCCTCCACCGTAATTAATCGTCGTGAGTCTCCCAATATTGTAGGTGTCGGCGAACCCTACGGCATGTGCATCAAGGAACACGCCCGCCTCACCGCCGATGATATTGAGAATCCGCTCACTGTTGTAGGCTCGCAGGTTGGCATCTTTGAGGTTAAAAGGGTAATGTTTGGCTGTCCAGACTGCGGCTTCGAATCGCCCGCCCGTCGGGATTGTATAATTTGCCATGACGTTCCCGTAAATGTCCTTCAACGTCACTGACGTAGGTTCACTAACATGAAGGAAAGAGGATTCCGGTAGAGCGCTAACCTGGTTTTCAAATTGATACAGATCAAGGGCATAGGTCCACGATTGCATAGTGGGGTTGTACTGCCGAAAATGTGCCACAGCGTTCTGATTCTCGGTAAGGTCAACATGCTCGGCATACCACTGCACGGCTGCTTCTGTCCGCGAGTATGAAGAGGCGCTGCCCCAGGAGCTTTCGGAATAATTCCGCCCGAAGTCGGCAATTCGAAGAGATGAAAAGTGAGGACTGGCCGTGCTATTGGCCTGGACGACACCGGTGGCCTGAGTGGGATTGATGATGGAGACTGTGGCCGAGGCGTCTACATTCTGGGGCACAGGCGCCACCGGAACTGCCGCGGCTAACTCGGCACTGAGCAGGATCCGCGCTTCGAGCGATTCGAGGGCAAACGACGAAGCTTTGCGCGCACGCACCCCTCGTGTTGTGTGGCCCGCCGACATCTCAGACATGCGTGCACTATGCTGGTTTCTGTACCACGCCTGAAGCTTTTGAAAAGAACGCGCCTTCGCCATTACTACCTACCTCCTTGTAAGAGCTCCCACCGACTTGCTGGATCCATCAAACCTCTTATGATGCGAAGCGCAACCTATAGTCGTGCTCCCTGCAAGACAAGATCGGATAAACTCATAGGGTAATAGGCGTATGCACGCCGGTATCCTGAAAACCTCTTATCAGGCCTGTACTTAAACACAATACAGCGCGGTTTTAGTGAGAGATCGATGAGAGGGCTGGACGGAAGCTAGAAAGCGCGACCCTATTTTGTATCATTGCACGGAAAATCCGGCGACCGTAACGTGCCGCGCACACATCTCTATTAGCATGTGACCCAGGAGAATGTATTTCCGGGCCGGCAATATGCGGGACTGCCAGAATGATTCCATTCCGCATATCTCATGTAAGATGTGCGGACGTTAGGCTGCGAAGCAATCCGACACGATCTCGTGCCGAGGTCTAATAGTGGACAATGGGGAGAAGAGATACGGTCCACCTGTACCGCATCCGGTTTTCTGGACACACGATGAACATTTTTATGCCGCTCGTGAACTCTGCGCGGCTCGTGCCTGCGCCGGCGTGCGATGGCCAAGCCGCTCAATGAGCCAGTAGGTGTTGTAGCGCGTGATGAATTCGCCGATGATCTGCTGCGCTTGCGCCAGGCTGTCGAACTGATGCAGGTAGAGACATTGCTCCTTCAGTGTGCGCATAAACCGCTCTGCCACACCATTACATTGCGGCTCTCCGACAATAGCTGGGGAGATCGTGATGCCAAGCCATTTCAGTTCTTGGATCCAGGCGGTCGCCACATATTGCGGACCCCAATCACAACGCACGCGCAGCCCACGGGCAATTTTTTTTCGCGAAGTCGTTGAAGGCCGCCCGGATGCCTTGTCGGATCGGGAGCAGGGCCGCCCAGCGATCGCCCCGCTTCGCCGCATGCCAGCCCATCACTTCATCGGGATGATGATCGATTGCCTCAAAGAACCAGCACCAGCCGTCCTGTACCCGCTTGGCGCGGGTGCGCAGCCACTCACGCTCCTCGGAGTCGACCGCCGGCCTCCAAGAAGGCCCGGTGCCACCCCTCTAGCTCATGGGCTGGCACCTGGCTCTCGCGTGAGACGGCGTCGAGCGGCTCGCCGCGCAAGAGCCGGAGCCCCCCCTCCGTTTTTCGGGGTGCGCTCCCACGCTCTGGAACGTCTGGCGGCTCGGCCTGGCTGGACGACTCTGTTGATGGCTTGCGAGATTTCGACTCCCTATCGGCCTCCTTGGCTCCCCATAGTAGAACAATTGGGTGTCCAAAGAAACCGAGTCTGATTTACGGGGAGCTTACAAATGTTCACACATTTCCCTTCTCTGACAAATCGAAGTTCCTCTATGTTTCGGTATTATGACAAGCGGTTCGGCAAAGAGCGTGGTCTCGCGCAACCAACCGCTCTAAGGAGCAATGTCTCGACCTGCATCAGTTCCACAGTCCGGAGCAGGCGGAGCAGCTCAAGGGAAAAGGGGTATTCTGAAATAGGTAAGCCAGGATGTAATAGGTATCATTATTGATTCTGAATTAGCGATGTACGTATCACGGAGCCTTCATAGCCTTTATGGTCGGGGTCCAGCTCAAGAAGAATTTCACTTTTGTAATTGAAGGGGGCTTTATCTATGAACACGCCGGAATTTTGAATGGCTCGTATATCCCAGTGAGCATTCATATCCAGGTTAGGAACAATATTGTCTCCGGTTGGTAAATGTTCTGAAACGATAACATACTTGTACTTCTTACATTTTTGTAAAATCTGGGAAATATGCTCGTTTGATAGATGCTGGAATAGCTGTCGTACAAGACATAAGTCACCATCTGGTAGGTCATCCTGCACAGCATTCAAGCATAGAAAGCTAACGTTTGAAGAGCTATACAACTTTTTATTTGTTGAAATCAGGTCGGGAACAATGTCCACTCCAATATATTGTACAGACGACTTATCAATTAAATTTCCCACCCTGAAATCACCACAGCCCAAATCGATTACTTTCTTGATAGACCTCTTCTTAAGA